>WHSV01000003.1:11308-44041 GCA_009379915.1 Actinomycetota bacterium | reverse complement strand
CCGGTGGCCTTCCTGCGGCCCGTAGCCTTCTTGCGACCGGTCGACTTCCGTGCGGTGCTCTTGCGGGTCGCCTTCTTCCTGCGACCCGCAGCCTTCTTGCGACCCGTTGCCTTCTTACGGCCGGTCGCCTTCTTCCTGCGGCCCGTGGCCTTCTTACGGCCGGTCGACTTCCGTGCGGTGCTCTTGCGGGTCGCCTTCTTCCTGCGACCCGTGGCCTTCTTGCGACCCGTGGCCTTCTTGCGACCCGTGGCCTTCTTGCGACCCGTGGCCTTCTTGCGACCCGTGGCCTTCTTGCGACCCGTCGTCTTCCGTGCGGTGCTCTTTCGGCTCGTCGACTTACGCGCAGACGACTTACGAGCCGCAGGTTTCCGAGTCGTCTTGCGACGCGCACTCTTCCTCCTGCCCGTGGTCTTCTTAGCTGCCAACCCCGGCACCTCCATTCATGCCTCGACGAAGTTTCTACAACTTCGTCTCGTCCTCTTCGGCCGTGCGCAGTATGCGAACGACGAAGCTTTCTTTACCCAAAAACGCGCACAAGCGCGCATTCAATCAACAATTAGGCAACATTTACGTCGAGTAATCAAGCTTTTGCGCGTGTGTACTTGACTTTGCTTCCAACGAGTACGCGTGCTCCCCGCGTGTTCAAATGTCTACTCAACGAGTTCCGAACCTAGTGAAATGGTGACGCGGCGTCGTTCACGGTTACGAGCATGCGTTGGTTTCGCGGCTCGTTTCGTGAACTACGAGACTGCACGCAACCGTCGAAGAGTGCGCTCCTTGCGAAGTCGTCGTCGCTCACGCTCTGAAGTTCCGCCCCAAATCCCAAACTGCTCTTTGTTGTTGAGTGCGTACTCGAGACACTGCACTCGTACGGGACAACCGGAGCACACCGCGCGCGCGGCCTTCGATGAACCACCGCGCTCTGGAAAGAAGATCTCTGGGTCGACCTCCGAGCACCGAGCAGCGCTCTGCCACTCAACTGGTTGCAGAAGTCTTGTCGTGATCCGCTGCATTCCCCCGGCCTTTCTTTCCCGAGGCCCCCCGATTACTGCTCCCCCTCGGAGTGCCATCCGTGAATAACAATGTTGTAATTCTACGGATGGGATTAGCCACCTGCAATGGGTCTGACCTGGGACTTTGCAAATGTCAACGACCCGGAAAGCCCATAGCTACGGGTTTTGGGCGAGTCGCTAGTGGGAGACGCTCCGCCCGGAGGTCAGCGCGAGGGCCTCTTCGACGAGCTCCTCATTGGGAATCGGCATGACGCGAGAGAGGGTCGCGCCGGCCTGTTTTGCCAACCAGGAGTCCTCTCTGCGCTCCAGCAAGATGAAACGAGGAACGTCACGGAGGCGATCATCTGCGGCCATGTCGCGCGAGAGCCCGTAACCTCCGGCACTTCCCGTGCGTATGTCCATGATGACGACTGACGGAGTGGTTTCTCTCATGAGCTGCAACGCCTCGCGTGCATCCTCCGCAAACGAAACGGTCACCTCATCGGGAAATGCGTAAGCGATCTCGGAGGTCATGGGATGATCGTCAGTGACCACCAAGACCGTTTGCAAGGGCTCCGTCATCTAGGTCGATGATCTCTCGTGCCCTAGCACGTCTCGTTCGAGCTGGGACAACAACGCCTTGATGTCGATATCGAACCCGGTTTCCATCGCCTGGAGCTTCGCCAGGAGATTGATGAAGCGTTGAGTCTCGTTCTCGACGCCCCCCACGGCATCCACCAAGACCGAGTTGTAATGTCGCGCGAATCTAGCTCCACAAAACGGGCAGCGGCCGGGGGCGTCCGATTGAGGGCCGATCTGCGACAACAGAAATTTTCTACCGCACGTGTCGCACGTAGCCTGAATCTTCATCATCGCCTTTCTGCTCGTTTGCTCGACGCGATGATAGTCGAGCCAACAGCCAGGACAGCGTTGCCGCGGTTAAGAAGGACGGGACGGAAGCTCCCAGCCACGCCCAGCGCTCGGACAGAGGCGATCCAAACAACGAGACAGAGAGGTCCAACCACCAGTCCGGCCCGGTAGGGGCGATCCAGTGATAGGCCAAGAAACCCATCACCCAAGAGGAAACGGCAACCCAACGCACTCCCGAGCGCGCCCGGCCGACACTGCCGTTCTGCGATCCGCCCGAGCGCGCCTCGCGGCTCAGATGCGACGCCACGAGCACGCCGAAAAGTGGGATGAACACGGATCCGATGAGGAACAAGAAGTTCTCGTAGAGCTGCATTGTGAGAGTGGCGGCCAGTCCGGTGGCAATCGCCGCGATGACGACGGTGAGCACGACGCGAGACGTCCGAGGCCAGATGTTCTGCAACGAGACCGCACCCGAGTAGATATCCGCAAAGGCCTCATCGGTCTCGCCGACCAGAAGACCCACCAGAAACAGAAGGCCGGCGACGGTTCCACCGGCAATCGCGAGGACGCCAAGCGCAATGCCGGCCGGCTCGGCAGTACCTCCCGCGCCCAGCACGATCATCGCCCCGAGCGTGTAGAGCCAGATGTTCGCCACGAGATATCCGAGTCCGGTCCCCCACCCCGATGACCGCGCACGCAGCCCGAAACGGGAATAGTCCGCGACCAACGGCAGCCAAGAGATGGGCATTGCGATGACGAGATCCACGGCCAGTCCGAAGGTTGGCCACCCACCGGTTCCCGGAGCCCTCAACGTGGCCCGAATGCCCTCGTCGTTCAGTAGAAAGAAGGTGAGGGCGACGCAGATCGCCACGACGACCCATGCTCCAAACGACTTCAGATACGCGCGCGTCACCCCTACCGGGCCCCACAACGCGAGTGTCGTGCAGAGCACGGCGAAGATCCCCAACCACAGATAACGGACGGACCACCCGAGGACCTCGCGGGACACGATGTCCGCTACCAACGACATCGCCCAGAGCTCGACCGCCGTCCAACCGACGAGCTGGGCGAAGTTCAGCAAGCTGGGAATCCACGACCCGCGCACGCCGAGAAGGGGGCGGAAGAGAGCCATCGTGGGCATACCCTCCCGGGCTCCGATGGCCGCCGTAATGCCCAGGGCTGCCGATCCGATGACCGAGCCGACAACGATGGCCGCTAGGGCGACGGTGAACGACAGGGCCGGCACGAGCAAGCCGCCGGTAACCAGCACGAGCAGACCGACACCCAGATCTCCCCACAGGATCGCAAGATCGAAGCCGGACAGCGCCCGCCGTTCTGGTGGCACGGGTTCGATGCCCCACTCCTCGGAAGGAGCAACGCGTTCGCCGACGCTTGTCATGGCGTTCCACTCCCTTCGCCGGTACTAACCGGATCAGGTTCATGGGGTCGCCTTGCGGCCTCTCAGCTCCAGGTGGAGCTCCCCCGGGGTCTGGGCTATCGCTTGAAGTCTACGACCTACAGCTCCGCACGCACTACGTCGACGGCCTTCTTGATGTTCGTCAGCTTGGTCTTCGCCTCTTCGACCGTGCGTGTCTTCAGGCCGCAATCGGGGTCGACGAAGATGCGGTCGGCCGGAATGTGCTTCAGGCCCCTGCGAATGCCTTCGGCGATCTCCTCCACCGTCTCCTCATGGTGGCTGTGAACGTCCACCACACCGAAGCCGATGTATTTCGTAAACGGGTGATCCGAGAACTCCTCCAGCAGGGAATAGTCCGAGTTTGCGAACTCGAGATCGATCTGGTCGACGGGGATATCGAGCATCTTCGGGTAGGCGTTGTGGAAGTCGCCGTAGCAGATGTGCGTGATGGTGTGGGCGCTGAGGGGCTCGGTCACGACCGCCATCGACTCGATTACGAGATCGAGTTCGTCCATGCGCGTCGAGGCAGCGGGTTCATCGATCTGGATGAATTTGGCGCCGGCACGTTCCAAATCAAGCGCCTCATCACGAATCACCTTTGCAAGGTCGAGGACGAGATCTCTACGCGTCGAGTAGTGCTCGTTGAACGACCAGTCGCAGATCGTGTACGGACCGGTGAGCATGCCCTTTACGGGTTTGTCCGTCAGGGATTGGGCGTAGCGCCACCAATCCACCGTGACCGCATGATCCCGCCCCACGGGCCCCGTGGCGATGGGCTTCCTGTAGTAGCGGTTCCCGTAGGAACGAACCAGGCCCCCAATCTCGAGTCCCGGCAACTCCTCGGCGAAGAACGCCACCATGTCGCCGCGGTACATCTCGCCATCGACTGCGAGATCGATATCGATCGAGTCCTGGAACTCGATCCACTCCTTCGTTGCCTGTCGTTCTAGGTCGAGCAGTTCCTCCCGGCTGATCTCTTTGCGAGCGAACCGGCTCCGCGCCTTCTTGATGTAGTCGGGCTTGGGAAAGCTTCCCACCGACGTCGTCCACAGTCCCGGTCCCTGCATCGCGTTAGCGGTCATGAAACGCTCACCCTCCGTTTGTCTCTGCACGGCGCGCCGCCTGTGCTAGGTGTAGCAACTTTGCGCGGGCTTTCTCGCGCGGCAGGAACTCGAGCCCCGACGAGGGAGCGACCCGTACGCGGTCGGCACCGAACCGCTCCGCGAGCGTGACGATGTCGCGCGCCAGGTCATCCTTATCCTCGAGCTTCGTGTTCCGAGCGTCGACCAGTCCGGCCTGCACTTTCTTGCCGCCCGGCAGCGCGTCGACGATCGCCCTGTTCTCCGGACCGGCAACGAGGTCGAACCCGAAGACATCTGCCGGCAGGTCGTAGATCTCCTCGCCCAACCTCTTGGCGTCGCCGAAATACGTGGCCAGCGTCACCTCGGTGGCGCTCGGTTTCAGTTCTCCGGTGATGATTTCGAGGGCCTTCTTCGCGAGCACCAGGTCCTCGGGTGCGTCGAGCAGCGCGGGCTCGTCGATCTGGAGGTATCGGGCACCGGCCGCCTCGAGCTCGAAGGCCTCCTGGGCCAGCACCCGAGCGATCGCAAGCACGAACTCCTCGTGGGTACCGTAGTGCTCGTCAACCGAGAGCCGAGCGAAGGTTATGGGTCCGGGTAGGACCGCCTTCACCGGCTTCAAGGCCACGGAGTGTGCGAAACGCCAGGCGTCGACCGAAGAGGGCCCGCCCCATTCGAGATCCCCGACGCACACCGGACGCCGGTAGTAGACGTTGTTGTCGAACCAGCGCAGCAAACCTCCGATCTCGAACCCCGTGATGTGCCTGGCGAAGGGGGTGAGGATGTCGTCCCAGCGAGCGTGGCCGTCGGTGACGATGTCGATTCCGGCGACTTCCTGCTCGCCGACGATCGAACGAGCGAGGTCGTCCTGGGCGCCCCGGAGGTCCTCCTCGGTCGCCTCTTTGCGCTCGAGCTTGTGAAGTGTCTGCCTGACCACGAAGGCCCGGCCCTCGTCCGGAGGCTTTGGGTACGAGCCGATGACCGTGGTGGTTATCGCCATGCGCTGCAACCTCTCCCTTTGTCGACCGATAAAGAACCTCTCCCGGGTCCCGGAAGTGGCGAGGTCGCCCTTATTCGCTCATCCTCCTACGCGCTGCACGATGGCGGCGCGCACTTCCGGGATTCGCACCTGCAGGCCTGCCATCTGTGGTTGCGGCGGATTCACGGGGCCGGACCCTCCTCCGCTCTCGATGAGCGAGCCCATCATACGCGAACGCGCCGTCCCACTTGTGTCAGGGTCACGAAACGGCGTCAAAGGCGAAGTTTGTCATGGGGTCGGCTCGGTAGTTCGAGATCGGCGCTTCGAAGTGCCGAAAACCGGTTCGCTCTTTCGTGTCCAAGAACGCTGCACCATGCACCATCTCCTGGTCACGGAACGCATCAGGCACGAGCGGGTCCCGAAAGCCGGCCCCGAGTCCAGTTCCCCTAGTCGGTGCCGCCTTTGGGTTCAACGCGACGACGCCGCCCCCGGCCGGAGGCGGCGCCGAACAGGCTGTTGAGGCTCTAGAACTGGGCCGAGTCGCCGCAGGCGCAAGAGCCCTTGGCGTTCGGGTTGTCGATGGTGAAACCGGACTGCTGGAGCCCGTCGACGTAGTCAACCGTGGCGCCACGCAGGTAGGGGGCGCTCATCTTGTCCATGCGAATCGTCACGTCGTCGTGGGTCACGACCTCGTCGCCATCGAGCTGGCGGTCGTCGAAGTACAGGGCGTAACGCAACCCCGCGCAACCCCCGGGCTGGACGCCGACTCTGAGGGCGTACTCCTTGCCCTCGTGCTCTTCGGGAGAGGCGGCCATCTCGCGCTGAAGGAGTTCGGTGACCTTGGATGCGGCCGAGGCCGTTATAAAAACCGTCTTCTGGGCGTTGTCGGTCATCGCCACAGGTAGATCCTCCTTAATGTGGGCCCACGCTCTGGGCGCAACTCCAGTATATGTAACGTCAGTGCACAACTGTCCATTCCAGGACGACCAAAGCAATCGCCGCCCCGATCCCCGTCAGCAGAGCGGGCCGGTAACGCCCGAGGCCGGGGGGCGGCGCGTCGAACACCAGCGGAGCCAGAAGGAGGATCGCTCCCCCGGCCGCGGCGAAGAGCGTGGCCGCCAGAACCGTGATGTGCCAGACCTCGTGCATCGACCTCGATTAGAGAACTTGTGAATCCGTTCAGTGCGAGGTGGTCGAGGCGAAGTTGAAGTCCTCGACCCGCAACGCTGGGGCAACGGTACCGCCGAACGAGCCGTAGTCCGGGGCGAAGGCGGCAAGTTCCCGGCCCACTCCCGAGGTCGACCTAAGAGCGTCCAGAACGCTGTGGGCGAAGCGGAAGTTGTGGACCGCGCCCCCGACCTCGCCCTTCGTGATGCGAAACGTCCCATCGCGGGTCATGCCGGTGAGCAGCGTCGACGGGCGATCGAGCACGTTGACATAGTGGAACCGGGTGACCAGCAGCCCGTCGTCCACGCCCGAGATGAGTTCGTCGAGAGAGTCACCACCTCGATCGAGAACTAGATGAGAGGCGTAGGGCCCGAACTCGGTGGACCCCGAGTAGTGCCCCGTGGGCTCGGTCTTCAGCTTTCGCGAGGTTCGCCAATCGGTCACGGGCCCTGTAGCGGTCCCCTGGTCGATGACCGCGACACGCTTCTTGGGCACTCCCTCGAAGTCGAAACCGATTCCCACCGAATGCGCGTGCCATACGTCATCGGCAAGAGTGATCCCGGGCGCGGCGAGCTGCTTGCCGGTCTGACCGATCAGGAAGCTCTCGCCGTCGATGAACTGCTTGGCCCCCATCCCGCAGTAGGACAGATACTCGAGCATCGTGGCGACCGCCGCCGGTTCGAGCACTACCTGGTGGCGACCCGTCGGCGCGTCGATGGCTCCGGTACCCCTTCTGGCTTTGTCGAGAGCGCGCCGCGCGGCCGCCTCCGCGTCCACCCGGTCGAGTCTGTGAGAGGAATCTTCCCCCCAGCCCGTCGCCTCACCAGTATCCACGAGACATGTGGTCACGCACCGGGTGTGCGCGTCCGCGCAATCCACTCCGGCCGACGACAGCACGGAGAAGCTGTGAGCGCTCGTCTCGAAGACGCCGGACGTGTTGTCGGCTTCCGAAGCGCTCAGTAGCCGGACGACCTGCGCGGCGCGCTCCTTGGGTGTCGCAGCGGCCGTGGCGTCGTCGTAGCGCCAGCACCCCTGAGCGTGTCCGACCACGTCGGGTGATGGAAGGCCCGGCCACTCCTCGTCGGGGCGAGATTGGCGTGCCGCCTCGAGTGCACTCGCGGCAGCCCGGTTCATGTGGCCGGCGTCCAGTTGCGTCGTAACCGCCGTGGCGACCTGCCGTCCGGTTACGACACGAACGTAGGCGCGCACTTCGTTTCGAACGGTGTTCTGGATTATCTCGGACAACGCGTAACGGGTGACCCCGGTCTGTGAGCCCATGACCGAGACCTCGACGTCGTCGGCACCGGGGAAATCGAGAACCGACTCGGCCGCCCGGCGTGCATCCGCGTGATCGACCGGGACCTCGGCAAAGTCACGGCTCACTGAGATACGCCCACCGAGACACCTCGGAAACGAGCTGGGGCCGTGCCGTGCCCCACTCGCATGGTTTGCCCCGGCTGGCCCTTCCCGCAGTTGGGGGTGCCGTGCATACGCCATTCGTCCTCGCCGGCGACCGCGTCGCACGATCCCCAAAAGACCGGAGTGATGCCCGTGTAGCGAGGGTTCTTCACGATTCTGGTCAACTTGCCGCGTTTGATCTCCCACCCGATCTCGCATCCGAACTGAAAGTTCTTGCGCTTGTCGTCGATCGACCAGGACTTGTTCGTCGACATGTACACGCCCTCCTCGACTTCGGAGATGAGGTCCTCGAGCGAACCGGATCCGGGAAGAAGGTTGATGTTGGGCATGCGGATCAGGGGGAAGTTCTCCCACCCCTCGGCGCGCATCGTTCCGTTGCTCCGGTCGGCCCCCATCGCAGCGGCGGTCTCGCGCGAGCTCTGGAAACCGACGAGGATGCCCTCGCGCACGAGATCGACGCGTTGTGCTTCAACCCCCTCGTCGTCGTAGCCGTAGGTGCCGAGACCGCCGGGGCTCGTTGCGTCCGATTGGATCGTTACGTGCTCGGAGCCGTAACGGAGCGAGCCGAGTTCGGGGATACCGACGAAGGACGTGCCGGCGAAGGCGGCCTCCATCCCGAGCACCCTGTCCAGCTCGGTCGGATGACCCACCGACTCGTGCACCTGGAGCATGACCTGATGGCCGTCGAGCACGAGGGTGGTAGTCCCGGCCGGGCACTCCGGAGCGCGTATCAGGGCCAGCGTCTCCTCCGCCGTCTGCTCGGCGTTGCCGGCGAGGTCCATCCGCTCCACGATGTCGTACCCGCCGGCCTCGAAGTGGCCGCGAAAGGAACCTGGGTACGAGCGTTGCTGCACGTCGCCGTCGTTCACCGCCGTTGCTTCGATTCCGGCCCCCACGTTGACGATGGTCTGATCGAGATCGGTGCCCTCCGACGTCAGAAACCAACTGCGCTGTCGGTGGAGATCCATGGTCCCGCGACCCACCCGTATGCCCTTCACTCGTTCCATTGCTTCGGATGCCTCGAGAAGCGGGCCCAGCTTCTCTTCGAGTGACACGGCAAACGGGTCGCGCTCCACAGGGGTGACCCAAGTGGCCACGTGCACGGGTTCGTCAACGAGCTCGACGGGGCGCGTCTGTGAAGTCGAGCTCGCCTCGGCCACCTCGACGGCCATACGGGCGATGCGAGACACCTCGCCGAGGTCGAGCCTGGGAGAGGCCGCGTACCCCCACGCCCCGTTGCGTAGCACCCGCACCCCGTAACCGAGCGACTCCGAGCGATCCAAGCCCTCGACGATGGCCCCTCGCGTCGACAGGGACTCGGACACGGCTTCCAGAACGCGCACATCGACGTAGGTGGCGCCCGCGTCGGTAGCGGCGTCGAGCGCGGTTGTCAATAATTGGCGCATCGACCGAAGATACCCAAGGTCTCTCGACAACAACCACGGCTGTGCCTGCCTTGTCCGTTTCTCGAAGGCGTTCCCGCCTGTACTCAGGACGCGTGAGGCCAACTAGGCTCTCGCGCGTATGTCGCTCACCAACCTGCAGATAGCCGACCTGCTTGCGCGCTCGGCCGATCAGGCCGAGTCCTACCGCCAGCGGGCCTACCGGAAGGCTTCGCGCTCTGCGCTCGCGTGGGTCGAGGAGGCTCGGGACGTCCTCGATGGGGGGAGATCACTCACGGAGCTCCCGGGCGTCGGCGACAAGCTCGCTCGTCGCATAGAGGGCTGGATGAACCAGGCACCCGAGGTCGGAGACCCACCGGAATCGCGGACCGGCTTCTCGACCCGCTCGGTGAGCTCGGCCATAGTCGAAGGACACCCGGAGTGGCGCGAGGCCATCAACGCGGACCTGCAGATGCACACCACCTATAGCGATGGAACCGTGTCCATCGAAGGGATGGCGGAAGCCGCGCGCGCTCTCGGTTACTCGTACGTCGCGATCACCGACCACTCACAGGGGCTCAAGGTCGCCGGGGGCATGACGCCGGACGAGATGCGGATGCAAGCTCGGGAGATCGCCGAGGTCAACGACGCGCTGTCCGACTCGGGCTTCCGCGTGCTCCACGCGCTGGAGATGAACATCGCACCGTCCGGAGAGGGCGACACCGACCCGGGTGACCTCGAGGGCCTCGACCTCGTCCTCGGCTCGTTTCACTCGAGCCTCCAGACGGACAAGGATCAGACCTATCGCTACCTCGCCGCCGTGCGCAATCCGAACTTCCACGTGCTCGGTCATCCGCGCGGGCGCATGTACGGCACGCGCGCCGGGCTCCACGCCAATTGGAAGAAGGTGTTCGCGGAAGCGGCGAAGGTCGGGAAGGCAGTCGAGATCGACTGCAACCCGAACCGCCAGGATCTGAACGCCGAGCTCGCAGCGCGCGCAGTCGAAGCGGGGTGCTACATCTCGATTGGAACCGACTCCCACTACATCCACGAGCTCGACTACATGGACATGGGCATCGCGACCGTGCTCGCCGCAGGAGCTCCGAGAGAGCGAATCCTCAACTACATGTCCGCCGACGAGCTTCTCGCCTGGGTCGCCGACCGCTAAGCATCAGGCGAGGTTGGACGACCTCGGATAGGCGATCGACGGATCGGTGGCGACGTTGACCAGAGTGGGTTCTCCCGACGCGAAGGCTCGTTTCAATGCGGGAGCGATGTCGTCGGGATCGGTGACGAATTCGCCCCGGCCCCCGAAGCTGGCCATCATCAGGTCGTAGCGCAGCTCGGGCTGAAGCTCCGCCGCGACGTCGTACCCGTAGAGCGCCCGCATCGGGTGCTTCTCGAGTCCCCAGATGCCGTTGTTGCCCACGATCGCCACCACCGGAAGGTTCAGGCGCACGAGGGATTCGAGCTCCATCCCCGAGAACCCCAGCGCACCGTCACCGTAGAGCAGCACCACCTGCCGGTCGGGGTGCGCCAGCCTGGCCGCCATCGAGTAACCGGGTCCGACCCCGAGACAACCGAAGGGACCCGGGTCGAGCCAGCAACCCGGTTCGTATGAGGGCACCTCTCGCCCCGCGTAGGAGACGAAGTCGCCGCCGTCGCCGATGACGATCGCGTCGCGCTCGAGCAGCGGAATCAGTTCTCCGTAGATGCGCATGGGATGAATCGGGGATGACGTCGCGTGCAGCTCGGCCTGCGCAGATTCGCGCTCGGCCTCCTCGGTGGCGCGCAGCGACTCGATCCACCCCTTCGTGTCGGGTGGGTACTCGACGCTGTCGGCGATGCCCTCGAGGACGTGGTTGAGCGGCCCGCCCATGGACGCCGCGAGACCGACGTGCTCGGCGATCAGGTCGGGAGACGAGTCGAGATGCACGACCTTCGCGCCCGGAGCAAAGCTCTCCCCGAAGCCGAGCCGAAAGTCGAACGGCGTTCCGGCGACGATCACGAGGTCCGCCTCGCTGAGTGCCTGCGAACGGCCGCGCGCGAACGCGAGTTCGTGGTCGGCGGAGATGCAGCCGCGCCCCTGACCGTTCATGAAGGCCGGAACGCGGGCCCTCTCGACGAGGGATCCGAGCGCCTTCTCGGCACCGTCCATGAAGACGTTCGAGCCGGCCATGATGACGGGACGCTCGGATTCCTCTATGAGGCGTCCCACGCCGGCTTCCTCGAAGTCGAAAGTCTGAGGCTCCCGCGCCGGCACCTCGAACTCACCGGTGCTGAACAGGACGTCGAGTGGAAAGTCGAGGAAGCGGGGGCCGCGCCGCGGGCTCAGCGCATCCTCCGCGGCCCCCATGACGGCGGTGGGGATGTCGGTGAAGTCGTTCACGGTCCGAGCCGGAGCAAGGGGATCGACGAACGGAACGTGGTCGATCTCCTGGAGCGACCCCTTGCCCCATCGGAAGGCGGGGGCCCTCCCGGCCAGCGCGAGAACGGGGGCCTGGTTGAACCTCGCCTGGGCGAGAGCGCTCATCGCGTTCGTGACGCCGGGACCCGCGGTCACCGCGCAGACGCCGAGCGAGCGCGTGAGCCGGGCCCAACCCTCCGCCGCGAACGCCGCGCTCTGTTCGTGCCGCACGTCGACGAGTCGGATGCCGTCGGCCACGGCGCCGTCGAAGATCGGAAAGATGTGGCCACCGGTGAGGGTGAAGAGGTTGGTTACGCCGAGCGCCTTGAGCGTATGGGTTACGGCCAATCCGCCGTGTCCCTGATGTGGCGCGTTCATAGTCTGGGCACGATACACGGCACGATCTGGGCCCGGCCCACCGCCCAACATAGGTCCTCGGACCCATGTGCCGGGATGGGCGACTCCCTAGGCTTGCTCCATGGGACGTCTCCGGGTCGCGCGCGGCCAGCAGGGCCAAACCTCGGCGGAGTACGTCGGCGTTCTGGCCCTCGTCGCGGCCGTCGTCGCCCTGGTGGTGATGTCCGCGTCCGACATCGGCGCCACGGTCGTGGACAAGGTGCAGGAGGCCATCTGTTCGGTGACCGGCGGCGAGTGTGGTGACGGTGTCTCGGTCGCCGAGGGGGAGGTGAGCGCCACCGATCCCGACTCCGATGACGGAGAGGGTGAAGAAGGAGACACTCCGGGGGGCTCGGACGATCCCGACGACGCCGACCCGGATGCTGTCGAGGCCGATCCCGACATAGTCGAGGACGCCACCGAGGACATCAGGGACGAGCTCCGCGGTTTCTGGGGAGCCGATCACGACGCCATCGCCGACATCCTCGACGACCTCGACCCGGCCGAGTTCAACGCCGTCATCGCCAACCTGGACGACGCCGAGCTCGCGCTCATTCTTGTCGGGATGGGCGAGGGCTTCTTCGGGACCGACGAGAGCGAGCGGCGCGCCTTCTTCAACGCAATCGCCCAGAAGGCGTCCCCCGAGACCCTCGAGCGCATCATGGCTCTGACCGACGATCTGGACCCTCGTTTCGACGACGTCGAGAACGATGGGCTCGACGACGCGGACTACGAGGACCTTGCCGGTGACCTCTTCATCCGGGGCGACGACGACCATCCCATCCATCCGAGCGATATCGACCAACAGGGCCTGGGTGACTGCTACCTGCTCGCATCCCTTGCCGAGGTCGCTCAGCAGAACCCGGAACTAATCCGCGACATCATTCGTCCGAACGAGAATGGAACCTTCACCGTCACCTTCTACGACGACGGCGACCCGGTCGACATCGTGGTCGGTCCCCACATCCCGGCCACCGATGGCTCGACCGAATTCGCGGGTCCCGGCGATGTGCCCGACGGCGAAACCAACCCGGAGCTCTGGGTCATGCTGATCGAGAAGGCCTACGCCCAGTACCACGGGAGCTACGGAGAGATCGAGGGAGGCTTCACCAACGAAGCCCTGGAGCACCTCACCGGGAGCGAGAGCGATCGCTCCGACGCCGGCGACGTGAGCATCGAGGCTCTCCACGACTCGCTTAACGATGGTTCGGCGATCACGGTCGAGACCCTCAGCAGCGACGACGGCGAGAAGAAGCCGCTCTACGAGGACAGCGAGCTCTATGCATCCCACGCCTACTATGTGACCGATGTCGATCCGGAGGCCGGCACCGTGACGATCCGCAATCCGTGGGGCACGAGTGAGGGCGATACCGTGCTGACCTTCGAGGAATTTCAGGACAACCTCAATGCGGTGGTGGTGAACGATCTTGAGCGGGACTAGAAAGCCCATGGCGTTCCTGCTGCTTGCCGCTGGGTTGCTGCTCGCGGGCTGCGGAGGTGACAGCGGCGGCGACAACGGTGGAGGCGCCGAGGACGACTCGCTGAGCCAGAAGATCTACCAGGGAACCCAGCCGTCGCTCGGCGAGCTCGATGTCGGCGTGGGAAACATCCTCGAATCGGGTGCCCAGTTCAGCGTCTTTGGCCACGATCCCGACGCCGAGACATCCGAAAAGTTCACCGGACTGCAGGAAGGCGACTCCTTCACGGCCGGCGACTATTCCATCGAGGTGCTGGAAATCGGCGAGGACGGTGAGGGAAGCTTCGCCGAGGTGCGTATCACGCCGTCGCCGGAGTAGTCGCTACTCGGGCTCGGTGGCGGTCTCTTCGCTCGACCGTCTGACGACGTCGTCGTCGTCGGGGTCGAGATCCTCGGCTTGCTCGGTGCGTCGGCGCGACTCCTTCAGAATCTGATCCGCGGCGTCGCGCGCGACCTCGGGATCCTTGAGGTCCTCGTCGGTGGTCTCGACCTGAAGCTCGGCGGCGCGCTCATCGACGGCTTCGTCCCTGCGTTCTTCCACAGGCCTTAGTCGACGGTCCACGTGTCGCCGGTCATCAGCAGTTCCGCGAGATCGCCGGGCCCCTGCTGCTCGGCCGCGGCGCGCAGCTGCGACTCCATTCCGTCCCCGTAGACGGGTGCCTCGACCTGTCGGAAGATGCCGAGCGGGGTGGGTGTGGTCGGTCCGTCGGCAAGCCGTGACAGCGAGAAGGCAAGGCCCGGGTCTCCTCGGTGGGCGTCGTGCACCAACAGCTTGTCCTCCCCCACCTCGGCCACGTCGACAATCTCGAGTTGTCCGGTGCTGGTGGCCACCACGCCGCGCTCGTTGTTCGGGCCGAAGCGGATCGGTTGTCCGTGCTCGATATAGATGCGGTTCTGAGACTTCTCCTTGCCGGTCAGCGCGATGAACGCGCCGTCGTTGAAGATGTTGCAGTTCTGGTAGATCTCGATGAACGCGCTGCCGCGGTGTGCGGCCGCCTGCCTGAGCATCTGGGGAAGGTGTTTGCGTTCGACGTCGATCGTGCGTCCCACAAACGTCGCCTCGGCCCCCAGCGCGATCGATACAGGGTTGAAGGGTCGCTCGAGCGACCCGAACGGCGTCGACTTGGTGACCTTGCCCATCTCGGAGGTCGGCGAGTACTGGCCCTTCGTCAGTCCGTAGACCTGGTTGTTGAACAACAGAATCTTGAGGTTCACGTTCCGACGCAGTGCGTGGATGAGGTGGTTTCCACCGATCGAGAGACCGTCGCCGTCGCCGGTCACCACCCACACCTGCAGATCGGGGCGAGCGGTGGCGATGCCTGTGGCGATGGCCGCCGCCCGGCCGTGGATCCCGTGCAGTCCGTAGGTGTTCATGTAGTACGGAAAGCGGCTCGAGCAACCGATGCCCGAGATGAACACGATCTTCTCGCGCGGTATCCCGAGCTCGGGCATGACGTTCTGAACTGCGCTCAGCACCGCGTAGTCCCCGCATCCCGGACACCAGCGGATCTCCTGGTCGGATTCGAAGTCCTTGCGCGTAAGCGTGCCGACGCCGTCCGAGGCCTCGGTCACCCCCCGGCCCTGGGTCGCCATTGCTATCGGATCGCTCATTCCTGTTCCCCTCCCGCTTCGTCGCGCGATGCGAGACTCCGCTCACGCCGGCGATTCGCCGCCGTCGGGCAATGCCCGCGATCGTCGAGACGATCACTCATTCTCTTACATCCTCTCCAGGATCATCTGTTCGAGCTCGGACGACCTGAACGGCTGCCCTTGCATCTTGCTAATCGACTGTGCGTCGATGAGGAACTCCGCACGGATCAGCTTCGAGAGCTGGCCCATGTTGAGCTCGGGGACGATCACTTTGTCGAAACGTCCCAGCACGTCTTCCGTGTTCCTGGGGAACGGAGAGAGATGGCGGATGTGAGCGTGCGCAATCTTCTTGCCGGCATGGCGCAGGCTTCTGCACGCGGCTCCGATGGCGCCGTAGGTTCCGCCCCAACCGAGAACCAGAACGTTGGCGTCCTCGTCGCCGCGCCACTCGAGAGGATCGATGTCCTCCTCGATGGCCTTGATCTTGGCCGCGCGCAATTCGCTCATTAACTCGTGATTCTCGGGCTCGTAGGAGATGTTGCCCGTTCCGTCGGCCTTCTCGAGGCCTCCGATGCGGTGCTCGAGGCCGGGAGTTCCCGGAATCGCCCACGGGCGTGACAACGTCACGTCGTCGCGGAGATAGGGCCAGAAGTCGTCACCCATGTTGGGCTGCGTGGTGAAGTCGCGCGAGATGTCGGGAAGCTTCCCGAGGGCCGTGATCCTCCACGGCTCCGCGCCGTTGGCGATGTAGCCGTCGCTCAGGAGAATGACCGGCGTCATGTACTTGATGGCGATCCGAGCCGACTCGACGGCCGCCCAGAAGCAGGAGGCCGGTGAGTAACTCGCGACGATCGGAAGCGGAGACTCGCCGTGGCGACCGTACATCGCGTGAAGCAGATCGCTTTGCTCGGTCTTGGTGGGAAGCCCCGTCGATGGACCTCCGCGCTGGATGTCGACGACGATCATCGGGAGCTCGAGGGCGATGGCCAACCCGAGGGTCTCGCTCTTGAGATCGAGTCCGGGACCGGATGTGGTCGTCACTCCGAGATGACCGGAGAACGCCGCTCCCAGGGCCATTCCGGCGGCCGCGATCTCGTCCTCGGCCTGGATGGTTCGAACGCCGAAGTTCTTGTGTCGCGAGAGCTCGTGCAGGATGTCGGAGGCCGGCGTGATCGGATAGCTCCCGAGGAACAGCGGCAATTTGCTCTGCACGCTCGCCGCGAGAAGCCCGTAGGCGATCGCCTGGTTTCCCGTTATGCGCCGATACGTTCCCGGGGCGATGGTGGCCGGCTTGACCTCGAATGCGGTCAGCTCGGCGGTCTCGCCAAAAGCGTGCCCGGCCTTCAACGCTTTCGTGTTGGCTTCTGCGAGTTCGGGCTTACGCGCGAACTTCTTGTCGAGCCAGTCGATGGTGGGCTTCAGCGGTCGCCCGTACATCCAGGAGATGACGCCGAGGGCGAACATGTTCTTGCAGCGCCCCGCCTCTTTCTTGTTGAGGCCGACCCCCTTGACCGCCTCGAGTGTCATGGAGGTCATGGCGATGTCGTAGACCTGATAGCTCTTGAGTGAGTCGTCCTCGAGCGGGTTGGAGTCGTAGCCCACCTTGTCGAGGTTGCGCTTGTCGAACGCATCCGAGTTGACGACCAGCAAGCCGCCAACCAATAGCTCCTTCAGATGAGCCTTGAGGGCCGCCGGGTTCATTGCCACGAGCACGCTCGGAGCGTCCCCGGGTGTCAGGATGTCGTGGTCGCTGAACTGAATCTGGAACGCGCTGACACCCGGAATGGTGCCGGCGGGGGCTCGAATCTCCGCGGGAAAGTCGGGCTGGGTCGCAAGGTCGTTGCCAAAGAAGGCAGTCGCGCTCGTGAAGCGCTCGCCGGTGAGCTGCATTCCGTCACCCGAGTCTCCTGCGAAGCGGATGACTACTTGATCTAGTTCCTTGCGATCAGCCCCGGGCTGCTTCGGTGGGGCGATCTGGGTCGACACTACTTGTCCTCTCCGCCCTGTTTTAAAGGGTCATGAGTCGTTTCGGCACCCATCCTAACGGGCGCGTACCCCAACTTATTCGGATCTACCGACCAGAGAAAGGAGGGATTGGTAGGCCGGGACCTGGCCCTCATCGAATGCGGGCCGCGACGATGTCTTCGACTCTGACGATGTGAGTCTGGCCCCGTTTGTCCAAGACCTTGAGAACCTGACCGCCGTCGCGTTCGAAGACCGACTGCAGGACTCCGTAGAGCTCGGACTGTGTGTCCCCGTCATCGCGATTCAGCCACCGCATGGTGACGCGGCGACCGATGTGGTTCGGCCAGTCCTGCGGGAGCTGCGCGATTACTCTTCGCCGCGCTCCTCGGCGGGCGCGAAGGGGCTCTCCATCGCTCCTCCGGACGCGTCCGGGTGCTCCTCGAACCACTGCGTGTTCTTGGGAATGAACTCGGCCCATTCGGCGGGAACGCTGTCGCCCGGGAAGATCGCGTCGACCGGGCATGCGGGAAGACAGGCGTCGCAGTCGACACATTCCTCGGGGTGGATGAAGAGCTGCTCTTCGCCCTCGTAGATGCAGTCAACCGGGCACTCGTCGACGCATGCTCTGTCCTTCACGCCGATGCACGGCTCAGCAATGATGTACGTCATGGCCGCCTACTCCTACTCTTCCTCTTCGAGACGATTCTCGTTCGCACTCATGATCCGTAAGTACGTCGATGAGGCGCATCATACGGGAGCCGCCCCGGCTCGAAGCCCATTTGTGCCCATGTGCCTCAGGCCGCCCCGATCTCGCAACCGGGTCGGCGGTACCGTCGCTACGAGCATGAGCCTGTAACCGTTCGGATCGAGCCGAGGAGCCGCCCGTGAATCAGAAGTTGCACCCCTCGACCGTCGCCGTGATTGCGGGGCGAGGCACGAAACAGCCCGGCGCCCCGACGAGCCTTCCCGTAAACCTTAGCTCTACTTTCCACCCCGGCGGCGAGCGCATCTACGGGCGGCACGGGAATCCGAACTGGAGCGCGCTCGAAGACGTGCTCGGAGCTCTCGAGGGGGGCCGGGCCTTGGTGTACTCGTCCGGGATGGGCGCCATCAGCGCAGTGCTTGAACTCCTTCCGGTGGGCTCCGGCGTGGTCATGCCGTTCGACGCGTACTACGGCACACGCAAGTTCGTCCATGAAGCCGCTGAGCACGGGCGGCTCTCATACAAAGAGGTCGATGTGTCCGAAACGACCTCGGTGCTCGAGGCGTGCGCGGCAGCAGAGCTGCTGTGGCTCGAGACTCCGACCAATCCGCTCATGAACGTGGCCGACATCGCCGTTCTAGCGAAGGGGGCGCACCAGCGCGGCGTGCAGGTCGCGGTGGACAGCACGTTCGCAACGCCGTTGCTGCAACAACCTCTGGATCTCGGCGCGGACATCGTCGTTCACAGCGTCACCAAGTACATCTCGGGTCACTCCGACGTGTTACTGGGGGCCGTGGTGACGCGCGACGAGCAGACCTTCGACGAGTTGCTCGAACTCCGCTCGCTCTACGGCGCGATCGCCGGCCCGATGGAGTCGTGGCTCGCACTCCGAGGTCTGCGGACTTTGCCCCTGCGGCTGGAACGCGCGCAGGCGAACGCCGGTGAGCTCGCTCGGCGGCTCGATACGCACCCCGTCGTTTCCCGCGTGCGTTATCCGGGCCTGCCCGACGACCCCGGTCACGAGGTCGCGGCCCGGCAGATGGATGGTTTCGGCGCCATGGTCTGCTTCGAGGTCTCGAACGCGGAGGTGGCCGATCGGATCACCGGAGCGCTGGAGGTGGTCGTCGACGCCACCAGCCTCGGCGGACTCGAGACCACGATCGACCGGCGCAGCAAGTATCCGGGTGAGGAGGCGGTTCCCGAGGGCTTGCTCAGGCTCAACGTCGGAGTCGAATTCGTCGAGGACCTGTGGGCCGACCTTCGTCGGGCGCTCGATGCCACCTCCTGATTTCTCCTGCAACCTAGTCGGTTTGCAGGTCGTCCTAGTGCTCATATTTTCAGCCGTTCCTGCCCACAGAGGAAGCACGAGTAGGACGGAAACGGGCCAATGACGCCGATCGTCGACAAGATCCACAATTGTTCGAACTGCAATGCGACGACCATCTGGTGCCGGGACACCCGGGACCCGACGAAGGCATTCTGCTGCAAGTGCGGCCAGGTCGAAGAGGTCGCCGCGGAAGCGCTGCTCGACTGAGCTTCTCCTGGACGGGTCTCCAGGGCCGTGCGAAATGGTATTGCCGGTCTCCTCAGCGCGCCCGCGACCATGACAAAAGACGCAGAACGAAGACGATATCTACGGCCGAGGTCGCGATCGCCCGCGGCCAATGCCTTTGTCCACCATGGATGGGTTAGCGAGCGCTGGCTGCGATCCTGTCCGCGGCGGCTCGGAACTGCCGTCCCGCCTTGTAGCTCGAGCGCACGAGGGGGCCCGATTCGACCCATGCGAAGTCAAGCTCGCCTTCCCCGTAGGTCTTGAACCGTTCAAACTCGTCGGGATGCACCCACCGATCGACGGCGAGATGCCACGACACGCTCGGCTGCAGGTACTGGCCGATCGTGAGGATGTCGCAGCCGACCTCGTTGAGGTCGCGCATCGCCTGACGTAGCTCGTCCTCCGTCTCGCCCATGCCCACGATGAGATTCGACTTCGTGACCTGATGGGGGTTCAGCTCCTTGGCCCACGCAAGCAGATCGAGGCTCGCCCGATAGCCGAAGCCGGGGCGGATGCTCGGATGCAGGCGGGGGACGGTCTCGAGGTTGTGAGCGAGCACGTCGGGCCCGGCCTCGATCACCCGTTTCAACGAGTCGCGCGGAGCCTCACGCCGGCCCTTGAAGTCGGGAATGAGCACCTCGACGCCGCAGCCCGGCACCGCCTCGCGAACGGCCCTGATCGTCGAGGCCCAGTGCGCGCTCGCAGCGTCGTCTTGATCGTCACGAGCGACTCCGGTCACTACGGCGAACTTCAGACCCATGAGGCGCACGGCCTCGGCGACCTTGGTGGGTTCCTCGGTATCGAGGGCCTGCGGCTTGGCCGTCATGACGTCGCAGAAACCACAACGTCGAGTGCAGAGATCGCCGCACAACAGGAAGGTCGCCTCGCGCGCCTCCCAACATTCGTAGATATTGGGACAGTTGGCCTGCTCGCACACGGTTGCAAGTCCGCGTTCGCGCATTATGTTGCGCAGCTCGGTGAAGTTCTCGCCCCGCTGGACTTTGACCTTGAGCCACTCCGGTCGTCGCTGCGGCCTGGGTGCGTCCTGTCCGGGTGCGCTGCGCAGGGGAACTCCGCGCCGGAGGTCGCGCTCGACGTCCTTGCGGGTCTTGATGGTGGGGATGAGAGGTGTCTGAGCCATGCGGGTCAGTGTATTGCGCGGGCCGGGCAACCGATCAAAGCGAAGTCCGGCGTCCGTCGGTGGCGCAAGATCGAAAACCGGCATCGAAGGGGAATGGGTGCTGGGTTGGCCTGGGAGGATCCCGTCCCACATGTTTGTGGATCCACGCCCGCTGAGTGAGCGAACGTAGATCCGCCTGCTCGCACCCCTCTGCTATCTGGGTGCCGCTCACCGGTCTTCACTTGGCGAAGGTGAGCGATTCCCCATCCGAGCGGGCGTACCAGGCCCCCGCAACCCATCAACTTTCCCCCTTGGATGCCGGGTTGTGCTTTTCGCCAGGCCGAGACCCCACGGAGCGGGCCCACCAACCCGCGCCACCAACTCACCCCGTCCCCGTCCGGGCGGACGGTTTCTTTGTGCCGTGGTGCCCGGTTGGCGGGAGCTCCCGCGCTCAGATTCCGAGGCCGGATTTCTTTGTGCGAGAAAGCCCGGTTGGCGGGAGCTCCCGCGCTCAGATTCTAAAAGCCGGCTAGTTTGCGCATTTCTTGTTCGATCTTGTCGGGGTTCGGCATGAACCAGCCCTCGAGCGTCGGCGCGTACGGCATCGCCGGCACGTGCGGGCCGGCGATGCGCACGATGGGACCGTCGAGGTCGAACAGGGCCCGCTCGGCGATCTGAGCGGCGACCTCGGCCCCCACCCCGAGGAACTTGTTGTCCTCGTAGACCACCATCGCCTTGCCGGTCTTGCCGACCGACTCCAGCACGGTGTCGATGTCGAGGGGGTAGATGCTGCGCAGGTCGATGACCTCGACATCGATCCCCTCGCCCGCCAGTTTCTCGGCTGCTTCGAGACAGAAGTGGTGCATCAGCCCGTAGGAGACGCAGGTCAGGTCCGCGCCCTCACGTCGCACCTCGGCCACGCCGAACTCGACCGCGTAGCGCTCGTCCGGAACCTCGCCCTTGATGAGCCGGTAGGTCTTCTTGTGCTCGAGATAGAGAACGGGGTCCTCGTCCTCGAGCGCCTGGATCAGCATTCCCTTGGCGTCGTACGGAGTGGACGGTGCGACGACTTTGATGCCCGGAACGTGCGCGAAGAAAGCCTCGATCGACTGCGAGTGGTACAGCGCGCCGTGAACTCCACCACCCCATGGGGTGCGAATCACCATCGGGACGTTGAAGTCGTTGTTGCTCCGGTAGCGAATCCGTGCGGCTTCGGACACGATCTGGTTGAACGCGGGGAAGATGAAGTCTGCGAACTGCATCTCGGCCACCGGCCGCAGCCCATCGAGCGCCATGCCGATCGCGACACCGGCGATGAGACACTCGTCCAGAGGGGTGTCGAGTACCCGCTCCTCGCCGAACTCCTCGAGAAAACCCATGGTGGCGCGGAAGACACCGCCGCGTGCGCCCACGTCCTCGCCGAGCACGATCACGCGGTCGTCGCGCTGCATCTCCTCCTGGAGGGTGTCGTGTACCGCCTGGATCAGCGTTTTCTCCGCCATCACTGCGCCTCCTGGAAGACGTGGAGCGCTCCCGTGGAGGGATCCGGGAACTCGGATTCGTTCGCCTGTTTGACTCCGTCGGCGACGTCGGACTTGGCTTCCTCGCGCATGGACTCGAGGCCCTTGTCGTCGAGCACGTCGGCGTCGGTGAGGTATTTCTCGAAACGCAGGATCGGATCCTTCTTGCGCCACTCCTCGACCTCCTCGCGCGACCTGTACGTGCGGTCGTCGTCGTCGGAGGTGTGTGAGTAGAAGCGGTACGTGCGCAGCTCGATGAGCGAAGGGCCCTCGCCGGCCCGCGCCCGGTCGACGGCGTCCTTCGCGAGCCGGTACGACTCGAGCACGTCGTTGCCGTCGCCCTCGAAGCCGGGCATCCCGTAGCCCTCGGCGCGCTTGTACACGCGGCCCGCTACCTGCTTCGACTCGTGCACGCTGATCGCGTACTGGTTGTTCTCGCAGAAGAAAACGAGTGGGAGCTTGTGGATCCCGGCGAAGTTCATCGCGCCGTGCCAGTCACCCTCGGACGTCCCGCCCTCTCCGAACCAAGTCCCCACGACCGAGTCCTCGTGCTTGTACTTCTTGGAGTAGGCGATTCCGGCGGCGTGCAATATCTGCGTCGAGATCGGAGACGAGCCGGTGATGATGTTCAGCTTGCGGCTACCCCAGTGAGCGGGCATCTGGCGGCCTCCGGACGACGGATCGTCGAACTTTCCGAACAGCCCGGCGAAGACATCCTTTGGAGTGAATCCGGCAGCGAGACACAGAGCCATGTCGCGGTAGTAGGGGCAGAAGACGTCCTTGCCCCGTTCGAACGCCCATATGGATCCGACCTGGGCCGCCTCGTGGCCCGATACCGGCACCACGAAGGGAGCCTTGCCCTGGCGGTTCAGCGCCCACTGACGCTCGTCGCAATAGCGAGCCAGCAGCATGAACCGGTGCATGGCGAGAAGGTCCTCCTGTTTGAGTCCCAACTCGGTGTGTCCGTCCTGACCCTTGCCCATCTGCCGATCTCCTCCTTGAAATCTTCGGGGCTTTGGTTCAGCGACCTCGACCGGCCCCTGCGAGGCCGCCGACCAACAGGTTCTTGGGGTGAGTCCACACGAGCGACCGATCGAAGACCGAGGCCAGGTGGCCGGCCGCCAGGTTAGCGACTTCTTTGACTCCGTGGTGCTCACCCGTCTCGGCGAGCACCGACGTCACCCAGCGACCTGCGATTCCGCAGGGAACGATGCCCTCGAACATCGTTAGATCGGTGGATACGTTGAAGGCGAATCCGTGCATGGTTATCCCGCGCGTGATCTTGACTCCGATCGCGCCGATCTTGTTGGTGCCGACCCACACACCCGTGTGCTCCTTGTCGCGATGGGCCTCGACTCCCAGATCGGCTGCAACGGCGATCACGACATCCTCGAGCTTGCGGAGGTAGCTGATGATGTCGTAGCGGTGGTTCGCTTCGCTGCCGCCCAGCGCCATGATCGGGTACCCGACGAGCTGGCCGGGACCGTGATAGGTCGCGCGGCCCCCACGGTCAACGTTGAACAACGAGATTCCCCACGCAGCTCGCTGCGCCTCCTTGTAGACGAGGTCGTCCTCGAGCGCTCTCCGTCCCAGCGTGTAGGTGGGCGGGTGCTCGAGCAGCATCAACGAGTCGCCGCGGTCCGCGTCGAGACGTGCCAGAAACAGCTCGCGCTGCGCTTCCCAGGCAGCGCCGTAGTCGACGCGGCCGAGCCAGGAAGCCGTCAGCACCGGTTGCACGCTCATGAATATTGCTGCAACTCCGCCGAGAAGTCACTCGTCTCGATGCGCTCCTTCAACCGGGCCAAGAACTGCGCCGCCTCCGCTCCGTCGATAGCCCGGTGATCCCACGACATGTCGAGGATGCCCATATGGCGGATGGCGATCTGGTCGTCCTCTGTCGCAACGACCTGCTTGGTGATTGCCTCGAAGGCTAGGATGGCGGTCTGGCTCCGAGGAATGATCGGGACCGACATGATCGATCCGAACGGACCCGGGTTCGTGATGCTGAAGGTCCCGTCCGTGAGATCGTCCGGCGTCAGCTTCTTGGAACGAGCGCGCGTCGCGACGTCGTAGACACCGCGCGCAAGTCCGATGAGGTTTTTCTCGTCTGCGTTCTTGATCACCGGCACGATGAGCCCGCCCCCCTCGAGCGCGACCGCGATGCCGAGATTCACGTAGTGCTTCTCGACGTTCCCCTGCTGGTCCGGGTCGTAGGTGGAGTTGATGACCGGCATCTCGAGCAGCGTCTCGCAGAGCGACTTCGCGAGGAACGGCATGTAGGTGAGGCCGAAACCCTCCTTGGCCCTGAACGATTCCCTGGCCTGTGCGCGCAGCTTGGCGACGTTCGACCAGTCGACCTCGACCGCGTTCCAGGCCCGAGCGACCTCGCGGGAGCTGGCCACCATGTGCTCCGCGGTGCGCCGGCGGATGTTGTTCCACGGCACGAGGGTCTCGCGCTCTCCGGCCTCTCGAGAGACCGCGGCCGGCTGGGCCTCGGGCTTGCGCTCTTTCGGAGCCGGCGCCGCCTCGGCCTGCTCGGTCGCCACCGCCGCGGGTCGGGCCTTCTGCCGCTCGACGAACTTCAGGATGTCCTGCTTGCGGATCCGGCCACCGGTTCCCGTGCCCTCGATCTGGTCGAGCTCGACTGAATGCTCGTCCGCCAGGCGCCTCACGAGCGGCGAGATGATCCCCCGCTTCGAGGTGTCCCCCGCGGCCGCAGCCTTGTCGGAGGCGGTGCCCTCCTTGGCGGCGACGGCCTCCTCGGCCTCGTCCCCGGCGGTTTCCGACTCCGCTCGAGCCGCCTGCCGGTCCGACTCCCCGGAATCCGCGGCGGGCTCCTGTTGCTCCTCTCCGGCCTGCTGCACCGGCGCCTCGGAAGCTTCCTCCTGTTGCTCCCCTGCGGGCCCCCGGCCGTTCCCCGAGGACTCGCCGCCCTCGCCGACCAGCGCGATCGCGGTTCCGACCTTCACCGTGTCGCCCTCCTGGACCAGGATCCGCTCGATCGTGCCGGATGCCGAGGAGGGAACCTCGGAGTCGACCTTGTCGGTGGAGACCTCGACGAGGAGCTCGTCCTCCTGGATGGTGTCCCCCTCCTGCTTGAGCCACCTGGTGATGGTTCCTTCGACAACCGACTCGCCGAGTTGCGGCATCTTGATCTCAGTAGCCATCCGGGTGCGAACCCTCCTCTAGGACGAGAAACCCTCCGTGAAGCACCGTTCATCCCTGCGTGATCTGCTGCAGAAAGTGTGGTCGTCCCCTGAGATTACCGCTCGGCCGAGGACAGGGCCGCGGCCCTCAGCACCTGACTATGCGCATGAAGTCCGTGCGCCCGGCTCGGGGGCCGGGACTTCCCGCTACGACCGCGACGAGTTCCCTCTCGTTTGCGAGCCCGGCGGCGCGAGCCGCAGACACAGCTCTGTCAGTCTCCTCGCGCATGTCGCGCGCCTCACCCAGATCCCTCGTATAGAGCGGGATTACCCCCCAATTCAAGGCCAATACGCCGAGGGTCTGATCGCGCGACGCTATCCCCACGACCGGCATGCTGGGCCGAAACGCTGCCACGCGCCGCACCGTCGATCCGGTTCGAGTGGGACAAAGGATGGCCTGCACTCCCAGGTCCTCCGCTGCAGCTACACCTGCGTGAGCGACGGCCCAGGAGACGCGGTCGTCGTCCCTCCTCCGGGTCTCGGGCTCTGCGTGGACCCGAGCCTGCTGCTCCGACTCCTCAGCGATCGCCGCCATCGTCTCGACCGTCGTCGCGGGGTAGTCGCCCACCGCCGTCTCCTCCGACAGCATCAGCGCGTCGGTGCCGTCCAATACGGCGTTGGCCACGTCGGTCACCTCCGCGCGCGTGGGCAGCGACGATCGTGTCATGGACTCGAGCATCTGAGTCGCGGTCACAACGGGTACGCCCCGTTGGTTGCAGAGCCGGATGATCTCCTTTTGCAGCAACGGCACCCGGCGAAGCGGCGTCTGGATGCCCAGATCTCCGCGGGCGACCATGACCGCGTCGGAAGCGTCGATGATCTCGCCCAGGTTGTCGAGCGCGGAACGGGTTTCGATCTTCGCCAGAAGGTGCGGCCTGTAACCCCGCTTGGGCAGCGCCTCGCGCGCCCGCCTGAGGTCGTCCGCGTCGCGAATGAACGATAGGCCGATGAAGTTCGCCTTCATCTTGAGCGCAAGCTCGAGGGTCTCCCGATCCGCATCCGTGAAGGCTTGGATTTGACGTTCGGCCCCCGGAATGTGCATCCCTTTGCGAGAGCGAAGAATTCCCTGTGTCAGAACCTCGGTGTGCACTTCCGAGCCCTCGATGACCGCAACCCGCAGCACGATCTCACCGTCGGCGAGGTAGATCTCATCTCCCTCGGACAGCATTTGGGCGAGCGCCGTCACGGTGGTCGAGACTCCCCGCTTGTTGCCATCGATGCGCTCCCGCGTGAGCACGAATCGCTGGCCCGCGTGTAACTCGACCTCGTCGCCGGCGATGGGCCCCGTACGCATCTTGGGTCCGGGTAGATCGATGAGCACACCCACGCTCCGCTGGTGTGCACCGGCAATCTTGCGAGCCAGCTCGGCCGTGCGAAAGTGATTGTCGGGACTGTCGTGCGCGAAATTCAAACGCACGACGTCCACCCCAGCGACGAGGAGCTTCTCGAGACTCTCGGGGTCGCGCGTTGCGGGGCCGATCGTGGCGATGATCTTCGTTCGCCTCTTCATGGTCGGACCTTCCCCGGTCGGTTTCGGCCGCTCGTTTCCGGGAGCATCCTCCCACCGCTTACGGAGCCTGGCCTCCACCCCCGAGCTCGGTGATGTCCACCGTGTCCTCCTCCGGCGGCGGCTGCACGTCGAGCTCGACACCGAACTCGTAGTACTCGACCGTAGATTGCTGAGTGAACTGCTGACCCTGCTGTTCGATCTCCACCTCGGTCACGATCCGGCGCACACGATCGTCGCCGTCGATCCATACCTCGGTCGGTACCTCTTCGGCCCCCGTGATCTCAACCAGCTGTTCGTATGAGGAACGCAGCTCTTCGGGTCCACTCTCTGCGAGGGCGGCGATGTCGGCCGTGAAACGATAGTGCGTCGTCTCCACATCTCTGATCGTTTCCGTTCCCACCTCTTCGACTTCGGCTACCTCCGAGAGATATGCGAGCTGTCCCGCGCCGTTCTGCCGGAAGGCCTCGACGTTTATCCCCATCTGGGCCCCCACGGACTCGAAGTCGATGCTTATCCACCGGGAGTCCGTAGGTGCTCCGGGAAATGCGCTCGCCTCGATGTAACCGGTCGCGCCGTCGGTGATCAGTTCCGCGGACTGTGGCTCTTGGCCGGGGAGCACGAGCTCCAGCGTGGACTCCGAGTCGCCGGACTCGAGATCGACGATTCCCTCGACCGTCGTCGTGAACTCCTGGCTCTGGGCCGAAGTGACCTGGTCGCTCGCGATGCGAGCCGTCCCCGACTCCTCGGTGGCCGTTCCCGCAGCCGCGAGAACCTCCTCAGGCGGGCGCTCGTCGGAGGCGGCATCTCCGTCCGAGCCATCTCCGCCGCAGGCCGCCAGGACCAGTAGGAGGCCGGTCGCAAGCGTCAGAATTCTGTGTCGTTTCAAAGGGAGCACCTCCATGCCCGATTCTGAGTCAAATCAAGGAGCCCGGGACGGAACCCGGGCTCACTCGTAGTCTTACTACCCCGTAGTCGCTAGTGATGCAGCGGTTTGCCCGCCAGGTCCATGAACGTCTCCCCGATCGCCTCGGACAGCGTCGGGTGGGGGTGGATCAGCTCGGCCAGCTCGTCCGGGAACGCCTCCCACGACGTCGCGAGCTGGGCCTCGGTGATGAGATCCGAGACCCTCGCCCCCACCGCGTGGACGCCCACCACCGCTCCGTTCTTCTCGGCCACGGTCTTTACGAACCCCTGACCGCCGCCGAGCATCACCGAACGAGCGTTTGCCGCGAAGGGGAAGCGCGCAGTCGAGACCTCGAGCCCCAGCTCCTTGGCCTTGTCCTCGGTCAGGCCGACCGAAGCGACCTCGGGCTGGCAGTAGATAACGTGAGCGATGTTCTTGTAGTCGACCGGAACGGGGGTCTCCCCTGCGAGGTGCTCCGCCACCTTGAAGCCCTCGATGAACGCAACGTGAGCGAGCTGCGGGTGCATCCAGTTGGCGTCCGGCACGTGGATGGCGTCGCCGATCGCGTACACGCCGTCGACCCCCGTCGAGAACATCTGGTCGACCACGATGAAGCCTTTGTCGAGCTTGAGCCCGGCCTCCTCGAAGCCCATGTCTTCGGTGTTCGGTGCGCGTCCGATCGCGACGAACATCCGGTCGGCCTCGATCGACTTGGTCTCGCCGTCCTTTTCCACCGACACGGCGACGCCCTTGTCCGAAGATTTCGCGTCGGTCACCTTCACGCCGAGCTCGAACTTGATCCCGCGCTTCTGCAACAACTTGAGCAGAGCCTCCGAGATGTCCGAGTCCTCGGCGGGCGCGATCTTCGGGAGCATCTCGACGACCGTGACCTCCGCTCCGAAGCTGCGAAAAACGCTCGCGAACTCGAGGCCGATGTAGTTGCCGCCGACCACGACCACGGATCCGGGCACGTCGTCGGCCTCCAGACCGTGGTTCGAGTTGTGCACTCGCTTACCGTCGGCCTGGATGAAGGGGAGGTCGCGCGGCACCGAGCCCGTCGCCAGGACAACGGCTTTGTCGGCCCTGACCGATCGTTCTCCCGCCTCGGTCTGAACGATGACGGTCTTGTTGTCCGCGAGTCTTCCCCAACCGTCGATCTGCTCGATCTTCTTACGTTTCACGAGTCCGGCCAGACCCTTGTACATGTTTCCGACCACGGAGTCCTTGAACCTCTTGACCTGGTCCCAGTCGTATCCGGGGTTGTCGTCGGCCTTGATGCCGAACTGTCCCGCGTGGCGGATCTCATCGAGCAACTCGGCGGAGTGGAGCAGCGCCTTGGTCGGAATGCATCCGCGGTGAAGGCAGGTTCCCCCGACTTTTTCCTTCTCGACCATCGCGACGGACATCCCCAGCTTCACGGCTCGGAACGCGCACGCGTATCCGGCGTTCCCACCACCCAGAATTACGAGATCGAAGGAGTCCGATCCTTCAGCCACGACAACCTCCCACCGTTGGGTCTCGGTTTGTGTGAACCCCGACGATAAAGCCCCCACAGAGACGACCCGACTACTGAGTCTTGCTGCGCTCTCTGGCTCGGTGGGCGGCAACCGCGGTTCGGTTCGAACACTTGTCCGAGCAGAAGCGACGGCACGAGTTCTTGGAGGTGTCGACGAAGACGTCGATGCAGTCGTCGCTGGCGCACACCCCAAAGCGCTTCAGTCCGTCCTCGACGAGGACGAGCGCAAGCCCCATCGCACTCGCCGCGCCCGCCTTCTGGGCGGGTGCGGCCTCGGGGGCCGCGTAGTGGAGGTGCAACGGCGCATCGTCGTGATCGGTCAGATGAGGGACGGAGCGACACTCGTCGAGTATCTGGTTGACGCTGCGCGCCGCGGTTCTCTCGTCGCTCGCCAGAAAGACGTCGGCGAGCTGGGTCCTGAGCCGCCTGAAGGCCTCGAGATCGTCTTCGGTCAGCGCCTCCGGATCGTCGACGTCGAGGAAGCCGCTGCCGGCCAGAAACGCCCTGAGGTCGGCGACCGTCTCGAGATCCTCGAAGGACTCCCGGTCCAGCGGCCCGGTGTTGACCAGGTCCGCCGCAAAGCGGATGGGGGCCTCGCTGTAATGGCTGAAATTCACTTGACTTCTTACACCTCTGTCACTATTGTAAGGAGCAACTCTTGGAACAAAGCTTACACGCCCGGCTCGTAGAAAGGAACAGGGGACATGCACCCAATTATTTCTTCAGACGTTGCGGGCCTGATCTTCGAGGACCGGATTCGGGAGGCCGACAGGCGGCGACTGGCCGGCGAGCTCCCCCGCCGCCCGCGGCGGAGCGTTCGATCGGCGCTCGGCCTGCGAGTCGTGTCGCTCGGCGCCAGGCTGGCTCTCGAACGCAACCAGGAGGCGGCCTTCCTCGTGCGAGCCGACCGGTGCGTTCAACTCACCGGGCTCGGCCCCCGGACACATAACTAAACCTCATCGTGATCCGGGCCCGCGGGCGCTCCCCCCGTCCGCGGGCCCCCCTCACGGCCCCGACCGGTCCCGCAGTGCTTGCAGTAAGGAGCGCTCCGCGATACGACCCCGCCGCATTCGTGGCAACGTCCCGGGCCGATCGCGCCGGACTGCGCGCGTCTGGTGATCGCCAGTGCGAGTGCTCCGAAGGCAAGGATGCCCCCGAGGATCACGGCGGCATAGACGTCGAGGGTCGCCGCGAGCCCCACGCTCACGACGAAGGCGATCGCCACCAGTACCAGAACGGTGACCGCCGCACTCATTTAAGGGTCCGTCGCAGAAAATCGGTCACGAGGCCGAGCGCCGTCTCGTCGCGACGAAGCTGATGCCCCGCCCCCTCGATGATCCGAAGCTCGGGCCTGCGCGCCCTCTCTGCGATTCGCTGCGCATGGTCGACGGGAACGACGTCATCGTCCCGTGAATGCACCACGAGAACCGGGCAGGAAAGGTGTCCTATCGAGCGCTCGGTGCACACCTCGTCGAACTCCGCCGCCCATGCCGTGGGATCGGAGACGACCTCCGGCGCCACCGCCATGCCGGCCTCCTGGGTGATGCGCCTGAGGCCCTCGTGGGGGTCGCCGGCGAACGAGACCCACGCGGCCGGAGCGGCGAGAAGAGCCAGCGCCGTGAGCGGCGCTCCTCCCCGGGCAACCTCGGTCGCTACCGCGCCGCCTGCAGAGGAGCCGACGATGGCCGCCGGTCCCGGCACACCCTTCAACGAGGTTGCCGCGAAAAGAGCCGCGGTGGCATCCCTGACCCATCCGTTGATGGAGAAGTACCCCGGCGACGAGCGGACGGCTCTCATGTCGACCCAGGCCGCGGCGAACCCCTCGGTTGCGAGACGGCGGGCGACCCCCGGGTAGCCCGCGTCGTCCGGGTCGGGTGGATTGCTGGACGGGAGGCCGTGAAGAAGAAGGACAAGGCCCTGTGCGTCTCTCGGCACGTAGGCGCGCCCGCGCAGGCGCAGGCCGTCGACGACGACCGGCAGACGCTCCTCTGCGAGATCCGGCTCGCGCTCAACTGGGTGATCCATGGCTTGATTGAATCAGGCCGCGAAGGATCGGCGCGCGTGGGCGCGCCCAACGTCCGTCAACGTCAGCAGCCCGTCCCGCTCGGAGATGAGTCCCCTGCGCCGCGCTCGGCCGACGACCTCGTCGGTGAAACCACCCTCCCAGCGAAGACCCTCTTGAAGGTGAGCGACGCGATTCTCCTCGTCCGCCTCGGGGAGGTCCTCGTGGTGAAGCAGGTGCACGACGAGCATCTCCTGGGCGAACTCCCACCGCTGCCGTCGTCGCCGGCGGCGCTGCGCGACAAGCCCCCGATCGGAGGCGAACAGAAACGCGAGACCGAACAGGACTCCCGCGATCGTTGCCATGGAGCCCGCGATGGATGCGTCGAGCCAATGGGCCAACCAGAAGCCCGCGAGCGCGCTTGAAACGCCGATCAGCGCGCTCAGGCCGATCATGTGGGAGAGGCGGTCGCTCAGCAGGTACGCGGTTGCGGGCGGGGCGATCATCAGGGCCGCGATAGAGGTGCGGGTCGATTCCCGGTCCCATCAACTCCACGAGGTCGACGCGATCGCCCGCGATATTCTTCACGACGTCTCCGATCTGGCCGATGGTCGTCACGACCTTGATCTCGCGGGTGGCGATCTCCCGAGGGTCCGGCGCACCCCCCGCTTGAACGGGCCCGCAAGCCGTTAGAGCCGCGACCAGACACCCCGCCAGCGCGGTGCGGGAGCGTCAACCGACCCACACCGACTCCGCCAGTTCCTTGCTCAGCGCCTGTACGTCACCGGGCCCACCGGAGACCTTCAGAAACAGTGGTCCCGACACGGGCCCTCGACCCACGATCTCTATGCGCGTCCCCGGCCGGATTCCTAGATCACCGAGATAGCGCAGCGCTTCGGTGGTCTCGTCGGACACGCGCTCGACCGAGGCGGACTCCCCCTCGGCAAGCTCCCACATTCGCCTGGCGGGCGGCGCAACGCCTGACTCGGGCATCTCGAGCTCCCGGGTCGGTATGGGATGGCCGTGGGGATCGGTCGTGGGATCGCCCAACAGGACCGCGATGCGCTCCTCGAGGTCCTCCGACAGGACGTGCTCCAGCACCTCGGCCTCCTCGTGAACCCGCTCCCAGGGCACGCCCAGTGCCTCGGCGAGATAGGTCTCGAGCAGTCGGTGGTGCCGCAGCACCTCCAGCGCGATCTTGCTCCCGGCCTCGGTCAGCTCGACCCCCCGATAGCGGGTGTAGGTCACGAGCCCCATAGAGTCGAGACGCTTCAACATGTTCGTCGCCGACGCTCCCGAGACGCGGAGACGGGCGGCGACGGCCGTCGTCGAGACGGAGGGCCGGCTCGGCGGGACGGCACTCTCTCCGGCGTCTCCATCCTCGAGGGAGAGCTTGTAGATGGCCTTGAGGTAATCCTGAATCGCGGGCGAGGTTGACTGTCGCATCCGCATAACTTAGCCACAACTAACAAATAAGTTCCAGCAGACGTCCTTGCGGCTCGGCCGGACCGCAGGAGACGCGCGGGGCGGGCTCGGCCGGACCGCAGGAGACGCGCGGGG
>WHSV01000003.1:0-11145 GCA_009379915.1 Actinomycetota bacterium | reverse complement strand
GGCTCGGCCGGACCGCAGGAGAGGCGGCCTGAGGCGACAATGGGCGGATGAGAACCGGAGCAGGTCGCGCCCCGCGGGCGGCGCTCGTCGCACTCGCGCTGACGTGCCTTCTTACGGCAATGAAGCTGGCGGTCTGGGGGGCCACGGACAGCCTTGCGGTCTTCTCCCAGATGCTCGACTCCGCTCTCGACATCGTCGCCCTTCTGCTGCTTTTCTTGGGGGTTCGCCTCGCCTCCAAGCCGGCCGACGCGTCGCATCACTACGGTCACGGTAAGGCTGAGAACCTCGCCGCCTTCGTCCAGACGCTGATTCTCGGTGCTCTCGTCGTCGGCGTCCTGCTCGAAGCGGCGACTCGCCTCTTCGAGGACGAGACGCCCCTAGAGGTGCCCGCCTATGCTCTGGCGTTGTTCGTAGTCTCGGCGTGCGTCGACGTCGTCAGAGTGCGCTACATCCTCGGCGCCGCCCGCGCCGAGGGCTCCGATGCGCTCCGAGCCGGAGCGCTCAATTTCGCCGCGGATATCGGCACCGCTTTGATCGCGCTCGCAAGCCTGGTGGCGGCGCGCGCAGGGTTCGCAAAGGCCGACGTGATCGGAGGACTCGTCGTGGCCGTCGTCGTCGGGTTCGCGGCGGTGCGATTGGGCAGGCGCTCGGTCGACGTGCTCATGGATCGAGCCCCCGATGCCCGCGTGGCCGAGATCGAGGCCGCCGCCTCGGGGGCCGAGGGAGTGACCGAGACGCGCCGCGTGCGGCTCCGTTCCGGTGGCAAGAACCTGTTCGCAGACGTGACGGTGGCCGCGGGACGCACCGCGACGCTGGAGCGCGCCCACGACATCGCCGAGGCGGTCGAACGAGAGATCGCGCGCGTCGCTCCGGGAACGGACGTCGTGGTGCACGTCGAGCCGGTATCGGAGACAAGCGGACTGGTCGAGCGAGCGCAGGCCGCAGCCAGCAGGCAGGCGGGAGTTCACGAGGTCCACAACGTCCTCATCCATGCGTTCGACGAGGACGGCCTCCGCAAGCTCCACGTCACGCTCCACGCAAAAGTGCAGCCGGGCAGCTCACTCGACGAGGCGCACGCTCTCTCCGATCGGATAGAGGATGCGGTCGTCGACGAACTCGGCGACGACGTGAGGGTCGACTCGCATATCGAACCCTGGGAGACGACGACCCGCGGGCGCGACGTGACCAGCACGCGCGACGACATAGTCGCACTGGTCACAGAGGTCGCGCAGCAGCAGCCGGACGTGCTCGATTGCCACGAGGTGCTGGTCACGTCCGTGGACCACCAACTGTCGGTCGTTGCGCACGTGAGGGGCCGGGGAAGTCTGGCCCTCGACCGCATCCACGACGCATCTGTACGGATCGAGGATGCCCTGCGAGCGGCCCATCCCGAGATCGGCCCCGTTCTGATTCACTTCGAGCCCGCATAACCTCTCCTTGGAATGACAAGACAGCGGGTTTCGTCGGGGTCACCGTGGGAGCCGAAGGTCGGCTTCTCGCGAGCCGTGCGCGTCGGCGACCGGGTGATCTCTGCGGGAACGGGGCCGATATGGCCCGACGGAAGCTGCGATTCGGATCCCGAGGTCCAGGCAGGCCGGTGTTTCGAGATAGCGATGCTCGCCCTCGGGCGCGCGGGGGCGGCCGCCCGCCACGTCGTGCGCACACGCATGTACATCACGAACGCAAAGGATTCTGATGCCGTCGGGCGCGCGCACCTTGCGTTCTTCGGTGCGGTGCGCCCGGCCGCCACGATGGTCGTGGTCGCGGGACTGCTCGACAAACGCTGGAAGGTCGAAGTGGAGGTCGAGGCAGTTATCGACGATTAGCGCTCTGCCGTCGCGCTCTAGGCCTGGGTGACGGTGATGGATCTCGACGGATAACCCGATGCGCCGCTCGGATGGGGTTCAGTCTCCCGCATCGTTTGAACCGCTCCGTCGCCGTCGGTCGCGCGGCAGACGATGGCCACCTCGCCCTCTCCGTCCGGCGTCCACCGGTACGCCCAGAAGCGCCACATGCGCTCGTTGATCGGATCCTTGAGCATGGCCTCGTCCCAGGCCCGGCCCCCGTCGGTCGAGACCTCGACCTTCGAGATGCCGCGCTCACCGGCCCACGCGACCCCCGCTATCCATGTGTCCTCGCCGACGTTCGCTGAGCCGTCGTCGCCGAGCACGTCGATGCGGCTCTCGGTTTTCACCACGGCGGTATCGCTCCAACCTCGCTCCATCCAGTAACCCTTGTAGTCGTTGCTCACGAGCTCGATCGACTCCAGCCACTTCACGTTCTTCATCCCGTAGATGGCGGGGACCCTCAACCTGCAGGGAAACCCATGCGCCTGGGTCAGTGGCTCCCCGTTCTGGCTGACGGCGATGAGCACGTGTTCGTCCATTGCAATGTCGAGCGGAATCGAATCGGAGTAACCGTCGGCTCCGCGCAATACCAGGTCCACGACCTCATGGCCCACTCCGGCGGCCTCCAGGACTTCGCCGAGACGCACACCTCCCCAGAGCGAGGTCCCGATGAGATTGCCGCCGACCTCGTTGGAGATGCACGTCATCACCGAGTACTCCTCGACGATCTCGAAACGCTCCTGGAGCTCGTCGAAGGTGATCGTCAGTTCCTCGTCGACCTCGCCCAACACGCGCAGGTTCCAGCCATCGGCATCGACCGAGGGTTTGATGAGATTGATGTCGACGACGTAGTGATCCTCGGCGCCGGTCACCTCGGCCGGAAGGCCTGCAAGGTCGGGGAAGGCGTCGTCTCCCGGCGGAAGCCTTTCGCTGTCCGTGGGCGCGACGAGCTCGACGTTGCGGTCGGGCCCAGAGAAGGCGCGCGCGAACCAGCCGAGGGCGCCACCCGCCAGCGCGATGGTCAACGCACCGCCGAAACCGAGTCTCAGGACGTTTCTCCGTTCGGCATCAACCGGCGCGGCCGAGGTCGCGTAGACCGAGCCCGCGACACCCGCGTAGATCGCGGCCGATAGCGCCAGGACGACGAGGGTGACGAGAGGGTTGCCGGTGCCCGACGCGCTCCCCAATGAGGACACGCCTCCGAGTACTGCGATGGCGATTCCGGTCTCGACGGTGCGCAACCGTCCATCGCGCGACCGGCGCCACAACAACTCGGCCCCGAGAATCAGCGACCCCGTTAGCACTCCGAAGATCAAGAGTCGCAGCGACCAGTGCTTCAAGGCATCGATGAAGAACGTCGACACATCACCGGGCACCGCCCGGATGACGAGGTCTGCCAGGGCGGCCGGAGGAAAGATGATCCCGTCGAAGAGACTAGAGGCCAGCCACATCAGCGCCGTGGACACGGCCATAGCCGCGAGGCCCGCGCGCCGAACTCTTCTACGATCGAGCGAAACCGGGCCGGGCTCGGCTTGAGAGGTCGTGGCCGTCGTCACCACTCCATTGTGGGCGTCTCGGGGACCAAAGTGACAGATCTTATGGTTCGCGATGAGTTTCACGGCGCCGGTTCGTCACAATTGGTAACGATTCCGACAACAGAGGGCTTCCATGCGCAAGAGAACCGTGAGAAAGACGAACAGGGCGATGCGGGAAGATCGTCGGCTCCAGGTGAGTTGACCCGAACATGCCCACGCCCCGCACCATCGTTCGCACCTACCTCCTGCTGATGCTCGGCAACACGCTCGCCGCCTCGCTGATCTGGGGGATCAACACGATCTTCCTGCTCGATGCAGGTCTGTCGAACCTGGAGGCGTTCTCCGCAAACGCCTTCTTCACGGCCGGGATGGTGATCTTCGAGATTCCGACCGGAATCGTCGCCGACACCATCGGGCGTCGCTTCTCGTATCTGCTGGGCACCGTGACGCTGAGCGCCGCGACGCTTCTCTACGTGCTGCTCTGGTACGTCGAGGCGCCGTTCTGGCAGTGGGCGGTCGTGTCGATTCTCATCGGTCTCGGGTTCACGTTCTTCTCCGGCGCGGTCGAGGCGTGGCTGGTGGATGCTCTCACCGCGACGGGATACACGGGTGAGATGGAGAGGGTGTTCGGGCGCGGCCAAGTCGTGGCCGGAACGGCGATGCTCGTCGGCTCGGTGGCGGGAGGGTTCATCGCCCAGCAGACCAATCTAGGAATCCCGTTCGTGCTGCGCGGCGTCATCCTGGTCGTGATGTTCGCGGTCGCGTTCAGGCTGATGCACGACACCGGCTTCACGCCCGAGAGGGGCGGGCGGCCACTGGCCGAGATGCGAAAGGTCGCCTCGGCCTCGATCGATTACGGCTGGCGGGTGCCCGCGGTCAAGTGGCTGATGGTCGAGGCCCTCTTTACCGGCGGAGTCGGCATCTACGGCTTCTACGCGCTGCAGCCGTACCTGCTCGAGCTCTACGGCGACCCTCAGGCCTACCAGATCGCCGGTCTGGTGGCGGCGATCGTCGCGGGCGCTCAGATACTCGGTGGCGTCGCTGCACCCTTGATACGCAAGCTCTTTCACCATCGTACCTCGGCGCTCATCACAACTTCGGCATTGGGTGTGGCCGCTCTGGCCCTGATCGGGGTGATCGAGAGCTTCTGGGCAGTGATCGCCCTGATCGTCGTTTGGGCCCTGCTCTTCGCTGCCTCCATGCCGATCCGGCAGACCTACCTCAACGGCTTGATCCCGTCGCGACAGCGGGCGACGATCCTGTCGTTCGACTCCCTGATGGAATCGAGCGGCGGCGTGTGGGCGCAGCCGGTTCTCGGTCGCGCCGCAGACGTGTGGGGATACGCGCCCTCCTACGTCATGGGGGCCGGCATATCGCTTCTGGCCCTGCCGGCGCTCGTCCTCTCGAGACGACAGAACGCCCCCGCGGACACGGTGGAGATCACCGAGGCACCGATACCCGGCAATTAAGAGATGGGCGGCCGCCGCTTATTTCTCTGTGCCTCGGCGCCCGTTTTGCGGGAGCTCCCGCGCTCAGATTCCTGGCGCCGGTTTCTTTGTGCCTCAGCGCCCGTTTTGCGGGAGCTCCCGCGCTCAGATTCCGCCGGGGGATTGAAGTCAGCCTCGCGCGGTGATCCGCGAAGTCGCTCTCCGGCTGGCTCGGCAGCGCGTGTATACGCACCTCCTTGTGGGCGCTCGATTCGCGCGGCCGGAAGACGTGGTGGCCTGGTTCGGAGCCTCCCAGTCCCAGGAATACGGTCCCGCAAAGTGGTCGCTTGGACAACGCGCCGAGGGCGTCACCGACGCTGACGTCGAGAAGCTCCTCGCCGACGGGGCCATCCTCCGGACTCACGTCCTGCGGCCGACCTGGCATTTCGTTCTGCCCGCCGACATCAGGTGGATGCTCGAGCTCACGGGCCCCCGGGTTCTTGCGCAGACCGCCTCTTACTACCGCCGACTGGGCTTGGATGAAGCGACCCTGGAGAAGTCGAACACGACGATCGAGCGAGCACTGCGTGGGGGCAACCACCTGACGCGCAAGGAGTTGAAAACTGTCCTCGAGAAGTCCGGGATCGACGTGGAGGGATACCGAGTCCAGTTCATCGTGATGAACGCCGAGCTGCGCGGGCTCATCTGCAGCGGTCCACGGCGCGGAAAGCAACACACCTACGCGCTCCTCGAGGAGCGCGCGCCGAACGCACGGGTGCTCGACTCGGAGCAGGCCCTAGCGGAATTGACCCTCCGCTTCTTCACCAGCCATGGTCCCGCGACTCTCAAGGACTTTGGGTGGTGGTCGAGCCTGAAGCTCACAGACGCAAAGAGGGGCCTGGAGATGGTCGGTTCCCAGCTCACGGAAGAAGAGATACGGCGTGGCTTACTGGTGGTCTGGTTCGCCTACGGTCCCGGAATCCCCCTCACCGAACATCGTTCTCCTGCAGGCCTTCGACGAGTACGTCGTTGCCTACAAGGACAGCCGGCCCGCCATCGATGCGTCCGGGATCGCCCGAGCCCATGACGACTATCTATTGGCCGGCACCGTGGTACTCGACTCACAGGTCGTCGGCACCTGGAGGCCCACCATCACGAGGGATGGGGCGTTGATCCGCTTCGAGCTCTACGCGCCCTTAGATGAGGCACAGACTCGGGTCCTTCACGAGTCCGCATCGGAATACTCAGACTGGCTGAGCTTGCCCGCCTCCGTCGAGGTCTCGGTAGTCCCTGCAGAGACCGGCTAAACGGCGCTACAGAGACTGGATCTCGTCACCCGCCCGTATCGTCCCGCCAGTCACGATGCGAGCGCGAATTCCACCGTTTTCGATCATGGGCTTGAGCAGAGGTTTGCCTGCGAGCTGCTGGAGGTGAGCGCAGGGTGGATTGTTCTCGAGCCCCTCGAACACGACCTCGCCGGCCGAGAAGCGACGTCCGAGCAGATCGGCCAGCTGGACTCCCTCGGTCATGAGGTTGCGGCGCATGTCCTCCGCCCCGATGTCCACACCGCTGGCCGCGCGCCCCGCTTCGAGCCCCTCCGCCGCGAAGAGGGTCACTTCGCGAGATGGGTCATGTGCCTGGTGGCCGTCGTCGAAGTAGCGATCACCCCGGAGGCCCTTGCCGGCTACGGCCTCGACCTCTGCGACCTCCTGGATCGCCCCGCTCTCCTGGGGTCCTATGAAGATGCGCGCTATCCGCCCTGCGTTCATGACCGGACTCTAATACGACGGCTCGGTGGACAGGCGCCGGCGGTGGCGGGAGCTGGGGCCGGCGGGAGCGCGGGCGCCCTCGGACCGATGGAGGGCACTAGCAGCTCAGTTGCGGCCGTCACTCCGTTGCGATGGCGGACGGCCACGTCCACGCGGACGGCTCGCTGGGCGGGGCGGACAGGAACCACTTGCGCCGTGTGCTCGCCATTCACCAAGAGCTACGACCGCGACGGTTTGCGTCGTGCGGGAAGGATGTGGGCATGCTCCAAGGGAGGAGGTGAGGGCTCATCGCGAGGATCACGCACTACAGCTTCGGCCGAATCGTGGTCGACGGGAACGAACACACGCGCGACGTCATCATCTTGCCCGAGAGAGTCGTTGGGAACTGGTGGCGCAAGGACGGCCACTCGCTCGTGCTCGACGATCTGGACGACGTGCTCGGCGAGCTGCCGAGTCGCCTCATCATCGGCAGAGGTGCCTACGGCCGCCTGACCCCGGACCCGGCGGCGATCGAGGAACTCGAGCGCCGGGGCACCACCGTCGAGGTGCTCGATACCGGCGATGCGGTCAAGCGTTACGACCAACACGATCGGGCAGAGGCGGCCGCTGCACTTCACCTGACCTGTTGAGGGCTGCGCCGTCAGGGCGGCCGAAGAACGAAGTCCGCGTCCGGTGGCGGCCGTTACATGGGCTTGCGCCTACCAGCGCCGCTCTTTCCACTCGTCGAGGTGCGGCCTCTCGGTCCCGATGGTGGTGTCGTCTCCGTGGCCCGGGTAGACGCGCGTGTCGTCGGGCAGGGTGAACAGCTTCGATTCGATGCTCTCGATGATCTGGTCGAACAGCTTGTCGTCCCCCCTTGTGTTGCCGGGGCCTCCCGGAAACAGGGTGTCGCCACTGACGAGATGCTTCCCTAGCAGGAGACATACGCCCCCCGGCGTGTGTCCCGGCGTGTGCAGCACCACCACCTCATGGTCCCTGCCGAAGGAGATCGTGTCGCCGTCGGACAGCTCGACATCGATCGGGACGGGGTAGTCCTCCCCGGGGTGCGCGTAGACCGGCACTCCGAGCTTGCTCTTCAGCTCGGGAAGTGCGTCGACGTGATCGTAGTGTGCATGGGTCTGGACGATGCCGACGACCTTGGCCCCCTCCGTTCCCGCGAGAATCCGGTCCGCCTCGTAACAGCCATCGACCAACAGGGCGTCGTGCGTCGCCGGGCACTCGACAACGTAAGTGTTGTTCTCCATGTTGCCCACGCGGATCTTGCGGACTATGAGGTCATCGCCGTCGTAGTGATGATTCAAGTCGGATCCTTTCCCGGTCCGGTCATGTCGATGACCGTCGCGGTCACTTCGCCGGCGGTCACCCGAGCACCGGGTTCGACGGTGTGACGGATCATGGCGAGCGCGTGCCCGCCGGCCGCGCTCGTAACCGTTCCGACCTTGGAGTCCTCAAGCGTGAGCTCGCTGCCGACCGCAAGAGGCTCGTCGGAGCGAAGCCGCCGCAGCTTGCGGTTGACCTTGCCGCGGAAACGAATCTTGGCCATCGCCTCCTGGCCCACGTAGCAGCCCTTGTCGTAGTGCACCGCGATGTCGTCGAGCCCGGCCTCCGGAGGCAACGTCTTCTCGGTCATCTCATGGCCCCAGCGCGCCATCCCCCACTCGACGCGCAGACCCTCGAGTTCCTCCTCCGTAGCTTCCTGCAGACCAGAGCCCTTGAGTGCGATCAGCGTCTCGTGGAGAAGTTCCTTTGCGATCCATAGATAGCCCGCCGCGACGCCGAACGACAGTGTCCGATGGGCCAGAGCGTCCGGTGCGACCTCGTGTGCGATCTTCTTCCAGCGTGGATCCACGACGAGCACGAGGCCGAAATCGTTCGTGACGTCTCGAATGGTGACCTGAGTCGCGAAGACGTATCGCTGCAGGGCCTCTGGAAGCGTGTCGATGAGCTCGGACTCGAAGTGCAACAACAGGGCATCGTCCGTGGCCAGTGCTTCCATGTACCCGACCATCCGGCCGTGCGCCGTGATCAGAGCCGTGTCGCGCGCTTCGCCCGGCTCGATGTCCTCGAACGCCTGAGTCAGGATCTGATGGAGAAACCAGGCGCGCTGAGGGCCGGTGAGCTCGAGCTTTCCCCGACCCGATCGGTCTGCGTAGAGGTTTCCAGTTGTCATCGCACTCCGAATCCTCCTGCGGACTGGCCTTAGGCCACCCCGCGGCTACTCGTTTCCGCTATATGCGCGAACGGCGCAGAGCCTCCAGTATTTCCGCCTCACGCTCGGGCGTCATGCCGGCGATCAACTCGGGCCTCTCCGCTCGAGCCCACCCGAGCGTGTCTTCGACCGATCGCTCCAGATCCGAGAACCCCAGCCCGGCGGCAATCGCCCGGTCGCAGTTCACGGTTGCGAAGCCCGGCATGTCTATGGGTGCATACAGGGGGAGCTCCCGCCCGATCTCCGCCCCCGCGTCCCGCAAGACCCGCTCGGGGGCCCATACCGGTTTGGCCTGACTCCGTCCGACGGCGATGCACGTCTCGAGGAAGCTGCCCCAGCCGAGCGCTTCGCTCCGGGGACCGCTTGCGTTGAAGACGCCGTGCAGAGAGTCGCTACTGAGATGAAGAATGAACGCGGCCAGATCCCTGGCGTCGATGAACTGAACGGGTCGCGCCGCATCGTCAGGCGCGACCAACTCGCCGCCTCTCGACGCGCGTACGCACCAATAGGTGAAACGATCGGTGTGGTCGAAGGGGCCGGCAACGATTCCCGGGCGCACGATCGCGCAGCGATCCTCGTAGACAGAGCGGACGACGTCCTCGCACAACGCCTTGAGGGGGCCGTAGGTCTCGTCGGTGATGTCCTCGACGCTCTCGTCTGCAACGGTTCCTACCGCCGAGTCCTCGTCGAGGTCGGTCTTCGTGAAGTCGGCGTATACGGACACGGTGGAGATGAAGGTGTAGTGCTCGGTTGAGTCTCGCAGTAGCTCGGTCGACTGCCTCACTACGCGCGGAAGGTAACCCGAGACATCCACTACCCGATCGAAGGTCCGTCCGCTCAGACCATCCAGACCGCCATCCCGGTCGCCACGTACCTCCTCGGCGCCGTCGAAGATCCCCGGATTCGTTCGGCCGCGGTTGAACAGGACCACGTCGTGCCCCTCGGCAAGCGCGCGTTGGACCAGGTGGCGGCCGACAAAATTGCTGCCGCCCAGTACGAGAAAACGCATGTCAGCTTGCTGCGCGCTTGTTCGCCGCCTGTTTCATGAAGTCGAGCATCACCTCGGCGGTCCTGTCGGGATGTTCGATCTGCGGCACGTGTCCGCAGTCCTGCCACACGTGAACTTCGGCGCTGGGAAGAGTCTGTTCGATCTTGCGACCGAAGTGGTGGGTGATGATCCCGTCCTGCTCGCCGTAGATGAACAGCGACGGTGTCTCCATGAGCTCGAGTCGGGTGAAGAAGCCCGCCTCGCCGTGAGGCTCTTCCAGATAGATGGATCGCGCCGCGGCAAAGAAAGCTCCTCGCGCTTTCGGATTGCGCCAAATGCGCGTGAAGTCATCGATGGCCGCCTCGATCCACACGCCGTCGAGCGAACCCGGGTTCGAGAACAGCGATTCGATGGTCTTCCTGACACGGGAGCGCGGGACGAAGCCGACGGCGACGCCCAGTTCGGGTCGCAGAAGCTGGACCAGCCGGAGCATGGGGCGGTCCGAGAACGCCGAGGCGGGACAAAGACACATGACGTCCATGACTCTCTCGGGATCGAGCATCGCAAGTTCCATCGCGACCTTGCCGCCCATCGAGTTGCCGGCGGCGTGGCAGCGTTCGACACCCATGCTGTCAAGGAACCGGCACACGTGCCCGCAGAACCAGGCTGCGTCGTAACGTCCGATGGGCTTCGACGATCGGCCGAAGCCTGGGAGGTCGATGACCATGACGCGGTAGCGAGCGGCCAGCGGGGGAAGAACGGTCAGCCATGACGCCTTCGTGGCGCCGAGACCGTGCATCAGCAGCAGGGGCTCGCCTTCCTCGGAGCCGGCGATCAGCGCGGAGATCTTGATGCCGTTACCGATCGGCACGTCCTCGATCGTGTACCGCAATCCTCCGTCGTCGGGCCGGTCGAACATGGGTTCGAACTGAAGCGCCCGCTCGATGCTCCCTCGCACCTTCAGCCTTCGATCGACGAACGCTTCGATTCCGGATAGCCGGCCGGCGTCCATCGCCCGCCAGGTTTCGTGGTCGGTTTCGATCTCGGCGTGGACCTTGCCCTTGGGTCTCTCGATGCTCACTCCGGACTTTGACACGACCACATCGCGCGTCGCGCGTCCGACACGGATACGCCACCGGCCCTCGGTTTGTACGCGATCCGGTAACCAACGATCTGGCAACTGGTCCAGGAGTCCTACGGCGCTGTCCCCCATATGACGCTCTGTTTCCCTCCCGCTTCGCCGCGCCGCTTGCGCATCTCCGCTCACGCCGGCGGTTCGCCGCCGTCGGGCAATGCACGCGATCGTCGAGACGATCGCTCCTTTCATGGTATCCCGGCACAGGCCGCTCGAACCGCATACAACCACTTAG
>WHSV01000065.1 GCA_009379915.1 Actinomycetota bacterium | reverse complement strand
CTCGGTGCCTTGCGGCGGGTCCTGGTGGCCACCTATTTCCCTTCTGCCTGCTCAGGCGGTCAACGAGTCACAAAAGTAACATCAGTTAACACCAGCAACAGGATTTGGGCCAGGGCTCCACTAGGGGGCGAAACCGGGCACCGAAGGGGGAAACATGGGTGGGTACGGGCTCTGGAGCGCCCGCTCGGGTTGATGCGGGCGTTCCTAGGAGCAAAGACCCCGCTGAGCGGGGTCAAATCTCCGGAGACTTTGACCCGGGCGGGCGAAAGCCAGGGATCGGCATCGTAAGGAGAAAAACGCTCTCCTGCGGCACTCAATCGCCACTGGATCGCTTTTTTGGCCGAAGCGGGCCCACCAAACAGGCCATCGGACGAAATCCCCCCCTTCGATGCCGCCTTTGGGGTTCGTTTTCCCTCGAGCGGCCGCTCTCAGCCCACCACCCGTCAACCTCCGCCCCTGGGTGCCGGGTTTGACTTTGGTTCCCCGCTGGAACGGCAAGACCGGGCGCTCAGATCTCCATGATGACCGGCAGGATCATCGGGCGGCGGCGGAGAGAGTGCCACACGAACTCGCCGAGGGCACGACGGCAGGTCTTCTTGAGCATCTGCCAGTCGGTCACGTGCTCGCCCTCGAGTCGTTCGAGCGCGTCGTGGACGCGATCGGCGGCCTCGTCGAGCCACTCGCGCGATTCGTCCATGTGAACGAAGCCCCGGCTGATGAGATCCGGCCCCGCCAGGATCTCGCCCGACTGCGAGTCGATCGTGACAACGCACATCAAGAAGCCGTCCTCGGCGAGCACGCGCCGGTCCCGCAATACGGTCGGTCCGATATCGCCGACTCCCAGACCGTCGACGAGCACCATGCCTGCAGTTACACGGCCGTCGCGCCGCACTCCGCCCGACGTCAGCTCGAGCACGTCGCCGTCTTCGACCACGGTGATGTCGCGCTCGCCGATGCCGACGCTCTCCGCGATCTTCTTGTGCAGGGCGAGGTGCCGGAACTCACCGTGTACCGGCACGAAATGTTTGGGGCGCACCAGAATCAGCATCTCGCGCAACTCGTCGGAGGCAGCGTGGCCGGAGACGTGGACCTCACTCGTCTCGGCCGAGTAGACGGCGGCCCCCGCTTTGTAGAGAGAGTTGATGACGCGATGCACCGCCGATTCGTTTCCGGGGATGGCCGACGCGGACAGGATGACCGTGTCCCCCTTTGTCGCATGCACGAACTTGTGGTCGCCGGCAGCGATGAGTGACAGAGCGGACAACGGCTCGCCCTGAGATCCAGTGCACACGAGCACGGTCTTGGACGGAGGTTGATGGTCGATCTCCTCGATGGGGAGAACCGTCCGGTCCTTGAGCTTCAGGTGTCCGAGTTCTCGTCCGACCTCGAAGTTGTTGATCATCGAGCGGCCGATGAAGGCGACCCGCCGGTCGAACTCCTCGGCGATCTCGCAGACCTGTTGAATCCGGTGAAGGTTCGAAGCGAAACATGCAACTATGACGCGCTGGTCGGCGGAGGCGAAGATATTGCGAAGCGTATTGCCGACGATGGACTCGGACGGGGTGCGTCCCGGCGTCTCGGCATTGGTCGAGTCGCCGAGCATGAGGTCGACGCCCTCGCGCGCGACCTCGGCGAACCCCTCGATATCGGTGTGGCGGCCGTCGATGGGTGATTCGTCGATCTTGAAGTCGCCGGTGTAGAGAATCCGCCCATCGGGAGTGTCGATCACCGGAGCGATCGCATCGGGAATCGAGTGAGAGACGGCGAGAAACCGGCACTTGAACGGTCCGATCTGCCGGCGGCCCGGCGCGGCGATGTCCACGAACCGGGCCTTGACGCCGTGCTCCTCGAGGCGGCGCCGGGCGATGCCGAGTGTCAGAGGCGTCCCGAAGACCTCGACATCCACTTTGGGCAGAAACCATGCGAGCGCCCCCACGTGGTCTTCGTGGCCGTGGGTCAGCAGCACCCCCACACACTGATCGGCTCGTTCCGTGATGTAGCTGAAGTCGGGCAGCACGAGATCGACACCCAGCATCTCTTCGTTCGGGAACGACAGGCCGCAGTCGATGACGAGGATCTCGTCGTTGTGCTCGACCGCAAGCATGTTGCGGCCGATCTCGCCTAAGCCGCCGAGAAATATGACTCTCGTCAAAGAAGGTTCACGTCCTCGAGCGCCGACCGAATGGCGGAGGCCTGCTCTTCGGTCGGAGGGACGAGCGGCAGTCGCGGTGCCCCGACATCCAGTCCGATCATCGCTGCGGCAGCCTTCACGGGAATGGGACTCGTGGTCAGACCCATGATCGTGCTCATCATAGGCAGGTACTCGAGGTAGATCCGCATCGCCTCTTCGTTCTTGCCGTCGTTGTAGGCGGAGATGATCTGCTTGAGCTGGGGACCGATGAGGTGCGAGCACACCGAGATCACACCGACCACCCCGCCGCCGAGATGCGGCATGAGCATGAGGTCGTCGCCCGAGTACAGCGCGAACTCCTGGAGCCCCGCCGCATCGAGGTCGGCGCGCAGCTTCGCCGTCTCGAGCGCATTTCCGACGGCATCCTTGTCGGCGACGATTTTCGGATGCTTGGCGAGCTCGACCATGGTCGGCCGTTCGATACGCACGCTCGTGCGAGGTGGAATGTCGTAGAGGATCAGCGGGACACTCGTCGCATCCGCTATCGCCGTGAAGTGCGCAAGAAGGGCGTTCTGCGGAGGCTTCGAGTAGTACGGCGTCACGATGAGGCAGCCGTCGACTCCTCGGTCCGCGGCCTGGATGGTCAGCTCGATCGACTCGGCCGTGTTGTAGGTGCCGGTTCCCGCGACGACCTTCGCCCGGTCGCCGACCTCCTCGACCACGGTCTCGAACAGGGTCAGCTTCTCGTCGTGGCTCAGAACGGGGGACTCCCCCGTCGTGCCACAAACCACGAGGCCGTCCGAGCCGTGCGCAACCAGGTGCGACGCCAGCTTGCGAGCACCTTCGACGTTGAGTGATCCGTCGTCCTTGAACGGTGTCACCATCGCCGTGAGGACTTCTCCGAAGATCGGCCGGGCCATCACTCCACCTCCTGGTCGAGGTTGATCTTCTCTTGTGCTGGTCACGCTACCTCCAACGGGTTTTTCACGCATTTATTTAGCAGGCCATCGCCCCGCGCATTTGCGTCGCGTAAGGCCCCCGGACGGCCTCAATCGGTGACCTCGACCTGCAGTTTCAGCGCGTCGATGCGGTCCAGGACCTGACTGTCGTACGCCTGCACCGAGTTCGCGTAGGTGCCGCCTGCCTCCGGGACGACCACCTCGAACGAGACAGACGCCGTCTCCTCCTCGGGCAGGGGGCCGAAGCCGAAGACCAGGCCCCCCTGACCGACGGTCAGGGGTTCGGGCTCGATCGACGTGATCGACGAGCTGATCGGCTGGTCGTCGCCGAGCTGCTCTGGAGGTGGAGCGAGCCGCAGGAGGGGTTGGATGCTGTCCGCGGTCCCCCCGACCGCGACGTTCGCGAACGCCACGGTGAACGAGCTCATGTCTCCCGGACCGGGATTGTCTATCTCGACCAGCAGCTCCTCGGTCGAGCCGGCGGTCGCTTCGGCCGGGAAGTCGACGGTGAGCCAGGGCTTCCCCAGCCCCTCCTCGGTCAGGTCCGAGCTGGGTCCGAAGCACGCCGCGAGCGAATACAGAGCGATGCTCGCGAGCACGACACGGAGCACCGCCTACAGGTCCAGGAGCCGCTCGAGGCCGACGGTTAGATCCTCGAGCGAGCTCACCCTCTTTACTGCAAGAATCACGCCCGGCATGAAGGACCCTCGATCCTGCGAATCGTGCCGGATCGTCAGGGTCTGACCTGGGGATCCCAGGATTACCTCCTGGTGGGCCACCGAGCCGGGCGTTCGCAGAGAGTGGACGTGCACGCCATCAACCTCTCCACCGCGCGCCCCCGGCAGGCTCTCCTTCCCACCTACGGGCGTATCCCATGGTTTCGTCCGAGCTTCGTTCATCAGCGCGGCCGTCCTCAACGAGGTGCCCGAGGGCGCGTCGAGCTTTTCCTTGTCGTGGCGCTCGACGATCTCCGCCACCTCGAAGTAGGGGGAGGCCCGAGCAGCGAACTCCATCATGAGCACGGCGCCGATTGCGAAATTGGGAGCCACGAAGCAATTCGCTTCGTGCTTCTTTGCCAGCCCACCGAGCTCATCGAGATCGCCGCTCGTCAGGCCGGTCGTTCCGATGACCGTGTGAATCCCGTTGCGTAGGCAGAAGGCCGCGTTGTCCTTGACGCTGTCCGGGATCGAGAACTCGATCGCTACCTCGGCCCCCGAATCGACCAGTGCGCCGAGCGAGTCTCCCCGCACGACGCGTGCGACGAGCTCGAGATCATCGTCTGCCTCGACGGCTCTGCATACCTCGGAGCCCATCTTTCCCGAGGCCCCGATGACTCCGACTTTCGTCGTCATCAGGCTGCGTAGCGGTCGAACGCACCCTCGTCGAAGGGACCGACGATCGTCACGAGGAAGTCGCTCTTCGAAAAGATCCTGTCGATGATCGACGCCATGTCGTTCATTTCGATTCGGTCGAACTTTGCGATCATCTCGTCGATAGAGATGATCTCGCCCGTGGTCAGCTGCTGCTTGCCGAGCCGGTTCATTCGGCTGGAAGGATCCTCGGCGCTGAGAACGAGCGAACCCTTGAGGTGCCCCTTCGCGCGCTCGAGCTCGACCTCGGTGATGCCGCTCGTTACGATCGAGTCGACCTCGGCACGAACGAGGTCGATCACCGTCTGTGCGTTGTTCGGGGTGGTACCCGCGTAGACGGCGAACGAACCGGAGTCGGCGAACATCGCCCGGTAGGAGTACACCGCGTAGGCCAGGCCTCGCCTCTCGCGTATCTCCTGGAAGAGGCGTGACGACATGCCCCCGCCGATAATCGTGTCCAGCAACGCAAGCTGGTGGCGCGCATCGTGGTTCCTTGGCAGGCCCTCGGTTCCAAGAATGATGTGCGCTTGCTCGGTCGGCCGCTTGTGAACCTCGATCCCCCTGCCCAGGGGTGGAGCCGACCCACTTCGGAGCGTCTTGCGACCCTCGGACTTGTCGGCCAGCAACGCCTCGACTCGGTTGACGAGCTCGTCGTGGTCGACGTTCCCCGCCGCTGCGACGACCATGTTCTTGGGCGTGTAGCGCTCCTGCCAGTAGTCGGCCACCTGATCGCGCGTGACCGATCCGATGGTGTCCTTGTAGCCGAGGACCGGGCGTCCGAGAGCGTGTCCGTTCCACATCGCCCGATAGAAGAGATCGTGGACGAGTTCGTCCGGAGCGTCCTCGTGCATTGCGATCTCTTCGAGAATCACATTGCGCTCCGGCTCGAACTCCTTTGGATCGATCCTCGAGTGGGTGATCATGTCGGTCAGCACGTCGAGCGCCATCGGCAGGCTCTCGTCCAGCACACGAGCGTAGTAGCACGTGTACTCCTTGCCTGTGAACGCGTTGACGTCCCCGCCGACCGCGTCGAACGAGTCGGCGATGTCCTTGGCGCTCCGGGACTCGGTTCCCTTGAACAGCAGATGCTCGAGGAAGTGCGAGGTCCCGGCGAGCTCTTCGGGCTCGTCGCGCGCTCCGATGTCGAACCAGAAGCCGACCGTCACCGAGCGCACACCGCTCATTCGTTCGGTGACGACGGTCGCTCCGGAGTCAAGCGTTGTACGAGCGAAAGGCATGGAGCTCCTTCTCTAACGCGATCGTCGAGACGATCGCTTGCTCTAACGCGATCGTCGAGACGATCGCTTAACGGTCTTCCCTGTGCGGTGCCCGCTCGCGCGGCGGACCGCCGCGGTCACCGCCCTCACGCCGGCCACCGCGCTCACGGCCACCGTCTCGACGAGGACCACCACGACCGCGATCGCGGTCCCGGCCCCCTCCTCCGCGACGGCTGCCGCCACTCTCGCCCGCGGCGGCACGAGCCTCTTCGAGCGACTTGCCCTGGGCTACCTGACGGTCCAACCATGCGACCGGCGTCAGGTTGACCTTGCCCATCGAATCGACTTCGGTGATCTCGACCTCGAGCTCGTCTCCGACGTTGACCGCATCCTCGACCTTGTCGATCCGGCCCTCGCCCAGCTTGCTGATGTGCACGAGCCCGTCGCGTCCGGGGAGGATGTTGACGAAAGCGCCGAACGGCATGGTCTTGACGACCGCTCCCGCGTACCGCTCCCCTACCTCGGGGACCTTCGGATTCGCAAGCTCTTCGATCATCTGGATCGCCCTGTCGGCCGCCGCCTGGTCTGCGGCTCCGATGAAGATCGTGCCGTCCTGCTGAATGTCGATCTCGGCGCCAGACTGTTCGACGATCTGATTGATGTGCTTGCCCTTCGGCCCGATGACCTCGCCGATCTTGTCGGTCGGCACCTTGATGGCCTCGATGCGAGGAGCACGCGGCTGGAGCTCCTCCCGAGGCGAGTTCAGCGACTCGTTCATCTTCGAAATGATGTGCAGCCGAGCTTCGCGAGCCTGAAGCAGGGCGGCGCGCAGCACCTCGGCCGGGATGCCCTGGATCTTGGTATCCAACTGCAGCGCGGTGACGACGTTCTCGGTGCCGGCCACCTTGAAGTCCATGTCCCCAGCGGCGTCCTCGTCGCCGAGGATGTCCGTCAGAGGAACGAACTTCTCGCCCTCGTGCACCAGACCCATGGCCACGCCGCCGACGTGCTTGCCGCCCCGCACCGGCACCCCGGCATCCATCAGCGAGAGCGACGAGCCGCAGACGCTGGCCATCGACGTGGAGCCGTTCGACGACATGATCTCGCTCACGACCCGGATCGCGTAGGGGAAGTCCTCGCGGGCCGGGATGACCGGCAGGATCGCCTTCTCGGCGAGAGCACCGTGTCCGATCTCGCGTCGCTTCGGCCCCCGCATGAACCCGGCCTCTCCGGTGGAGTACGGCGGGAAATTGTAGTTGTGCATGTACCGCTTGGTCTCCTGAAGGCTGAGGTCGTCGACCATCTGCTCCATGCGGCCCATGCCGAGCGTCGTGATGCTGAGCGCCTGGGTCTCGCCCCGGGTGAACAGACCCGAGCCGTGCACGCGCGGTATCACGCTGGTTTGCGACCAGATCGGGCGGACCTCGTCGGTCCGTCGGCCGTCCAGCCGGACGTTCTCCTCGATGATTCGCCGGCGCTGGATGTTCTTGGCGATCGCCTTGACCGCGTTGCCGACCATCTTCTCCTGCTCGGGGAATTCATCCGCGAGACGTTCGAGCAGATCGTCTTTGATCTCGGACAGGCGCTTGCGCCGCTCTGCCTTGGTCTGGATCGCGATGGCCTCGCGCAGCGCGCCTTCGCCTTCGGACTGCACCCGCTGCATGATCTCGTCGGTGTAGTCGACGAACAGCGGGTAATCGGGCTTGTCCCCGTCGATCGAACCCTTGGGCTTTCCGGCGAGGGCGACCAGCTCGTTCTGCAGGTCGATCACCTCGGCGATGTAGGGCTTCGCCGCCTCGATTCCGTCGGCCAGCACCTCCTCCTCGGGCGCCTGGGCGCCGGCCTCGATGAGGTCGAACATGTCCGGCGAACCGCCGGCCTCGATCATCATGATGTCGACTTCGCCGCTCGAGGGATTCATCCGCCCCGCGATGACGAGCTCGATCGTGGCTTCCGCTTCCTCTTCGTGGGTCGGGTGCGGGACCCACTGACCGTCGATATGACTGACGCGCACGGCCCCGATAGGTCCCTGGAAGGGGGCGTCGGAGATCGCCAGGGCGGCCGAGGCCGCGTTCAGGGCGAGGATGTCAATGGGATTGGAGTTGTCAACCGACAGGGTGGTGACCACAACGTGGACCTCGTGGCGGAAGCCGTCGGGGAACGCCGGACGCAGCGGGCGGTCGATGAGGCGGGCGAGCAGCGTGGCCTTCTCTGTGGCCCTGCCCTCACGTCTGAAGAACCCGCCGGGGATCTTGCCCGCGGCGTACATCTTCTCTTCGATGTCCACCGTGAGCGGGAAGAAGTCGCCCTCGCCCCTGGGGGCCGAGGTGGTTCCTGTGGCGAGAAGCGTCGTCTCGCCGAGCTGTGCCATGACGGCACCCCCGGCTTGTCCTGCGAGTCGACCTGTCTCGAAGCGGAAGAGCTTTCCGCCGATCTTTCTCTCTACGAATTTCGGGTCCTGTTGCATTCGGATTTCCTCCTGTGTGTCCTGTGCGATCGCCGAGCGACCGCCGGAATCGTGGACGGGCGTGTGCCCGCTCGAATTGCAGGAGAGGCGCCAGCCATGGCCGATTGTCAGTGGACAGCTCACCTGTTGGTACGGCTGTTCCAAGAGATGAACTCACAACTGAGAACCGACCTGGTCTGTGCTCGTGAGAGCGCCTAGAAGCCGGCCCTCCCCTTACTTTGACTGCCTACGGAGTTGTGCCGGCGACGTCTCCCTTCCTCATCTGCGCGACCATCGGAACTATCGGCGTAGTCCAAGCTTCGTGATGATGGCCCGATAACGCTCGATGTCCTCGCGCTCCAGGTAGCCGAGAAGCCGGCGACGGCGCCCTACCATACGGAGAAGGCCTCGCCTGGAGTGGTGGTCCTTCGGATGGGTCTTGAGGTGCTCGGTGAGCTCGGAGATCCTCGTCGAAAGCAGAGCGATCTGCACTTCCGGAGAGCCGGTGTCGCCCTGAGAGCGGGCGTGTTCCGAGATGATCTCGTTCTTTTGTTCGTTGAGCAAAGCCATGCGCGTGTTCAAATCCTCTTTCGTCTCGCGATCGTCGAGACAATCGCTGGAAGTGGTGTCGCCCGCCGGGAACACGCCTAGCGAACGAACCCAATCCTAGCAGGTCGAACGATCCAGCAGTAATGACGCTCGAACGGGCGTTCGAGACCGATCCAGGGCTCGTGCATTCGGTCAGGTCATCAGGTCGCGCGTGCGGTCCACGTCCTTGGCCATCTGCTCGACGAGCGCGGCGACGGATTCGAACTTCAGCTCGTCACGGAGCCGCTCGTGGAGCTCGACCCGCAGACGCTGGTCGTAGAGGTCCCCGTCGAAGTCCAGGAGGTAGGCCTCCACCCGCCATGGGGTCGTGGCCGGGTCTCCTCCGAACTGAGGGTTGACCCCCACGTTGATGGCCGCGGTGTAGGCGATGCCGGCCTCGGTCACGGCGCGTCCCGCATAGACCCCACGGGGAGGGTGGGCGATGCTCCGGTCGAGCTTCAGGTTCGCGGTAGGAAAACCGAGCTCGGTTCCACGTCTCTCACCCCGAAGTACGATTCCGTCCACGTCGAAGGGGCGAGCCAGGAGCGTGCGGGCCGAGATCATGTCGCCTTGCGCGATGGCCGATCGGACGCGCGTGGAACTGACGGACTCGCCCTCAACCGCCGCAAGGGTGAGCACCTGGACGTGGAAGCCATGCTCGGCCCCCATCTTCTGCAACAGCTCCGTCGTCCCCGCGGCTTTGTGCCCAAACCGCCATCCGTCGCCGACGATCACGGCGCGCGCGCCCAGCCTCACGAGCACATCGGTGACGAAACGCTCCGGGCTCCACTTCGAGAAAGCATGATCGAACGGAAGAACCACGAGCGTGTCGATGCCGGTGTCTTCGATGAGCTCGGCCTTTCGCTCGGGGGTCGTCAGGACCTTGGGCTCGGTCCCCGGGCGCAGAGTCTCGAGGGGGTGACGATCCCACGTGACCAGCACGGAAGTAGCCCCGAAGGATCTCGCCTCGTCGATCGTGCGCGCTACGAGCGCACGGTGACCCAGATGCACGCCGTCGAAGGTGCCGACCGTTATGGCCGCACCGCCGGGCTGGGGGCCGAGCGTGTCGACACCCACGACCTTTCTCAATTCGGGGCCACCACTCTCTCGGGAACCAGTTCGTCACCCCTCCGTGCGTAGACCGCGATCAGATCGCCGTGGTTGACCAGAGCGAAATGATCGTCCTCGACCAGATCCGCCGACGGCAACTCCAGCCGCCGTCCGTTCGCGACCAACCGCGCCGCATCGTCTTCTATTTCGATGCGCGGGAGGTCGCGCACCGCGTCGGCCAGCGGGAGAAGGTGCTCCTTCTCCACGGCATCGAGTTCGATAGCGTCTGTCTCGACGAAGCCACCAGCCTCGGTTCGCCTCAGCGAACGAAGGTGCGCGCCACAGCCGAGCGAAGCCCCGATGTCGTGCACGAGCGTACGCACGTAGGTGCCTGCGGAGCAGCGCACGTCGAGAACCGCTTCGGGTGGGTCCTCGTTGAACGACAGGACCTCGAGTTGGTAGATCGTCACGGGCCGGGTGGCTCGTTCGATCTCCTCGCCACGCCGAGCCTTCTTGTAGAGCCTTTCTCCGCCGACCCGTACTGCCGAGACCATGGGGGGAACCTGGTCCAGGTTACCGGTGTGCTCGGCCGCGACGGCGCGCACCTGCGCCTCGGAGACGTTCACCGCCCGTCGCTCGACGACCTCGCCCGCTGCATCCTGAGTGGTCGTCGTGACACCCAACACGGCCGTGGTTCGGTAGCGCTTGATCGAAGCCTGCGCGTAGGACAGGAAGCGCGTCGCCCTCCCGAGTCCGAGGATCAGCACCCCCGTTGCATCGGGATCGAGTGTGCCCGCGTGCCCCACTCGCCGGGTCCCGAAGCGCTTCCGGATCCTGTCGACCACGTCGTGACTGGTCATTCCGGCCGGTTTGTCGATGACGAGGACGCCGTCGATCCCCGCGTCGCGCTTGCGGCTCACGACTCGGGTCTGTCGACCAGATGCTTCAGGATCCCCTTAACGGCGCTCTCGACGTCTGGCGCCGTATAGCCGGCGGCCAGCTCGTGACCCCCGCCGCCGTACGCGCGGGCGATCTCGCCGACGCTCACCGGAGGGCTATCGGGGCCAGACTTCGAACGAAGGCTCACCCGGTAGTTGCCGTCCTTCTGCTCTTTGAAGATTGCAGCGACGTCGGCATCGCGCGTCGCACGAACAGCATCGATCAAAAGATCCGTCTCGTCCGCGCCCACTCCGGTTTCCTTCAGATCCTTGCGGGTGATCCACGAGTACACGAAACGTTGCTCCTCCAACAAGGACGCTCTTTCGAGCACGCGCCCGAGGAGCTTCAGGTAGGTAAACGGGGCGGATTCGAATACCTCGAGCGCGATCTGCGGAGCCTGTACCCCGTAGGACAGGAGATCCGCCGCCAACCTAAGGGTCTCCGGGCTCGAGTTGCCGTACTGAAAACGTCCCGTATCGGTAACCACTCCGGTGTAAAGACAGGTCGCGATGTCGTGATCGAGCTCGACACCGACGTCCTTCAACAAAAACGCGACGATCTCCGCGGTGGAGGACGCGAAGTCGACGACGACGTTGAGCGTCCCGAACTCGTCGTTCCCGGGGTGATGATCGATGTTGATCAGCGGATCGGACGCCAGGGCGAGCTTCTCGACGGTGCCGAGACGATGAGCGGCGCCGCAATCGAGGGCCACGACGAGATCGATGTCGTCTGGAATGGCCGGAGACGGGACGAGCGAATCCGCGCCGGGCATGAACATCAACGAAGGTGGCGGCACGACGGGCTCGGAGCCCCACGTCGGGTAGGTGGTCTTTCCGAGGGACCGCAGTGCAAGGGACGTCCCGAGTAGGGAGCCGAGCGCGTCCCCGTCGGGATTGACGTGACACGCAATGGCGATTCTCTGCGCGTTCTTGATCGTGTCGACGGTTGCGTCCCAGTCTGCGATGTCGTAGCGGCTCATTGCTGGTCCTCGCCGTCGGCCGTCGGTTCGGCTTCGATGCGGTGGAGGATCTCCTCGAGTCGCTGAGCTTCGTCGGCCCCCGTATCCAGCTCGAAGACGAGCTCGGGGGTGTACTTCATTCGAACTTGCTGCCCGAGCTCGGTGCGCAGAACCGGCGTCGCGCTCTTGAGCGCAACCATCGTGGATTCCTTCTCCTCGTCGGAGCCCAGCACACTCACGAACACGCGGGCAAGTCGCAGGTCGGGGGTGATCCTCACGGCCGTCACGGTGGCGAAGCCCAGGCGCGGATCCTTGAGGTTCTGAATCTCCTCGCCGAGAACCTCGCGCGCCAGACGCTGCACCTTCTCCGTCCTCTGGCTCAAGTTAGATCCTCCAGCGCGAACACGTCTATCGAACGGTCCACGATCTCGGCACCGTCCAGTGCGCTACGTCCCACCGCCTTCTCGACCTCCTGCAACACCTTCCGACACTGACTCATCGTGCCCGATACGCAGCTGATACCCAGAGCCGATCTCTGCCACAGATCCTGGTGATCCACTTCCGCTATGGACACGTTGTACTTCTTGGTTACCACCGAGGTGATGCTGCGAAGCACCCCTCGTTTGTCCTTCAGAGAGGTCGATTCGGGGATGAAGATCTCGAAGCGCGCGACCCCGATGAACATGGTCGCGCTCTATCCCTAGCGCGCGATCTCTTCGATCTCGAAGGCCTGGATGAGGTCGCCCTCTTTGATGTCGTTGTAGCCCTCGATACCGATACCGCATTCGTATCCCGCCGCCACCTCACGAGCGTCGTCCTTGAACCTCTTCAAGGAGGAGATCGTCGACTCGTAGATGACCGATCCGTCGCGCGCCAGACGCGCTCGGGCGTTGCGCCGAATCACCCCGTCGAGGACCATGCAGCCGGCGATGGTGCCGGCCCTCGGGACCCGAAAGATAGCCCGCACCTCGGCCTGACCCATTGGCCTCTCGCGCAATTCGGGACCAAGCAGTCCCTTGGCGGCGCTTTCGATGTCCTCGATCGCTTGGTAGATGACTCGGTAGGTACGGACGTCGACGCCCTCTGCCTCGGCGAGCTGTCGGGCGGCGCCGGACTCGATGACGTTGAAGCCGATGACGATGGCGTTGGACGCCTGCGCCAGCGTGATGTCGTTCTCGGAGATCGCACCCACACCTTTGCGCAGGACCGTCAGCTCGACCATGCTCTGATCCAACTTCGCGAGCTGGTCGGCCAGAGCTTCGACCGAACCCTGCGCGTCGGCCTTGATCAGCAGGTTCAACTCGGGCGTCTCGCCTTCGAGCGTGCGAGACAGCAAGGCGGACAGCGAAGCCGGTTTGCGCGCGACCTGCTCGGCGGCGCGACGGTGCTGCTCGCGCTCGCCCGCGACGGCGCGCGCCTCACGCTCGTCGACCAGGGCCCTGAATTCGTCTCCCGCCTCGGGTACCGAGTTCCAGCCGAGTCCGAGGACCGGCTGACCCGGGGTTGCTTCCTCGACCTCGTTGCCGCGCTCGTCGAGCATGGCTCGCACACGACCCCACGCGATGCCACCCACCACCGCATCGCCCTTGAGCAACGTGCCCTTCTTTACGAGTACGGTCGCCACGGGCCCTCGGCCCTTGTCGAGATGCGCCTCGATTACGACGCCGCGCGCCATGGTCTCGGCATTGGCCTTGAGATCGAGCGTGACGTCGGCCGTCAGAAGGATCATCTCGAGCAGCCCGTCGAGGTTCTGACGTGTCTTCGCCGAGACGTCGACGAAAGCGGTGTCGCCACCCCATTCCTCCGGGACGAGTCCCTGGTCGGAGAGCTGCTGGCGAACCCGCTGGGGGTCGGCCTCGGGCCGGTCGACCTTGTTTACGGCAACGATGATCGGCACGCCCGCGGCCTTCGCGTGGTCGATGGCCTCGACCGTCTGCGGCATGACGCCGTCGTCGGCCGCAACCACGAGGATGGCGATGTCGGTCGCCTGCGCTCCGCGCGCTCGCATCGCAGTGAACGCGGCATGACCCGGGGTGTCGATGAACGTGATCTCTCTGTCGGCGAAGTGCACCTGGTAGGCGCCGATGTGCTGCGTGATGCCGCCGGCCTCACCGGAGACGACATCCGTCTTGCGGATGGCGTCGAGGATCGTCGTCTTTCCATGGTCGACGTGTCCCATGACGGTGACGACCGGGGGCCGGTCGACCAGCTCGACGCCTTCGTCCTCGTCCTCGGCTCCCTCGTCGTCCTCGACCTCTTCCTCGGCCGGGTCGACGACGCGCACGGACAGGCCGAGGTCGTCCGAGACCAGCTCGACGGCCTCGTCGCTCATCGACTGTGTGACGGTCATCATCTCGCCGAGCCCCAACAGGACCTTCACGATCTCGTTCGGCGCCCGGTCGACCTTCGCGGCAAAGTCCTGCACGGTGATGCCGCGGTGGACGCTGATCGCATCGTCGGCGGCGGGCACCGCCTCGAGCTGGGGGGCCGCGGCAGGCTCGGGGGCCGGCTCGGGCGCGGGCGCAGCCGTCTTCTCCGGCGCTGGCTTCGCGGCGGGCTTGGTCGCAGGCGCCTCCGATGCCTTCCTTGGCGGTGCCTTGGTCTCCGCCGCGGGAGACTTGGGGGCCGGCTCGGTCCTGGGCTCCTGCGACTTGGACTCCGGCTTGTCCGCGGCGGCCTTCGGCTCGGACTTCTTGGCCGGAGCCTTCTTCGTGGACTTCGGCTCCGCCTTCTTGGGAGCCGCCTCCTTCGCTTCGGTCTTCGAGCCGTTGCTCAGCTCGGAGCGGACGCGGTCGGCCAAAGACTCCTCGATCGAGGAGGAGTGGCTCTTCACCGGCTGACCGATCTTCTCGAGATGCGCCAGCACCTCCTTGCTGGTCAGCCCGAGTTCCTTGGCCACCTCATGAACTCTGGGCTTCGCCATACTGCTTCCTTCCGTCGTATTCAGTCGTTTTCTTCGGTTACGTCGATGAGCCCCTCGAGCTCGGCCCGCAGCTTCGGGCGGTCGAGCTCCCTGTTCAGGGCCCTGCTCAAAGCTCCGGTCTCAACCGCTTCGTGCACACAGGCCGAGACCTTGCAAACATACGCGCCGCGGCCGGGTGCCCGAGCGCGCGGCCCCTCGGCAACAACGGCGCCGTCAGGAGTCACCGCGACCCGGAGCAGCTCGTCCCTGGGCCGTCGGGTCCGACAGGCAACGCAGGACCTTACGGGAGAGATTCTAGTCGCCAGCGGTGGCCTCACCCTTCTCGGCCTCGACCACCTCGGATGTCCCGGCCACCTCGCCGGCCTTCTCAGCGGTGGAATCCTCCCCGGCCTCGCCCTCCGCAGACTCCTTCTCGGCGGCTGCGGAGGCCTCGCGCCGTTCCTCCTCGCGTATCTGTGTCTCGGACTTGATATCGACTCTCAGGCCGGTCAATCGGGCCGAGAGCCGGGCGTTCTGACCCTCTTTGCCGATCGCCAGGCTGAGCTGATAGTCGGGCACGATGACGAGAGCCGTCTGGCCGTCGTCCTGGATGCGGACCTCGGTGACCTTGGCCGGCGACAGCGCGTTGGCCACGAAGTCCTCGATGCTGTCCGTCCATTTGATGATGTCGATCTTCTCGCCGCGCAGCTCGTTCATGACCATCCGCACGCGCGCGCCCTTCGACCCGACGCAGGCACCCACGGGGTCGACATTGCGGTCGTTGGATGCGACGGCGATCTTGCTCCTGTGTCCCGGCTCGCGCGCGACACCTTTGATCTCGACCACGCCGTCCAGGATCTCGGGAACCTCGAGCTCGAACAGACGACGGATGAGATTGGGGTGCGTGCGGCTCACGATGATCTGAGGGCCGCGCGCGCTCTTTCGCACCTCGACGATGTAGGCCTTGAGGCGCGCGCCGTGCTCGTAGCGCTCGTGTGGAATCTGTTCCTGCGGGGGCATCAGAGCCTCGGCCTTGCCCAGGTCGAGAATCGTGTACCGGTTGTCCTGTTGCTGCACGATGCCCGTCACGATGTCGCCCTCGCGGCCCGAGTACTCGCCGAAAGTGATGTCGCGCTCGGCCTCGCGTAGTCGCTGCAAGATGACCTGCTTAGCGGTCTGGGCGGCGATCCTGCCGAAGTCGGCCGGAGTGTCCTCCCACTCCTTGATGATCTCGATCTCCTCGGTGTCGGGGTCGATCTCGACCTCTTGCGCATAGACGGTCACGTTGCCGTCCTCGCGCTCGATCACGGCTCGAGCACCGCGCGTCTCGTCGGCTCCGACCATGCGGAGGTACGCCGACGCAAGCGCTTTCTCGATGGCCTCGAGCAGCGTCTCAAACGCGATCCCACGCTCGCGCTCGACTTCGCGCAGAGAATCAAGAGGGATCTGCATTGGCTACCTCCATTCGAATACCGTCCGGGCCGACTTGACCTCTTCGTAGGGCACGTCGACCTCTTCTTGTTGATCGGTTCTCAGCGTGACGGACTCGTCCCTCGCGTCGAGGATCGTTCCGTCAACTCGATGGCTGTCCCCAACCATCCTGCTCTTCGTCTTCACGATCACTTGCTTGCCCACGGACCGTGCGTAATGCTCGGGGCGCTTCAACGAACGTTCGAGCCCGGGGGAGCTGACCTCGAGGGTGTAGCGACCCTCGATGGGGTCCCTGAGGTCGAGGCCGCGCGAGATCTCCTCCGAGACCTCGGCGACCGTGTCCAGATCGACACCGTCGTCGCCGTCCACGTACACGCGGACGATCCGGCTGCCCTTCGAGCCGCCCATTTCGACGTCCCACAAGCTCAGGGAGCGGCGACGGACCACCGACTCGGCGAGGTCTGAGACCTCCTCGAGAACGTCCATGCCACCTCCTGTGACTGCTCGTCGGCCGGCCGTGACCACAAAACAAGCCCCTCTGCGAGGGGCTGGCCGAAAAACGATCCTGCTCCTGCGGTCTGGCCGAGGCCACCCCGCCTGTTCCTGCGGTCTGGCCGAGGCCACCCCGCGTGTTCCCTAACTCCTATCGCTCCCGCCTGTCCGGTCCCTTGCTACACTGTCCCGACAGGAAAAACTCCTGCTCACGGCAGGTTTCCGAGACTAACACGGAGCGGCTCCGTAGGGCTGAGTCGCGCCTTGATCCGAGAGGGAGCCCCGGATGGCAAAGAAGGGCCGCAAGCGGCGCAGCCGCCGCAAGAACAAGGCGAACCACGGCAAGCGTCCCAACGCCGGCCGCAAATGAGCGCCGTTTCAAGTTGATGGCAGTCGCAAGACCGCGCGGACATCAACCCGCCGCTCACCCACCGAGTTCCCGGGGGAGCCTTTCTTAGGCCATCATTGAGTCAGGTCAGGAGGAGAACCAACGATATGCATGGTTCCCTCCAGGGCGACCTCGACACCGCCCCCGAAGATGGCGCTCGCCTCGGCTACGGCCCGCACGGGGTCATCCCCTGGACGCAAGTGCGTGAGCATGAGCCGCCGACAACCCGCCCGCGCCGCTATTTCCCCCGCCTGTCGGGCATTCAGATGGAGCGGTGACTCATGGGAACCAGGTGCGCCGGCTTCGCAAATGAATAGGTCAGCTCCCGCCGCGAGTACAACCAGAGCCTCGCACGGTCCAGAGTCAGCCGAATAAGCGACGATGCTCTTGCCCTCTGTGACCCTGAACCCGAACGTCTCGACGTCGGAGTGGGTCATCCTGATCGGCTCCACGCCTAGACCATCAAGTTCCAGGGCCTGCCCCTCCCGGATCTCTCTGGGAACAAAGACCGGCTCGGGTTCGTCGAGCGCCCATTGGACGGTGATGCCCATCGCCTCGACCCATCCGTGCGGTCCATAAACGGGAAGTGCCGTGGCTCGCTCGGCCGCCCCAATGCGAAGAGCGTGAATGGCAAGCGGCAAATCGGTCCAATGGTCCGGATGAAGATGGCTACACAGCACCGCGTCCAAGTCGGAGAGGGAAGTCGATCCCAAGAGCCGAGCGAGCGTGCCTGATCCTGTATCGATCCAGATTCGCGTCGAGACCCCTTCGAAGAGAAATCCCGAACAGGCCATACGGGGAGCCGGATAGCCACCGCTCGACCCCAGGACTGTTATCCGCATAGCATCACCTGCCGAATGAGTACTTGACGGTCTGCCTCGATGATCCGCCGCAGAACGTTCAGTCGAGCCTTGCACGAACTTCCCGGTGAAATGACGAGACTCTCGGTCCGGGTGTCGCGTTCAACAGCCGGCTCTGGGTTGATACCTTTGACCTGAATGAGGTCGCACCGTAATGGGAGGGTTCTTTTTCGTCTTCCGCCAGATCCCAGAGGAGAAGTTTCGGCCGATTTCTCCGCGTTTGCCCTTGTATTGGTGACTGCGATTCGCTAGTATCGAACGTATGTTCGATACTGATGTGAAGGGTGCGGACGCGACCGGCCCGAGTGGATTCGAGGAGCTCGACGACGA
>WHSV01000064.1 GCA_009379915.1 Actinomycetota bacterium | reverse complement strand
GCTTAGTCGCTCTTAGGCTCCCGCAGGATCTCGATGACGGCGGGCTGCACGCCGAGGAACTCTTCGAGAAGCTCGGCGTCCAGATGCCTGCCCGCGCCGCTGGTCATCAGCTGGAGCGCGTCGTTGGCGGGAATGGCGGGGCGGTAGACGCGGTCGCTCGTCAGGGCGTCGAACACATCGGCGATGGCCGCGATGCGGCCCTCGACCGGGATCTCTTGGCCCTTCAGCCCGCGCGGGTACCCCCGCCCGTCGACACGCTCGTGGTGTGTACCGGCGATGGTGGCTGCGGTGACCATGAGCTCGGAGCGCGAGCCGGCGAGAATGCGCTGGCCGATCTCGGCGTGGCGTTGCATCTCGATGCGTTCGCTATGTTCGAGGGGGCCGGGCTTCAGCAGGATGCTGTCGGGGATTGCGATCTTGCCGACATCGTGCATCTGACTGGCGACCCGGATGGTCTCCGCTCGCTCGAAGGTGATCCCGATCGTCTCGGCGAGAAGCATGCAGTACTGGCTCATTCGATCGATGTGCGCGCCGCTGGTGGGATCCCTGAGCTCGGCTGCCATCGACAGGCGTTTGACGGTTTCCTCCTGAGACAGGCGCAGGTCTTCCTGCATGGACTCGACCCGCTCCAGGGCCGCGGAGAGCGCTGCGGTCCGCTGGACCACGACATCCTCGAGCCGGTCGCTGTGGGCGCGAAGACGAAGGTGGAGCGATCTCGTCTCGAGCAGGTTCGCGATCCTGAGCACCATCTCGGTGGGATCCAGAGGCTTGGTGAGGAAGTCCTTGGCACCGAGCGCGAGCGCACGCTGACGGGCCTCGATGGTGGTGTCGGCCGTGAGGATGACGATCGGAACGTAGGAGTTCTCGGGAAAGACGTCCTCGAGAGCCTTCATCACGCCGTAGCCGTCCAGCCCGGGCATATGAAGATCGCAGAGGATCAAGTCGGCGCCGCCGGACTGGACGCTCGGCACCACCTCGCGGGGGTCTCCTATGGTCTCGAAGTTGGTGTATCCGGCCTGCCGGAGCACGCTGGCGGCGAACTTGAGGTTTGCCGGCTGGTCGTCGACGACCAGGATCCGCGCATCGGAGAAGCCGGGCGTCGTTGATGCTTCCGCCCCGGCCCCTTGTGCACCCCCCAGGAGGGGATAGATTCGCTGCGCCATCGCTAGACTCCGCTACGGGAGGACGCAGGCGCTGCTCTCACGCCTCGCGCCGGCCAACAAGCATCCGGTAAATCCGTGTTACGGACGTGTCCGCCAAGGAACAATCTGGCAGAGCTTGGACGAAATAGACAACCCCCGATCGGGGGTTTTTCGCGACCCGCTCGGGGGGGAGGACATCGGAGGTTGCGCGCCGAATATTAAGGGTTTGCTCGCCTGCCGAGCCGGTTTTCCAGCGTCTTTTCAGTTCCTAGTCGTCCGAAGCCGACCCCCGGCCGCTGCTGTCGTCCGACCCCGAACCCGACGAGCCGCTGCCCGAGCCCGATGAATCATCCGAGCCGGAGTCGTCGGAGCCACCCGACCCGGGTCCGCTGTTGTCGTCATCGTCCGAGCCGGACCCCGGGCCCGAGCTGTCGTCGTCATCATCGTCCGACTCCTCGCGCGCTTCCTCGGCCGCCTCGGCCCGCTCCTCGTCGATGTCCTCGAGCAGGCGGAAAGCGTCCTGGTTCAGGTCTTCGATCTCGTCCGCCCGCTCCTCTCGCGCCTCTCCGCTGAGCTCCCTCAGCAGAGCGCGGGCCTCGCCGAGCTGCGCGAGCGTTCGTTCGGTCCGCGCCTCGGCTCCCGCGAAGTCCTCGTTGTCGTCGAGCAGCTCTTCGGCTCGTTCGAGGCTCACCTCCGCCCGCCTGATGGCCCTGTCCACCACCTCGACCGGCTCCTGAGCGATCCCGACCGAGCTGAGCGCGTTTCTCAACGGGTAGAGGGTCTGTCCCGGCGATGCCTCGAGGCTTCCGATGCTCAGGGCGAAGAGCACGACGAACATAGCCGCGGCGGGCACGAGAGCGCGCCGCCAGATCGGCTGCGGACGCCGCGCAGCGACCCCGGCGACGAACATCGCCCGGTCCCTGCGGCCCTCGGCCTCGGGTATCTCGTCGAACATGTCTTTGAGGTCCTTCTCGAGCTTGTCGCTCATATCTCCGCTCCGTCCCGCATCCGGTCTCTCAATTGCTCGAGCGCCCGGAACTGCAGCTGTCGCACGGCGTTGGGCTTTCTGCCCATCACCGCTCCAATCTCATCCGTTTCCAAACCTCCGGCGAACCGCAGCACCAGGACCTCTCGCTGGTCCGGCGGGAGGACCGCGAGTAGTCCGTTGAGCTCTCTCGTTGTCTCTCCTGCGATCGTGGCCCACTCGGGCGTTCTCAGCTCTGTCGTCTCGGCGTATTCGGACGCGTCGCCCTGGGGCATCTCGCGCTGCTTCGATCTCACGTGGTCGGTCACCAGGTTCGACGCGATCCGAAAGAGCCAGGCCTCGAAGCCTGCGCCTCTCCACTTGAAGCGATCGAGATCTCGGAGCACCCGGGCGAACGTTTCAGACGCGACGTCGTCGGCGGCACTGTTGTCCCACAGCTTCGACAGGGCGTAGCGATAGACGCGCGGCTGATAGAGGTCGAACAACTCGCCCGCGGCCTCCTCGTCGCCGTGCGCCGTGCTGCGTATCAACCTCTTCAGGTTGCGCTCATTCACCTTGTGCTGTGCCGATCAATCGGGGGCTCCCTGTCATGGGCCTAACGAGGGCCCGCCCCAGGCGTTACGCGTAACGCCTCTCGGTTCGGGCTCGTTAAGCGGATCACAGTCCAACGGTGCAGGAAAGGTAGGGACAAATGCGAGTTTCGCGCAACGCAGTGATATGGGTCTTCGCATCGCTGCTGGTGCTCGGGGTGGTGTCGGCGGCGGTCGCCAACTCTCTCGGAGGGGCTGCACCGACAGTCGCCCGCACGGACGACGACGGCACCCCCGACAGGGACCGGGCTGCTGCGAACCGGGCGACCGGCGTGCCGGAGGCAACAGCCCCGACGACGACGGCACCCCCGACCAGGGCCCGGGCTGCTGCGAACCCGGGGATGACCGCGGAGGGGACGACGATCGCCGGGGAGACAACTCCGGGCCGAGCGACAACTCCGGGCCCGGCAACCGCGAAGACGACGATGACGACGACGACGACGACTCGGGCAGCGGGAGCGGGAGCGGCTCCCACGACCCGAGTGGGTCGAGCGGCCACGGCTCGAGCGGATCGGGCTGATCCCGAACGAGCCACAAGAAAAGGCCGCCCGAAGGGGCGGCCTTTTTGTCGAGGTCTGAAGCTCAGCGCTCGTTGATCGGGGTCCACTTGCGCGGGTCCGGGCCCACGTAAGCGTGGTCCGGTCGAATCAAACGGTTGTCCGCGTACTGCTCGCGCACGTGAGCGGTCCACCCGGCAACCCGGCTGCAAGCGAACACGGGCGTGAAGATGTCGGTAGTAATGCCGAGGTAGCCGTAAACGGAAGCCGCATAAAAGTCGACGTTCGGATAGAGACCCTTCTCGTCGTGGACGGTCTTCTCGATCTCCTGCGAGATCTCGAAGAAGGTGCCGTCGCCCGCCTTCTCCGCGAGCTCGCTGCTCATGCGACGGAGCCAGGTCGCCCTCGGGTCCACGCCCTTGTAGACGCGGTGCCCGAAGCCCATGACCTTCTCTTTGTTGGCGAGTCGCTTCTGGATGTATGCGCGCGCCTTGGGCGGTTCCTTGATCTCGGTGATCATCTTCATTACCTGCTCGTTGGCACCACCGTGCAACGGGCCTTTGAGTGCCGCGATCGCGGCGGTTGTGGCGGAGTGGATGTCGCTCAGCGTCGCGGCACACACTCGAGCCGCGAACGTGGACGCGTTCATGGTGTGGTCGGCGTGGAGCGTGAGGCAGAGGTCGAAGATGCGGGCATGGTCATCGTCGGGCTTATCGCCCGTGAGCATGTACAGGAAGTTGGCCGCCTGAGTGAGGTTCGGGTCCGGCGTCACGAGTTTCTCGTCGTTGCGCAGCCTGTCGTAGTAGGCGACCAGGGTCGGCATCACGGCGCAAAGCCGGATGGCCTTGCGGTAGTTGGCCGCCTCGGACATTTCGTCGCCGTCCGGATCCTTGGCCGAGGACGCGGAGACAGCCGTGCGGAGCATCGACATCGGTCTCTCGTTAGCAGACAGGCCCGGCAAGAGGTCCATTACGAACTGGTTGGGCTCACGCTCTCGTCCGAGTTGATCCTTCAGCTCCCCGAGCTGCTGCTCGTTCGGCAGTTCGAGATGATGCAGGAGATAGATCGTCTCTTCGAAAGTTGCGTGTTCGGCGAGGTCGTGTATGTCGTACCCGACGTAGAAGAGCACGCCCTCTTTCCCGTCGATATCGCTGATCGCGGTTTCGGCCGCTACTACACCCTCAAGCCCTTTGCCGGGTCCAGCCATCAACACCCATGCCTTTCTTGCGCTTGGGTCTCAACCCTGGGGTTCAATCCGGGGTTTCAACGGTGGGTGAATCAGCCCATCAAGGCTTCACCCGTCTCTTTCACCCTTCTTCTGCCCTCAAACCTAACAGGTAGGGTAGTCGGGCTTTCTCTGGCGGAGCCCTACTCACAGGAGACTCGATGACCGGAAAAACTCACCGCGTAACACTGATTCCCGGAGACGGAACGGGTCCGGAAATTGCCGAAGCCACTCGTCGTGTCCTCGAGGGGACGGGCGTCAAGTTCGACTGGGACGTGCAGAACGCGGGCGTCGACGTCATGGACGAACACGGCACCCCGCTCCCCGAAGCCGTGCTGGACTCGATTCGAGACACCAAGGTCGCGATCAAGGGGCCGATCACGACTCCAGTCGGCACCGGCTTCCGCAGCGTCAACGTGGCGCTTCGCAAGGAGCTCGATCTCTACATGTGCCTCAGGCCGTGCAAGTCCTACGAGGGCGTGCGATCTCGGTACGACGACATCGACCTCGTGGTCGTGCGTGAGAACCACGAGGATCTCTACGCGGGCATCGAGTTCGAGCAGGGAAGTCCCGAGGCCTCCAAACTGATCGACTTCATCGCCGATCTGGGGGCGCGCCGCATCCGCGAGGACTCCGGAATCTCGATCAAGCCGATCTCGGTCACCGGGACCAAACGCATCGTGCGGGGCGCCTTCGATTACGCGGTGAAGATGGGTCGCAAGAAGGTCACGGCCGTGCACAAGGCCAACATCATGAAGTACTCGGACGGCCTCTTTCTGAAGACCGCGCGGGAGGTCGCCGAGGAGGAGTACGGCGACTCCGGTGTCGAGTTCGAGGATCGGATCGTCGACAACATGTGCATGCAGCTCGTGCAGAAGCCGGAGCTCTACGACGTGCTCGTGCTGCCCAACCTCTACGGCGATATCGTGAGCGACCTGGGGGCCGGGCTGATCGGGGGCCTGGGAGTGGCGCCGGGCGGAAACATCGGCGACGACGCGGCCGTCTTCGAGCCGACCCACGGATCCGCACCGAAGTACGCAGGGCAAAACAGGGTCAATCCGATGGCAATGATGCTCTCGGGCGTTCTCATGCTCCGGCACCTCGAAGAGATGGAGGCCGGAGACCGGCTCGAGAAGGCGATCGCGGACGTCATCGCCGAGGGCAAGTCCGTGACCTACGACATGAAGCCGCACCGTGACGATCCCTCGGCCGTGGGTACGTCCGAAGTAGCGGACGCCATCATCGCCAAGACGGAGTGATCGTCTCGACGACCACTTTAGAGATCCCTCTAGAGCGAAAGGCCTAACCTCAGTCGGACCCGACTCAAAGGAGTGGCAACGAGTTCATGCATCATGCGAAAGCTGGCAGCCACACGAAGGTGACGGTCGTCGGCGCGGGCAACGTCGGTTCGAATACCGCTCGCCGGATCGCCGAGAAGGACCTCGCCCATGAGGTCGTCATGATCGACATCGTCGACGGACTACCGCAAGGACTTGCGCTCGACATCAACCAGAGCGCGCCGGTAGAACGCTTCTCGACTCATGTGATCGGAACGAACGACTACGCGGACACGGCCGGCTCCGACGTCTGCGTGATCACCGCCGGCCTGCCGCGCAAACCGGGAATGAGCCGGATGGATCTTCTCGACAAGAACGCCGAGATCGTCGGAGGGGTGACCAGGCAGCTCGTCGAGCAGAGCCCCGACACCATTCTCATCGTGGTGTCGAATCCGCTGGACGAGATGACCTACCTCGCGTCGCTCGTTTCGGGACTACCGAAGGAGCGCGTGATGGGCATGGCCGGCGTGCTCGACTCGAGTCGTCTGCGTTACTTCATCGCCGAGAAGCTCGAGGTCGGCCCCTACGAGGTCGAAGCGATGACGCTCGGTAGCCACGGAGACCAGATGATCGCGCTGCCCCGCCACGCGACGGTGCAGGGAAAGCCGCTGCCGGAGCTGGTAGACGAGGCGGCGATTCAGGAGCTGTTCCAGCGCACCAAGGACGGGGGAGCCGAGATCGTCGGATACCTCAAGACGGGCTCGGCCTTCTACGCGCCCTCCTCGTCGGCGACCACCATGGTTGCCTCGGTCATGCAGGACGACGGTGGGGTGCACCCGACGTGTGCCTGGACGACCGGTCAGTACGGGATCAACGATGTCTACCTGGGTGTGCCGGCAAAGCTCGGCAGCAGCGGGGTGGACGAGATCGTCGAGCTCGAGCTCAACGACGAGGAGCGCGCGCAGCTCACCGAAGCCGCCGAGGCCATCCGCTCGAAGTGCGAGGAGCTGGCCGCCCGGCGGTAGTCCCGGTAGGTCTCGGACCATCAAGGGCGCGAAAACGACACCTGAGGGGTCCGAGAAGGCCCGCCCACGACCGGTCGTTCTGGGAAAGGGTTGCGGTCGGTGCGGTCGGTGCGGTCGGTGCGGTCGGTGCGGTCGGTGCGGTCGGTGCGGTCGGTGGCTACCAGTCCGACCACTCCGACCAGCGAGGTCTAGATAGAGGACCCATTTCGAGCCAGCCATCTCAGCGGGGTGTTGTTCGCCACAGGAACGAGCCTGGCTATTTGGGACCGGAGAGTCTTGACTTGTTGGCTCCGAAGCCCAATCGCCGGACTACGTTTCGGTTCCACTCACCTGGCTCATAGCCGGTCACCAGGCCGCATAATTGGTTTTCAAGCACAAAGACCGAGCAGGAGGATGTAGGCCGTGGCGCAGCGCACGCCGGTCCGGACGAACGTCTCCAACGTGCTGGTCGTCGGCACCGGCGCGGCGGGGCTCAGGGCGGCGATCGCCGCTCACTCCGCCGGGTGCGAGGTCACCGTCATCGGCAAGCGAGCGCGCAAGGACGCACACAGCGTGCTCGCGGCCGGCGGGATCAACGCGGCGCTCGGGACCCGCGACCCACAAGACACCTGGCGGCAGCATTTCGCCGACACGATGTGTGAGGGCTACTTCCTGAGCGATCCCCGTGTGGTCGAGTTGATGGCGCGCGAGGCGCCCGAGGCCATCGCAGAGCTGGACGAGTGGGGCTGCGAGTTCGCGCGTACGCCCGACGGTCGCATCGACCAGCGTTATTTCGGAGCCCACACCTACCGACGCACCTGCTACGCGGGCGACTTCACGGGCCGCGCGATGATCCAGGCCCTCGGCCGGAAGGTCGTCGAGCTCGGGATCGAGGTGGTCGACGGGTTGTATGTCTCGAGTCTTCTGGTCGACGGCGGCACCTGCTTCGGGGCTCACGCGTTCGACGTGGACACCGGAGCGCGGAACGTGTTCCTCGCAGACGCGGTCGTGCTTGCAGCCGGAGGGCACACCCGCATCTGGCGACGGAGCTCATCGCGTCGCGACGAGAACAACGGAGACGGCATGTATCTGGCGCTGCGCGCGGGTTGCAGGCTCGCGGACATGGAGCTCGTCCAGTTCCACCCGACGGGAATGGTGATACCCGAGCAGATTGCAGGAACGCTCGTGACCGAGGCGGTGCGCGGCGAGGGCGGCCGTCTCTACAACTCGAAGGGCGAGCGCTTCATGGAGCGTTACGACCCGGAACGATTGGAGTTGTCCGCTCGCGACAGGGTCGCGCTTGCCAACTACACCGAGATCCTCGAGGGCCGAGGTGGTCCTAACGGTGGAGTGTTCCTCGATGTCAGCCACATCGACAAGGACACGATCCTCGAGAAGGTGCCGCGCATGTACAGGCAGTTCATCGAGTACCAGATGCTCGACATCTCTAGTTCACCCATGGAGGTCGCGCCGACGGCGCACTACTCGATGGGTGGGGTCGTCGTCGAGCCGGAGACGCACGCCACGGATGTCGAAGGACTGTACGCGGTGGGGGAGGTCACCGCGGGTTTACACGGAGCCAACCGGCTCGGTGGAAACTCGCTTACTGAGACCATCGTCTTCGGTCGTCGCGCGGGAGAGGCTGCGGCGAAGTTGTCGCGGGAACGCGACTCACAGCTTCGATCCCGTTCCGTCGTGAAGGCGGCCGGCGACGAGCTGGACTCGCTCATTCATCCTGGAAGCGAGTTCGCTCGGCCTCTGCAGCGCGCGCTCCGCAACACTATGTGGGAACACTGTGGCGTGGTGCGGAGCGCGGAGGGGTTGGGCACCGGCCTCGACGAGATCGATCGAATCGAGGGCTTGCTCGACGACGTTGACGTCAGGCCCTCGAGTGAGGGCTACGTCGACCTCGCTCACGCTCTCGACCTGCGCGCCGCCCTCGTCACGGGCCGCGCGACCGTGCTTGGTGCGCTCGAGCGTCGGGAGACGCGCGGGTGCCACAACCGCTCGGACTATCCGGACCTCGACGAGGCCCTCGCGGTGAACGTCAGGTGCGATCTGACGGACGACGGCGAACTGAAGCTCGCACACGAACAAGTGCCCGAAGTGCCCGGCGAGCTCAGACGGTGGGCAGCACCCGCGGAGGAACTCGACATCACCGGCCGCCTGGTCGAGTAGCTGGCTCCTTTCTTGATCTGCCGAAGGGCCACAGTTCACGGACCATGTAAGCGTGTCGGGGGCTCGACCCGTAGACGAGAAGGGCGAGCATCGCTCCGTAGATCGGAAGGTGACCGATGAGCTCGACACGGCCAAGAAAGAACAGCGTCGTGTTGAACGGAATGCCCGCGATCAGGATCGTGAGTTGTGGAGCCGCACCTGAGATGAGCATGATCCCGAATAACAGCTCAACGGCCCCGGCTAGGCGAATGAAGGTGTCGGGGGCGAGGTCGACGCCGACTGCCTCGAAGACGTTGAGCGCCGGATAGTCGTCGAGAAACTGACGAGCGAGTTCGGGGTTCGCCAGCTTCTCGCTGAAGGCAAGCACGATGAGAGCCGAGCCGAGCAGAACGCGGAGGCAATAGAGAGCGGCGATCTCCACATTGGGTGCAACCTCCGCCCGCCCCCATTCGCTTGGACCCGGCGGCAGGATCACGAGGAACAGAGCCAGACCCAGGAGATCGCATGCCTCGAGCACCTCGACGGGACCTGCCAGCACCAATCCGAGGGGGCCGAGGAGGACGACCCCGAGCGCTGCGGGACGAAGGTAGACGCCCGAGATCAGCCAGACGCCGATGATGCCCTCCGTCAGCGCCAGGAGGACGCCGCCGACGCCGTCGGGCACGACGAGTTGAGGAGCGAGGTAGGCGTCGTCCACCGCAAGGGACAGCAGCGACACTCCCAGGTGGATGCCCAGGATGCGCGGGATCCAGGGGCCGAGACGCGCGAGCGGAGTCAAGAGCCGCAGTTCGGGCACCGGCAGGAAGCGCACCGCCGCCCACCGCCAGAGAAGAGCGATCCCGACGGCCGCGCCGGCAAAGAGCAGCGTCGGCGCTTCGAAGAAGAAGCTCCAGTCCGCAGGATAGGCGCTGGAGTCGTCGACGAACCACTTCTCGTGGGCTAGCTGCATGCTCACGGCGCCTCCATGGGTGACAATCATCACCCGTTCGGCGCGTGGTTTCGACAACCGCCCGCTTCCACGGGAAGCCCGAGTAGACTGGAAGCGTTGCTAACGACATGAGCAATTACGTTGACGTAAGCGATCAGACATTTCAGACAGACGTCGTAGAGAAGAGCTTCGAGGCTCCCGTGGTGGTAGATTTCTGGGCCGACTGGTGCCCCCCGTGCCGCGCCCTTACTCCTGTTCTGGAGAGCCTGGCCGACGAGGCCGACGGAGCGTGGATCCTCGCGAAGGTCGACGTCGACGCGAACCAACAGGTCGCCGGCTCGATGGGGATCCAGGGAATTCCGGCAGTGAAGGGCTTCAGGGACGGTCGGGTCGTCGCAGAGTTCACCGGCGCGCTCCCCGAGCCTCATGTGAGGAACTGGCTCGCTCAGCTCGGTCCGTCGGCCGCCGATCGTCTCGTCGAGGAGGGTTCAGCCGCCGAGGCGGGCGGTGATCTGGAGACGGCCGCTCAACGCTATCGGGAGGCCGTGAGCGAGGACCCCGGGCACCGCGACGCCAAGTCCGCACTGAATCGCGTCGAGCTTCAGCTTCGAGCCGGCGGCAACGAAGACGAATTCAGGCGGCGACTCCGAAACGATCCCAACGACATCGATGCCGCCCTCGCGCTGTCCGATGTGCTGGCCGCGCGCGGGGACTACGAGGAGGCCTTGGACCTGCTGGTCGCGGGAGTGCGAGTCACGACCGGCGACGAGCGAGAGAGTCTTCGCAGCCATCTCGTAAGTTTGCTGGAAACGCTCCCCACGGACGATCCACGGGCACAAGTTGCTCGCCGCCAACTCGCTCTCGCCCTCTTCTGAGAACGGGTGACGACCGGCGCACGGACCGAGCTGGCCGAACAGCTCAATCAGCAAGCGGAGTGGTGTGAGCGTCTCGGTTCCAAGCTTTATGCAACTTTGCTGATCGAGGCTGCAAGCGATGCCCGGCGCGGTGGAGCGGTGTGGATCGCGCTGCGAGACCACCTACCGGCACCCCTGCTCGAGGTGATGCTGCCCCTTCGTTTCATGGCGGCGATGCATGCTCTCGTGTTGAGAGATCTGGCCCCCGAGCTGGCGCGCTTCTACCCATCGGTGGGGGGAGCGGGCAGGCCCGGCCAGGCCTGGCCCGCCTTCGTGTCCGCTCTCGAAGAGCACACGGAGGAGGTTCGGACGCTGAGCGGCTTTCCGGTCCAGACGAACGAGGTCGGCCGCTGCGCGGCTCTCATCGGAGGCTGGCTGCGAATCGCCCATGTCACCGGCCGACCTCTGCGCCTGCTCGAGGTCGGCTCGTCGGCGGGACTGAACCTGCGATGGGATCGGTATCGCTACGAATCAGCCAAAGGGTCGTGGGGGCGGCCCGACTCGGCCGTGCGCATGATGTGGGACGCGCCGCCGCCACATCTCGATGCTCGCGTTGAGATCGCAGAACGGCGCGGGTGTGATCCGAGCGCTCTGAACCCGCTGAACGAGAACGACCGAATCCGTCTTCTGAGCGCGGTGTGGCCCGACCAGGTCGAAAGAGTGGAGCGAACGCGCGGTGCGTTGGCGGAGGCTTCGTCGGTGCCGGTCGAAGTCGACGAGGAGTCGGCGGAGACGTGGCTTCCGGGGTTGCTCGAGCAACCGGCCGACGGCATGGCGACGGTGGTCTTCCACTCCATCGTGCTCCAATACCTCTCGGATCAAGAGAGAGCCGAGTTCCTCCGACTGCTCGAGCGGGCCGGCGCGCGGGCAACCGAGGGGGCACCCTTGGCGCACCTCACCCTCGAGCCCGATCCCGGGATGAGCGGTTTCCCGGTGCGCCTGAGGATGTGGCCGAGCGGCGAGGAGACCGTGCTCGCACGGAGCGGTCCCCACGGCGGCGACATCGTCTGGGTCACCTAGTGGGCCACTTAGTCATCGGGCGCCCCGGGGAAGAAGTCGTTAGGTGCGGGGTTCGATCCGTCCGCTTCGGGGGTTTTTCGGACCGGTAAGGCCAAAACCAGCATCCACCGGGGCGGTTGGCCGGGTGCGCGGGTCGATCCGCCCGCTTCGGCCACGTTTTGGGTCTCGGTACCGCGGAGCGGTTGCCAGACCCAAAGCCTGCCGTGAACGGGTCCGTCGAGGCCGGGTTTCGTCCCGGCGAGACTCCTCTGAGCGGACCCGAGGCCGAGAACCCACCAACTCACCCCGACGCTCCCGGATTAGCCCGGCGAGACCCCCGTGGCGTGCCCCCCGGTTCGCTTGAGCTTGCCCGTCGTCGTCCTCGGTAGCTCGTCGACGACCTCGACGGTTCGGGGGCATTTGTGCGGGGCGAGGCGACCTCGGAGCCAGGCTCGCACCGCTCCGGGTTCCGGCGAGCCGCCGGGGGCGGGGACGATCAGCGCCCTCACCTGCTGGCCCCACTCCGGGTCGTCGGCGCCGAAGACCAGCGCCTCGGACACCTGAGGGTGACCCACCAGAGCCTCCTCGACCTCTCTGGGGTAGACGTTGACTCCCCCGCTGATGATGAGCTCTCCGGGGCGGCCCACGAGATAGAGATAGCCGTCGTCGTCCAGACGACCGAGGTCGTCCACCGTGAAGGCATCGCCGTCCCGGGCCGCAGCCGTGGCGGCCTCGTCCCCCCAGTACTCGAAGCGCTCGGCCCGCGGGTCGCGCATCCATATGACGCCGACGTCACCGGGATCGAGCCGGCGACCCGAGTTCCTGTCCCTGATCTCGATGGCCGCCCCCTCGGTGGGGCGGCCGACGCTCCCGGGGTGATCGATCGCCTCGCGCGGGGAGAGACTCGTGAAGCCACCCTCGGTCGAGCCGTAGAACTCCCAGACGCTGTCGGCGGGGAACAGCTTCATCGCCCGCTGCTTGGTGACGCGTCGGATCGGGGCCCCCGCATGAGCGAGCAGCCGGAGCGACGATAGATCGTGGGCCCGGAGCTCGTCTGGTCCGAGGGCGAAGATGCGCTCCAGATGGGTCGGGACCATGAACGTGGACGTGACCCGGTGATGCTCGATGGCGGCCAGGGTGGCTGCGGCGTCGAATCGCTCTTGAAGAACGACCGAGCCTCCGGCCTCGAGGGTGCGCAGAGCGAAGCGATGTGGGCCGGAGTGCGTCAGCGGAGAGCAGACGAGGTGAACGTCCGCCTCGGTCATGTCCCACTCGGCTCGGAAGGCCTCGGATCGAACCTTCGCGGCGGCCTCGTCGGTGGGTGCAACCAAGACGCCCTTCGGCCGGCCGGTCGTTCCAGAGGTGTAGTGCATGGGCCGGGTCAGGGTCACATCACAGAGAGCGGCCGGCTCGGACCCGCGCAGCTCTTGAGCCAGCTCCTGCATCATCACCGTCCGCCCGACGGGGGCCGGGATGGCTCGATCGGCGAGCAGCAGCCGGGCCCCCGAGTCCTCCAACATGTGGGCGCGCTCCGGCTCGGTCAGCAGCGGAGAGATCGGGACGGGAACGATCCCCGCCCGCAAGCAGCCGACGGTCACGACGAGGAGCTCGATCGAGTTCGCGGCGAGGACGGCGACGCGGTCGCTCGTCCGGACCGAGGCGTCTCGCAAGAAGCCCACGAGGCGCGCCTGGAGGTCCTCCAGCTCTCTGAAAGAGAGCGAGCGGTCGCCGCAGATGATTGCGGGGTGGCCGGGGGCGGACCGGGTCCGGCCCCCGAGGCCGCTCACCTCTGCTCGCTGCCCGTCAGGCCTCGGGTCAGCGGAGGAACGTAATCCGGTGGTTCCTTGCGCCACACATCGCGGATGCGGTGAGGAGTCGGTTCGGGTTGGAATTCGAGCCACTGCGAGATGACCCCGGTCTGGCGGAAGTACCAGGCGAGTTGGATGAGCGTGAGGACGAGGAAGAGCCAGAACCCTGCCCTCTGGCCTCCGATGAACAGAGCGGAGAGCCCGTAGAGCAACGTCAGCATGGCCATGCCCGCCCCCGCCCTCCCGAGAGACGCCGCGATCTGGTCCTTCGACATCTCGCCCAGTTTGGGGTCCTTCTCGATCGAGCTCTGGACTCGTTTGATGCGGAGAACCACGAAGCCGACGAACATCGCCTGCGCGGCCGCGGCGAGCGCGAGCAGACGGTAGGCCCAGTCCGCCTGGACGCTCGTGAACGGTCCGTTCGTCTGAAGCTGGACGATCAGCGAGTCGGGCATCCTGAAGACCGCAATCGTGACGATCGCCAGAGCGGCGAGGGCTACCCCGAACGGCTGCCAGGGTCGTGTGACCTGGGCTCTCATAGCGAGCCAGCGTACTTCCCCCCGGTGCGATGGACGGCCAACTCCGCAAGGGGTCGCGTCTCGGTCGAATCCACGGCGGCTCGAGGGCTCCAACCGGGCTCCAGGTTCTGCGCACCTAGTCGATCCACTTCGCCCCTTTCGGGGTTGAGCCTTTTCCCCGGGGTAACTTCCCGGACATGATGCGAATCATTCTCGTCAGCAACTCGTCCTCCGGTAGCTCCGACGACGAGGTTCTCCAGGAGGTCGAACAACGACTTTCGTCGTTGGGTCCGGTCGATCGCGTCCAGCCCCAGGCCGCCGACAGTTTCGGTGACGACATCCGACAGGCACTCGGTGACGAAGAGGGGCTGATCGTGTCCGCCGGCGGTGACGGCACGATGAACTGCACGGTCAACGGTTTGGCCGGCGACTTCGAGGGCCGCACCTTTGCGCTCGTCCCCATGGGCACGGGCAACGACCTCGCGCGCACGCTCGGTCTCGATTCAGATCCGGTTGCCGCGGCACAACAAGTGGTCGATGGCACGGACACCTTCCTCGACGTCGGCCGCGCGAGCGGCGCGTCGGTTGACCAACTGTTCGTCAACGCCTGCATGGGCGGGTTTCCGGTCAAGGTGAACCGGGCGATCGAGGGCGACGTCAAGGCGCGTTTAGGACCTCTCGCCTTCTGGGTGGGGGGCACAAAAGCAGCGGCCGACCTTACGTGCTGGACGATGCATGTCGACGGCGAGGAGTACTCCGACGTCGTCGCGGCAGGCGTCGGCAACGGCAAGACGGCGGGGGGTGGAATCACCGTGTGGCCCGACGCGGACCCGACGGACGGCGAGCTCGATCTCTGTGTGCTCCCGGCCGAGGGAGTTGCAGATGCGCTCAAGCTGGCGGCGACCGTCAAACGCGGTGCCCACCAGAGCATCGACAACGTCACCATTCGGCGTGCACGCCGGTTCGAGATCGAGGCCGAGCCGGCGATCGAGTTCAATTGCGACGGCGAGCTCATCGATCTCGTCAGTCCGGTGACCTTCGAGCTGGTCGATCGACTTCGAATGCGAGTCCCCGACTTCTAGGTCTGGCTTGCCGTCTTCCGCCTCAGCCACACACCGAGACGTGCGCCGGCTCCATCGAGTCGCTGACGGTCGCGACCAACTCCGAACTGAGCGTGTCGATATCCAACTCGTCTCGCAGGCGCGTCGCAAAGGCCTCGGTGATGGTCGAAGCGTCGTAGCGTCGCCGGTTGAAGCGACGGTCCACCATCGACTGAATGCGGTTGTGAACCGGCCGGAAGGCGGCGGCGAGCAACAGCGTCACTGCGGCGACGAAGACCGCGGGTGTGTCCTCGTCACCGGCCACGGGGGCACGAGTCCGGCGAGGAGGAAGTACGAGCTTCCGAGCACCACGGTTACCGCCGCGTAGACGATCGTTCGCCGTATCAACCGGTCGATATCGAAGAGACGGTAGCGAAGAATGGCGATCGCCATCGAGATGGGGATGAGGCCAAACAGCGGAGCGCCGAACGAGCCGTTGCCGATCACCAGCACGCTCGTCGGTAATGCTACCGCGGCCAACACGATCGAGTAGGCAACCCATTTCATTTGTTGCCGTTCGGCGCCGCGCGCGCGGCGCAAGCGAATCATGATGCTGATCGCCGCGCGTACGAACATCACGACCATCAAGATCACTACAGTCCCAAACACGATGTCGCCGATCGCCCGAGGCAGACCCTCGAACAGGGGGTTCATGTACGCGGCGACGGCCGGCTCAAGCGTTCGCTGGAACTCGAACTCGAACATCCCCGTGGCCACTCCGGTGAGACCGAGGACCGCGGTGGCGACGGCGGCGACGCGCCAGCGCGGTGAGAGCGGACGGCCGTCGGGAAAGAGGAAGAAGGCGAGGATGAAGAAGGCGAACCCCGGATGCCAGGTGTGAACCGCCAATGAGATCACGAGATCGGTTCCCGGAAGCGCGCCCGGATGGAAGACCGCCCCGTATGTGAAGTATTGAGTCGCGGCGAAGTTGAACGCGGCAACGGCCCCGAAGCCGAGCATCAACCACCCGACGGGATTGGAGGGGCGTCGGAAGGTGACCAGGCCGCCGATCCCCGAGAACGGGAGAGCGATCAGGCAGCTCAACACGATGTCCCAGGCTCTGAACGGCGGCAGGAAGAAGCCGACCGCCAGGAGGGCGAGATTGAACGCGCTGGTTTGCCACGTCGACGATTCTCTCCCGGCACCCCCCGGGGTGTCCGCTCCCAGGCCGCTAATGCGCCTGTTGCCCGGTATCGCACAGCGCCCGGTGATGCTCACTTAGTTAGGGAACCTAACTATCGGTGTTAGCGTGGGCAGGCTATGACGGTTTCCGAGACCACCACCGAAGAAGATGTCGCCCGGCAAGTCATCGCCGTCGCTCCGCGCCTCGGTCGCCTGATGGAGGTGCTCCTCGAGCGCCTTCCCGAGCCGGTGTCCCTCCTGCGCTACCGGATCCTCGTGCGTCTCGCGCAGGAGGAGTGTCGCAACTCCGAGCTCGCGGCCCACACGTGGGTCTCGTCCCCGACCATGTCGTCGGTGGTCGAGTCGCTCGTTCGATGCGGATGGGTCGAGCGCAACTCAGATCCAAGGGACGGGCGAGCCGCCGTGCTGCGGTTGACGAGCGCGGGCCGCCGCGAGCTGAAGCGAGCCGAGAGAGCGCTCGAGACACAACTGATATCTCTGCTCGGGAAGCTCGCTCCGACCGCTCGCGCCGAGCTCGGACGCGGCTACGAGGCACTGCTCGAGGTCCTCGATTCCGAGGAAAGGCGCATCCTGGCCCCCCCGCCCAAGTCGAAGGTCAAAGCCTAGTGGCGCGGCAGGCGACTGCCCCCGCCGGGGGCCTCTCGCACAAGCGCATCATGATCATCTTCTCGGGCCTGATGCTCGGGCTGCTGCTTGCCGCACTCGACCAGACAATCGTCGCGACCGCGACGCTCAAGATCGTCGGTGAGCTCGGCGGCGTCGAGTCTCTCTCCTGGGTCGTGACCGCATACATGCTCGCGGCGACCGTTTCGGTGCCGCTGTACGGAAAGATCAGCGACATCTACGGGCGCAAGCGGATCTTCCAGGCCGCGATCGTCATCTTTCTCATCGGCTCCGCGTCGTCGGGTGCGGCCCAATCCATGCTGCAACTCGTGTTCTTCCGCGCGCTCCAAGGTCTCGGCGCGGGAGGTCTGATTTCTCTGACCATGGCGATCATCGGCGACATTCTTTCGCCGCGCGAGCGCGGTCGCTACCAGGGTTATCTCGGCGCGGTCTTCGCTTTCGCGAGCGTGGTCGGCCCGCTATTGGGCGGGTTCTTTTCCGACAACCTCTCCTGGCGCTGGGTCTTCTACATCAACCTTCCGATCGGCCTCGTGGCTCTGCTCGTCACCTCGTTTGCACTCGACCTTCCCTTCACGCAACGCGATCACGACATTGATTACGCGGGGGCAGCGCTCCTGTCGACGGGCGCGACTTCGCTGCTGCTGGCTCTCGTGTGGGGGGGAAGCACCTACGCCTGGGGCTCGGGCATGATCCTCGGTTTGCTCGTCGTTGCAGCGATCGCGGCCGGCTTGTTCGTCGTTCAGGAGCGGCGCGCATCCGAGCCGATCCTCCCGCAACATCTCTTTCGCAACTCGATCTTCAACGTCGGGTCGGCCCTGGGTCTCCTCGTGGGAATCGCCATGTTCGGAGCCATCGTGTACCTGCCGGTCTTTCTCCAGGTCGTTACCGGAGCGAGTGCGACGAACGCGGGATTGCTGCTAACGCCCTTGATGCTGGGGATCATCGTCATGTCGATCATCTCCGGGCGGCTCATCTCTAGCACGGGGCGCTACCGGATCTTTCCCATCATTGGAACCGCGCTCATGGTTGTCGGATTCTCTCTCCTCGCCAGTTTCGATGTGGACACGAGTCGGACCGAGGTTGTAATCGCCATGATCGTCATTGGTAGTGGACTCGGTAACACGATGCAGGTGATCGTCCTCGCGGTTCAGAACTCGGTCCACCAATCCGAGCTCGGTATAGCGACGTCGGCTTCGATGTTCTTTCGGTCGATCGGTGGCACCGTCGGAATCGCATTGTTCGGAGCCATTCTCAACAACCGCCTGACCGAGAACCTCACAGGGGCCCTTGGATCGCCAGATGTCGCAGGGCTCGGCGAGGTGAACGCCGAGAACATCACCCAACGACTA
>WHSV01000063.1 GCA_009379915.1 Actinomycetota bacterium | reverse complement strand
CATTAGGTCCGGGTGAGACAGGGAGGAGAACGCTCTTATGGAGGTCTGTCGCTACCCTGCGCTCAGCGCCTGGTCGAGGTCGGCCGTGAGGTCGTCGGGGTGCTCGATCCCGACCGACAGCCTCACGAGCGAGTCCGAGACCTCGAAGCCCGAGCCGATCAGGCTGGCGTGGGTCATCTTGCCGGGGTGCTCGATGAGGCTCTCGACCCCACCGAGGCTCTCGCCCAGCCAGAACAGCTTCGTCCGAGAGCAGACGGCGAGCGCCAGATCCTCGGCGGCGACCTCGAAGCCGACCATGCCCCCGTACAGGGGCGTCCCGGATCCCGCCATCTGCCGGGCCGCGACGTCGTGGCCGGGAAAGCCCGGGCTCCCCGGATAGTGGACTCGGGTCACCGCGGGATGAGACTCGAGGTGCACCGCCACCCGTTCGGCCCCCTCGCAGTGAGCGCGCATCCGGACGGCGAGGGTTTTCAGCCCCCGCAGGAGCAGCCAGCAGTCCATGGGTCCGGGTACCGCGCCCACCGCGTTCTGCAGGAAGCGCAGTCGCTCGGCCAGATCGTCGTTGCCGGTGGCGACCGCGCCCATGACGAGGTCGGAGTGACCGCCGAGATACTTGGTCGCCGAGTACACGACCGCGTCGGCGCCGAAATCCAGCGGCCGTTGGATGTAGGGGGTGGCAAAGGTGTTGTCCACCACGACGAGCGCACCTGCATCGTGTCCCAGGCGTGCAAGCTCGGCCAGATCGAGAATCTTCAGCAGTGGGTTCGTCGGCGTCTCGGCGATGAGCAGCTCGACGCCGGCGTCACATGCGGCGGCGACCGTGGCGAGGTCGGTCATGTCCACCGCCTCGAAGGAGAGGCCGAGTTGGTTGAAGACTTTGGCGAAAAGCCTGTGAGTGCCTCCGTAGACATCGTCGGGGATCAGCACCCTGGCCCCCGAGCTCAACGTCATCGCCAGCGTCGTGATGGCGGCCATGCCCGAGGCGAAGGAAACGCAATGCTCGGTTCCCTCCAGAGCGGCTAAGCAGATCTCCAAGGCGCGGCGTGTGGGATTGTCGGTCCGAGAATATTCAAATCCTTTGTGCGCTCCTACAGCTTGTTGGACATAAGTCGATGTTTGATAGATAGGGACCACGGCCGATCCGGTAGTGGGGTCGGGGTCCTGTCCAACGTGTATGGCGACAGTTTCAAAACGAATATCCTCGGACACTTGTTCGCTCCAGTTCATGAGGCGGAGGGACTGAAGATCGACGCTTTCTCTAACACGCAGCCAGAGGGCTTCATTGCAGTCATCGGTCAGCTGCGAAAGGACCACGGCCGTCTGCCGCTCTCTTACGTGGAGGCGGTCCAGAGGGCGGAGGGGCGCGCGCGCGTAATCTCGACCTTTCAACTGCTGGCCGACGAGACGGTGCCCGCCGGCCTGGAGGCCGTCACCGGCGTCGATGAGAACGACACGTCGGTCCTCGACGGTGCCGTCGGCCTGCTGCTGCCGGGTGGCGGCGACATCGACCCCGCCTGGTACGGCCGCGAGACCCACCCCCGGACCAGCCGGATCAGTCACCGCAGGGACCGCTTCGAGCTCAATCTCATCCGGGTGGCGCTCGAGCGCGACATGCCGATTCTGGGCATCTGCCACGGCATGCAGCTGCTCAACGTCCACTTCGGCGGCACTCTGGACCAACACCTCGCCGACGATCCCAAGCGCCTCACTCACGACGTCGGCATGCCGAGCCCAAAGCCCGCGCACGGATTGAGCCTCGATCCCGACAGCGTGCTCGCCGAGGTCGTGGGCGCAACCAACCTGGATGTCAACTCGCACCACCATCAGGGCGTCGACCGCCTCGCCGAGGGGCTCGAGGCCGTCGCGTGGTCGATGGACGGCGTGCTCGAGGGCCTCGAGGCGCGCGACCACTCGTGGGTCGTTGCCGTGCAGTGGCATCCCGAGGCCATGCCCGACGCAGCTCCTCAACGGCGGATACTCGAGGCCTTCGTGGACGCGACCGATGCCTTCGAGGCCCGGCTCGACGAAATCGCCAGCTAGACCAGATAGAAGCAAGTAACCGGCGCCGAGGAGCGGATTGGGTAGTTTGCCCGGCGCGGTCGTGCGGCTTCGAGGTGGTCCGGGTAGTGGTTTCTGCCGAGCTGGTCGCTATCCGACCATTGAGGGCGAGCCTCTTGCAAAAGGCGTCTCCGGCCGAACTTTTTCCGCACTGAGGTCTCACCGAGAGCCCTCCGTGCGGATTAACCCCGAAAGCCGGGCGCCGCCCACTGGGTCTCGGCCACGCACCAACTACTTCCCCTTGGTGCTCGGTTCTAGACCCGTGATCAACTCGAGCTGGTCCTGAAACTCGGCCCCTACCCACTCCCCCCGTTGGGCGCCTGGTTTTGGGAAGTTACCGGAGCGGTGCCCCGAAGTCGGGCTGGCCCATGACCGAGGACGCATCCGAACGAGATTCGTTGAAGGTGATGCGCTCGGCCACCACCTCGCCGTTGTCGGCTACCACCTCGAGCCACGACCCCCTGCTGCCCCCGATGTCCTCCAGCGAGATCGATACCCGCAGCCCCGGTGGCACCGTGATGCCCTGGAGGTTCTCCGGGCTGGTTCCACCGGCCCCCTCTTCCGACCCCCCGTCGTAGATCACAACGTTCACGGTCGTCTCATCGGTGGTCGGGTTCTGGAGGACGAGCGAATCGGTGGTGGGTTCGAGCGAGGGTGGAGCGACGAGCCAGCGATCCGACACGTCTGCGGATCCAACCTCCGTGATGCGTCCGCTCATCTCGTCGTCGTCGTAGGTCGTCGTGCTCTCGGCCACCACCGGGACCTCGTTGTCGACAGACACAACCGCGCTGATGCCGCCGACGTTGCGCCTTCTTGCTTCTAACCGGTTGGGGATGACGAGTTGCCTCGAGGACTGGGGTGCAACCGCTATCTCGATGAGCCTGGACGACTGCACGGGCCCCTCGTCGGTGGAGAGAGCCACCGAAACACTAGACTCCTCCTCGTTCGGATTCATCACCGTGATCGTCTGTTGAGCTCGGTCGCTCACCTCGCCCGCCGGGAAGTACCACTCCGTGTCGGGCGCCGGTGCTCCGAGTGTGAACTCGAAACCGGGGGGCTGACCCTCCGGTTTGGTCCACAGCGCCTTCCACGCGATGACCCTGCCGCGCGCCGAGCGCAACCGAACCGACAACAGGTCCTGGGGGACGGAAGCGCCGCTGACCGAAACAACCTCCACCTGTCCGGAGGCAACGGCCACCTCCGATAGCTGGGCCGAGGTCTCCTCCCCCTCCGAGGTCAGGAAATCGATTTGGACCACCGCTTCATCGGGGAACGGGTTTGCAACTACCAGCCGGTAGTCGGTCGCGACCGAGCTGTCCCCATTCGGGAAGTACCAGTTCCTCGACGCGTCCGTTGCGCAGTTCCCCGCCCCGATTCCCTCAACGGAGCCGGCGCGGCCGACGCGTGCGTCCACGAAGTGAGACGTGGCTGCCGCTACGGGCGACCCGAATCCCTCGACGGCAACGGGTTCGACGCCCTCGATCGGGCGCGTAGCGGTGGATCCGGCGGCCAGCTCGAGAGGTTCGTCCTCCAGCGGTTCGAGCTCCACCGGCACGGGCTCGGGCGATGCCGTGGCGATCGAGACCTCGGCCCCCGCTCCCTCCTCGAGGATGCGAGAGGGGCAGAACTGCGCTCGTTCGAAGAACGCGGACCCACTGCGTTCGGCTCTGGCCGGCTCGGCGTCGTTCGTCGCGAGGTCGAACCCGATGCCTGCGAGCATGAGCGCTCCCACCACGAGGAGCAACGTCATATCGCGTTGCTGATCGATCACGCAGGCGCCCTCCTCTTTTCGCCGCGGCGGCTCGGGAAGGCGGCCCCGATCATGAAGAGCCACAGCAGAGGCAGTGCAACGAGCCACCCGTAATCAATCAACGAGCGAGGAAACTCGAGCTCGAGGGCCGCATCCTCGCCCGATAGGACCTCGAACGCGTTGCCCCAGCCCGAGTTGGTGCGGTCCAACACGTCGCCGTCGCTGGTCGCGGTCCAGTTCTCGTCGTTGGAGTCGGCCAGGAAGACGACGCCAGGTCCCGATAACGGCGCCGCTCTGTACTTCCACGAACTCTCGCGGATGAGGGCGGCGCGCTCCGCCGGGGGCTCGCCGGACGCCAGAGCTGGATCCTCCTCCTCGATCGCAGCCACGTAGTGGGGCAGTTCCTCGTAGACGGCGGCGCGCGCGAGTGCGGCGTCGTTCTGGAACACGAAGAAGTCATCTTCTCGTCGAACGAGTGCAAGGTCCCGCTGCGTCTCCCACGGTCTCGTCCGGGAGTCCAAATCTACGATCACGAATCGGATGTTGAAGCTCCCCAAGAGGTTGCCCCCGCGATCGGTCTCTCCCGCCTCGATCGAGTCGATGATCTCGTTCAAGCGCCGCGTTCCCTCACCCGGGTTGCCGGCGAACAAGTCGTTCAGCTCGGGACCGGGAGGGCCGGTGAGGAACGCGCTCGCGGTCGGACGGCCCGACGTCGCAAATCCACCGGCCCAGTCTCGTCCGATCCACAACGCGCGAAACTCGCCCTCCGTCGCGGCATCGGCCTTCAACAGTGCAGTTATCTGATCGATCTCGGAGGTCTCCGGCGACTCGCTGTCGGCGCGGCCGGGGGCCCAATCGCCTCGCACGAAGGTGGGAGCAAGGCCGGCCGCCACCAGAAACAACGCGGCCGCCAGGCCCGCAACGGTGAGTCCCTGCACGATTCCGAACCCTCTTCGCGGAAGATCCAAACGAAACGCCGCAACCGCAATGCCGGCCAGCCCAGAGAAGGCGAGTGAGATCAAAACTCCCATCTCGGTGGGAGTCGCGACGACGGGGGGCAGGATCCCGGAGGCGGTGGCCGTGACCAGAAAGCCCATGCCCACTATCAAGGCCCAGAGCGCAATCGCCATACGACGTCGCTGGCCCGCGCCCGTGGCGACGGCAACGATTCCCAGAATCGGAAGCGCCAGCCCGAAGAGCACGGGACCCTCGGGCGTCTGACCGAGTACCACGCTCATCATTCCGTGCCCGTTGAAGTGCGACGCGAAATCGGCAAACGGGGCCCCGGCGCCCAGGACCGACAGTGCTCCCCCCTCACCCAGCCAACCGAGACTCCACGGAAGGAGAAGAGCCCATCCCAGCGCGAGGCCGATCACGGAGCCACCCACCGCTTTCAATTCGGTTCCGCTCCGCCCCACGAAGGTCCGCAAGGCGGCCAGCAAGAGCGCCGCCGCGAGATAGAGAAACAGAGACCCCGGCACGAACGCGGCCGACAGAGCGGCAAAGAGGCCCAGGGTTGCGACCTCACGCCCGGCGGACCACAGCGCCGGGCGAATCCATCCCACCAGTCTCAGTATCGAGAGCAGCACGAAGGGAGCTGCCGCCCCGAAAACGAGAGCGCCTAGCGCCCCGTCGCGCAGGCCCGCGTAACCGATTGCACCAAGGGTGTAGACGATCCCGGTCGCGAAGCGAGCAAATCGATCGACGAGCTCCGATACGAGGCGCGTTGCACCAAGAAACGCGGTCACCCCGAGGAGGAGAATCAGCAACTTCTGCGCGAAGCCGACCGCTCCGAAGCTGAGAAACTGCACTACTCCCAATACGAGGAACGAAGTGGGGGCCGGGCCGGGGCTACCGAGGCCCGCGTCCTGCCAGGGGGAGGCCCATTGTCGCCACATCGATGTGGCACCCTCGGGGAAAGGCAAGATCTCGCCGAAGGTGGCAACGGGCGCCCAGAAGAAACCCCTGAACCCCAACACGACGAGCAGGAACAGCGCGACAACCACCGCGACCTGCCGGCCCTTGACTCGGGCCGTTGCGACGCGCGCCTGGGTGGTTTTGCGTGAAACGATGTCGGCTCGCCGCCCCCAGGTCTCTTCGAGTCGTTCGGCCTGGTCGAGCGCGTAGACGCGAAGCCGGGACGGAAGCCTCACCATGAGCCGCGACAGATCCGTGTCGCCGACCTGGCGACTGCTCTGAACGCGGCGGCGTTCACCCAACGTCTGGGGGAAGCGAACGAGATTCCACATCAGCGCGCGCCCCAGGTTTCCGACCTCGCGCGGCTCTCTGAGGATGAGAAAGCCCAGCATCTCGCCGAAAGTCAGCAACACGAAGAAAGGAATAAGCGTCAGAAGACGAAGCCCCGACGCGTTCTTGGTAATGGTGTGCAACCGGTTGCGACGGATGAAGTAGCGCGGCGGGCCAAAACGGGTCGACCGTTGCGCCGTCGCCATCGCAATCACATGCCGCGCCACGGCCCCCGGTTCCAGCCGCACGGTGTAACCCAGCAGGCGCGCGCGCCAGCAGAGGTCAAGGTCCTCACTGTATGCGCCCAGATGCGCGTCGAAACCTCGCATCCGTTTGAAGACTTCGTGACGCACGAGCATGACCGTGCTGGTCACGTAGAAGACCTCGGTGGCTCGGTCGTGCTGACCGAGATCGATCTCGCCCTGCTCGAGCCCCTTGTAGGGATAGCCAAACCGGTCGATCGCCATGCCGACCTCTTCGAGCACACTTGGGTCATCCCACGAAACGATCTTGGGTCCCACGATCGCCGTTCGATCCTCGTGGCGCAGTCGCTCGACCATCTTTGCCACGGAGCTCAAACTCAGGGCCGCGTCGTCGTGGACGAAGAGCAGGTAGTCGGCGTCGGTTCGCACACGCGACAGAGCCCAGTTGATCGCGGCTCCGTACCCCAGAGGACGCGGGGTACGGAGATAGCCCCATCGGCGCCGCCGAAGATGGCGCTTGACTATTCGCTTGAGGCGCGGTTCCTCGCGCGGGCGAGTCGATGCATCATCAACAACCAGAATGTCGATGTGCTCGTAACTCTGGTTCGCGAGCGCGACGAGCGAATCCCGAAGCCAGCGACGCCCATCGTGGGTTACAACGACGGCCAGAACGCTCGGCTGTTCGGGAGGGGAATTCACCGCTTCCGGGTCCGCGGACCAGCGCGGCACCGAAGTCGTTTCAGTGCTCATGGATGTTCGGCTCAAGCCGTAACGGTCTCGTACAGCGTAGTCCTACGGCGAGGAACTCGCCCGATGGACTCGATGAGTTCGACCATCGCATCCGCAGTGAGTTCCTGACCGTGGCTGGCACCGGCTGCGCGCGAGATGTTCTCGTTCATCAAGGTGCCGCCGAGATCGTTGGCCCCTGCCTGGAGAGCAAGCTTAGAGCCCTCTACGCCCATCTTGACCCAGGAGACCTGGATGTTGTCGATCGCTCCATGGAGTGCGATCCGCGCGATCGCATGCATCTTCAACGCCTCGGCGAAGGTCGGCCCGCGCCGCGCCCTCCCTCTCAGATAGATGGGAGCGGCCATGTGAACGAACGGCAGGGGGACGAACTCGAACAGACCCGCATGACCGTCGGCCGCAATGGCGTCGTGAAGCGAACGCACGACCACGAGGTGTCGAGCCCAGTTGCGCGGTCCTTCAACGGTGCCGAACATGATCGTCGCGTTGCTTCGGAGGCCGAGCCGGTGCGCGATGCGATGCACCTCGCACCACTGTTCGGTAGAGATCTTGTCGGGGCAGATGAGGGCTCGGATGTCGTCGTCGAGTATCTCCGCCGCGGTGCCGGGCAGGGTCTTGAGTCCCGCGTCGCGCAACTGGATCAAGAAGTCCTCGATGGACAACCCCGACGCTCGAGCACCCTGAGCAACCTCTAGAGCGGTGAATGCGTGGACGTGCATCGCGGGTAGGGCTTCCTTCACCGCGCGCAGATACTCCAGGTAGTTGTCCGCGGTAAAGCTGTGATGGATGCCGCCCTGCATGCAGACCTCGGTCGCGCCGAGTTCCCACGCCTCCCGCGCGCGTCCCGCAACCTCCTCCGGCGTCAACAGATAGGGCTCGCCTCTGAGATTCAGAGACTTCGGTCCTTTGGAGAAGGCACAGAACCCGCACTTGAAGTAGCACATGTTCGTGTAATTGATGTTGCGGTTGACGACGTAGGTGACCTCGTTCCCCACCGTTTCCCTACGCAAGCGATCGGCGATCGCGTACACGCGTTCGGTCTCGGCTCCGTGCGAGGTGAACAGCAGCGCGATCTCGTCCTCACTCAGACGCGTGCCCGACTCCGCCTTGTCGAGTGTCTCGCTCAAGGGCACTCGCACGGCGCGGCCCGGCACGTGGTAGGCACCCGCAAGGCCCTGCTCAACTGCCAGCGCGACTTCGTCGGGCGGCTCGTGATCCGCCCCCGAGTACCACTCGTCGGTCCGCGGAAAACCCTCGCCGTCGGTCGCGTCGAGAACCTTCGCTCGGAGATCGCGGTGCACCCAGAGATCCAGTGCGCTCGGCGAGTCACAGTACGAGGGGTAGATCGCGAGGCGCTGTGTCAGGGAGTAGCCGCGCGCCTCGGTGACCTCACCGAGCTCCCGGAGCTTCGGCCAGGGTGCCTCGGGATTGACGTGGTCGATCGTGACGGGAGAGACGCCGCCCCAGTCGTTGATCCCGGCGGCGACGTACCTGCCGTACTCGCCCGGCGTGAGGTTCGGAGGCGCCTGGAGCGAGACGTCGGCCGGCAGGATGAGCCGGGCGAGTGCAATCGTCAAGGCGATCTCGTCGACCCGCGGCTCGCCGGCGTCGGCCATCAACGTGCCCGGCTTGGCTCGGAAGTTCTGCACGATGACTTCCTGGACGTGGCCGTGCCGCTCGTGAGAATCCCTGATGGCGATCAGCGCGTCGATGCGCTCCGCCGGAGTCTCGCCGATGCCGATGAGTATTCCGGTCGTGAAGGGCACGCGTGCCTCGCCCGCGTTCTCGAGGGTCGCCAGGCGGACCCCCGGCTTCTTGTCCGGAGCGCCGAAGTGGGCCATCGGCCGCCTGAGAAGGCGCTCGGACAGGGTCTCGAGCATCATTCCCTGGCTGACGCTGACCTCCTTGAGCGCGGCCGCTTCGCCGAGTGTCAGCGTTCCGGGATTGGTGTGCGGCAGGAGCGAGGTGTGCTCGAGAACGGCTCGGCACGCCTCGCTGAGGTACTCGACGGTCGAGGCGAAGCCCATCGAATTGAGCTCCTCGCGCGCCCGTCGCCACTTGCGCTCGGGCTTCTCGCCCAACGTGAACAGGGCCTCGCGACAGCCCGCCGCCTCCCCCTGCTTGGCGACGGCGAGTACCTCGTCGATCGTCATAAACGCGCGCTGGCCCTCGATCGGGGGATGGGCGAAGGTGCAGTAACCGCAGGCGTCCCTGCACAGCTTCGTGAGTGGGATGAAGACCTTGCGCGAGTAGGTGATCCTCGGACCGGTGGTCGCGTCGCGCAACTCACCGGCGGCCCGGACCACCACCCGAGGGTCGGCGGCGGCGAGGGCGGCGAGCCTGCGCGCCTGGCTGGCGTCGAGCCGCCGCCCGCGCGCGGCGGAGCTCGCCAGAGTCTGGAGTTCGCTCATCGCAGGGCAGGCTATCAGCGGGAGCGGCGTGCCGATTTGGGCGGGGTGCGCGGCCAAAGCAGGCATCAAGGGGGACGACTGGGTGCCGGCCCGGGTTGATACGCCCCTCCGAAGGTCGGTCATCACAGGTTTTGGGCCTGAGTCCCGCTCAGCGGTTGCCAGGCCAAAAACCTCCCGGACTGGCCCGACCAGCCCGGTGAAGTGCACCTTTGCTCTTGGTGCCGGTTCTGGTTTGATTCCGGCACCCCGGCCCTCTCCTATGCTGCATCGATGAAGGTCACGGCGCTCGCGGGAGGGGTCGGGGGGGGCAAGCTGCTCGTCGGCCTGCAGCGACGGCTCGGGTCGGACCTGACCGCGGTCGTGAACACGGGGGACGACGCGGTCATCTACGGCGTGCACGTGAGCCCCGACCTCGACATCTGCACCTACTGGCTCGCCGGTATCGCCGACACGCGCAAGGGGTGGGGCATCGAGGGTGACACCTTCTCGGTCATCGACGGCATGCGGGCGCTCGGCCTGGACGCCTGGTTCAATCTCGGTGACCGGGATTTCGCGACCTGCCTTCACCGCACCGCACGGCTCGCGTCGGGGGCGACTCTGAGTGAGGTGACGGACGAGCTCACCGGAAGACTGGGGGTTCGGGCGAGTATCCTTCCGATGTCGGATGACGAAGTGCGAAGCAAGATCGTCACGACCGACGGACGCACCCTGGACTTCCAGGAGTACTTCGTCAAGGAGCGGACGGCCCCCGAGGTCGCCGAGGTCGTCATCTCCGGCCTGCCGGGGGCCGTTCCCGGCCCGGAGGTGCTCGACTCGATAGCCGGGGCCGACGTGATCGTGCTCTGCCCCTCGAATCCCTTCGTCTCGATTGGCCCCATCCTCGGCCTCGGGGGCGTGCGAGACGCGCTACGAGCGCACCCGAACGTCATCGCGATCTCGCCCATCATCAAGGGAGCCGCTCTGAAGGGGCCCGCGGACAGGATGCTGCGCTCGCTGGGGGCCGAAGCCAGCGCCTCCGGTGTGGCCCGGCTCTACGAGGACTTCGTCGCTTTATTCGTGGTGGACGCGTCGGACGGAGACCAGGTGGCGCGCATCGAATCCACCGGCCTGCGAGCGACCAGCCTGGACACGATCATGGGTGACCACGCCGCGTCCGAGCGTCTCGCCGCTGAGTTGCTCGAGCTGACGTGACCGGCATCAGCATCACCCCCCTCCCCGGCATCCCCGAGGTTCGACCGGGCGACGACCTCGGCGCCCTGATAGCCGACGCCGCCGGCCATGAAAGGCTCGAGGAGGGGGACGTCTTGGTGGTGGCGCATAAGGTCGTCTCGAAGGCGGAGGGTCGCCTCCTCCCGGGAAGCGATCGGAGGGTCGCCGCACTGGCAGAGTCCGTGCGGGTGCTCCGCCGCCAGAAAGAGATGGTCATCTCCGAGACGAGGCACGGGTTCGTCTGCGCCAATGCGGGCGTAGATGCCAGCAACGTCGAGGGCGACAACGTCGTCCTGCTTCCCCTGGACCCGGATCTCTCGGCCCGCCGGTTGCGCGCCCGGCTCGAGAACCTCTTGGGGGTCGAGGTCGCGGTCATCGTCAGCGACACCTTTGGCCGGGCCTGGCGGATTGGTCAGACGAACGTCGCGATCGGCGTCGCGGGGCTCGAACCCTTCATCGACTACCGGGGAACCACCGACACCCAGGGGCGCGATCTCTCGGCCACGAGGATCTGCGTAGCGGACGAGCTCGCCGGAGCCGCGGAGATGGTGATGGGAAAGACGACGGGAAACTGCGCCGCGATCGTGAGAGGAGCGCCCGTGCTCCTCGGCCGGGGCGCCGCGACCGAGATAGCGCGACCCCCGCACGAGGACCTCTTTCGCTAGATCGGGCCGGCCGATCCGCCCGATTTACTCAGTACTTACTTGCCTGCTGTAGCCTCCCCTGCCGTGAGCAAGAAACTCCACGAGAAGCAGCAGAGGCGGCTCGCCGAAGAGGCGAAGAAGGCGCGGCAGAAAAAAGAGCATCGCCGGGCGAACATGATCACGATCGGGATCGCGGCCGCGGTCGCGATCGCCGTCGTGCTGCTCATCCTGTTCCAGCCCGAGGACCCCGCGGACAACGTCGGGGTTGCGGCGTCGGAGGCGAACTGCACCGAGCGCGAGACCTTCGAGTCCGAGGGCAACCAGCACGTCGACCTGGGGACGCGGGTGCAATACGAGGCCAACCCGCCGACGACCGGAAACCACTGGCCCCCCGAGGCCATAGCCGAGGCCGGATTCAGCGAGGCCCCGCTCGAGCCGGAGCGGCTGGTGCACAACCAGGAGCACGGGCAGATCGTGATCTGGTACAAGCCCGACGCCTCCGAGGAGATCCTCGGCCAGATCGAGGACATGACCGAGCAGAACTCGGTCAACATCGCCGCCCCCTGGGACGACATCGACGAGCCCTACAACTACGTGCTCAGCGCGTGGGACGGCGAGAACGACCAGGGCGTGCAGATGAGCTGCGAGCTGCCCAGCCAGCAGGTCTGGGACGAGTGGCGGGAGGACTTCCAGGGCCGGGGACCCGAGCAGATCCCCGGTATCGGGACTTTTTCGGGCGATTGACCAAGGTCCGATCCCCCGGAGGGGTCGCAAAATACCCTCATCCGGGGGATTCCTCGCGTTGGGGTAACAGGCGACACTTATAACTCAATGCTACCGATAGCTCTCTTAATACTTACGATTGCCGCGATCGCCCTGGCGGTCCTCGTGCGACGCTGGTACCGATCGTGCGAGGAGCGCTACGCCGATCTCGTCGGCGATCCACAGCGGCGCTCGCTTGTGGCACCAGCCTCTTCGCGGCGCCCGGAGCCAACCGGGGGTCTGGCGAGTTCCGTCCGCAGGCATTAGCCGAAATCGCCCGATCTCTCTCTTTCCTCCCCTTTCCCCCCTCTGCTTGCACGGCATAGTAATTCTTCGGACATCCTTCCAATTCGAGCCTCTCGAGGACAACTGCCCCGAATGGTCACGGAGAGTGACTTAGGGGGCGAACGCCCTCACTCATAGTCACCGGCCAGGCGGTAACTCATCCGGCCACGGGAGAAATCCTACGGTCGTAAGTGGGTTCCTGGTGAGTAGGCACATGTGTACGGTGAGTGACATCCGAGGGGATTCAAAGAGAACCCAGCGGTGTCAGAAAGCGTGAAGAAAGGGCCGGCCGGAGGCTGGTAATCGGGAGCAAAGTGACAGTCGATGTCCCGTACCCAGAACGCGAGCGGAGAGGTGTCATCATTTCATTCGACGGCAGTGCCACGGCGCAAAGGACCGCAAGGTCAGATGAGGGTGTGGAAGACATACCTCTTCCGCGCGTCGTTGTGGGAAATGGTGACCTCAGCCTCGTTCGCACCCTAGACGACGAGGCGAGCGTTCAGGAGATCCTGCTGGACGCCGTTCCCGAGAACGACGCTTCGGCCAATCCGCTGGATTCCGCCGCTGCAACCGGCCTCACCGGGGACAGAGCCCTCAGGAGGTACTCACACATCGGACTGGGGCTGGCGGCGACCGACTTTCTTTGCATCGTCGCCGCCTTGCTGGCTTCTTACGTAGTCAGCTATGGGCTTTCCAATCCCAACCCGATCTACGTTGCCCCACTGGCGGCCGCTCTGCTGTGGACGCCAATCTTCTACTGTTTCGGTCTCTATTCGATCCAGCACTTGTCCGCGTCCGAGGAGTTTCGACGCATCATCGGAGCCTGTAGCTTCGGCCTGCTCCTGGTCGTCTTGCTGAGCTACTGGGCCGAGGCCGGACTGTCTCAAGCGTTTGTGGCCTCGTCCCTGACGCTTGCCCTCACCTTCGAGCTGGCGGGTCGGCGCGTCTGGAGGCTCGCGGTTGGGAGACTGAGAGGCAGCGGTCGGCTCACCTTGCGCACGCTGGTCGTCGGAACCAACGACGAGGCCCACCGGCTTTCCGAGATCCTAAAACGCCGCGGCCTTGGTTTTGCGCCGATTGGCTACGTTGGGTCTCCAGGGCTCTCCCCTTCGCCCAACGGTCTTCCGACCATCGGAGATGTCGATTCACTCGCCGACCTCATTCGGCAGCATGAGGCCGAGTGTTTGTTCGTCGCCTCGACGGGGGTGGGGTCGGAGGACATGCTAAAGGTCGTCCAGGCGGCACGGCAGACGGGCGCCGAGGTCCGCGTATCGGCCAACCTTCCAGAGATCCTCACGACGAGGCTGTCCGTTCAAACAGTCGCCAACGACCTCATGGCGATCACACTGAGGCCGGTTCGCCTGACGCGGATTCAGGAGGCACTGAAGCGGAGCTTCGATGTTGCATTTGCCTCGCTGGGTCTGATTCTGAGCAGCCCGGTGATCCTGGTGGCCGCGGTTGCGATAGGGCTCACTTCCCGTGGACCCGTCCTGTTCCGCCAGCAGCGGGTTACCAAGGGCGGTCGAGAGTTCACCGTCTTCAAGTTCAGGACCATGACGCACGACGGTGATTCCCTGCTGCCCGAAGACGCTCCCGATAAGACCGCCGCATTCTTCAAGGTCGAGGATGACCCTCGCCTGACAAAGGTGGGTGGAGTTCTCCGCAAGCTCAGCATCGACGAGTTGCCACAGTTGCTGAATGTCGTCAAGGGCGACATGAGCCTCGTCGGTCCGCGTCCGTTGCCGGTCGAGCAGGTCAATGCGAATCCCGAGCTGCTGACCCCTCGCCACGAGGTTCTCACGGGAGTAACGGGTTGGTGGCAGGTCAACGGTCGAAGCGATCTCTCCGCCGAAGAAGCCGTTCGACTCGATCTCTTCTATATCGAGAACTGGGCACTGTCACTCGATCTGTTCATCATCCTCAAGACAGTTGGCGTCCTGCTCCGCAGGCGAGGTGCTTATTGATGGCGCAGGAACGGGAAGAACTCGAGGACTACTTCGCCGCGCCAGCGCTTGAACAGTCTGTGGAGTCGCGCTTCATCGTTGGAATGCGGGTCGACGCAACCAGCTACAGGGAAGCATCGGATCGCATCATGAGCTGGGCCAAGAACGGCGAATCCAGAATGGTGTGCGCGGCCTCCGTCAACAACGTGATGGAAACCAGAGAGAGTGACGACTTTCTGGACGCCATGAACCGAGCCGATCTCGTCACCCCCGATGGAATGCCGCTCGTCTGGGGCTTGAAGCTGCTCGGAGTCAAGGGACCGACCCGTACCTATGGGCCGACCTTGACCCAGATACTTCTCGACCGGGCCGAGGTTTCCGGCATACCCGTCGGCTTCTACGGGGGATCGCCTCAAGTGCTCGACGACTTGCTCGAGGTCGCGAGGAGGCGGTGGCCGGAGCTCAAGGTGACATACGCCCACAGCCCGCCGTTCAGGGAACTGACTCCCGAAGAACGTCAACGCGAGGTAGCGGAGATCAACGCCTCCGGAGCGCGACTGGTGTTCGTCGGAATCGGAAGCCCAAAACAGGACCGGTGGATGGACTCCAACAAGAATCAGATCGGCGCCGTGATGCTGGGGGTAGGGGCAGCCTTCGATTTCATCGCCGGCGTCAAGAAGCAGGCTCCTTCCATTCTCCAGCGCCTGGGCCTCGAGTGGCTCTTCCGTCTGCTCTCGGAGCCTCGCCGCCTGTGGCGACGTTACCTCGTTCGCAATCCGAGGTTCCTGTACCTCTTCGGACTCCAGTATGTGCGAGCGAAAGTCGCAGGCCGAAGCGAAGCATAGACGACCGACAGGTGGCAATTCCGTTTATCAAGCAACACTCGAGGCACCCCCAATCCACGTACCAACCAAGGAGGTTTGAGTGAAACGTACTGCTCTTGTTGCCGGAGCCGGAGGCTTCATCGGGCATCACATGGTCAACTTCTTGAAGGCTCGCGATTACGACGTCCGTGGTGTGGACATCAAGGAGCCCGAGTACGAACCTACGGCTGCCGATGACTTTCGCATCCTCGATCTGAGACGGCGCGAGGCGTGCATCGAGGCCACGCGCGACATGGACGAGGTTTATCAGCTCGCCGCGGACATGGGCGGGATCGGTTTCATATCGGGCAATCATGCCGATGTCGCAAGCAACAACATCTTGATCAATGCGCACATGCTCGAGGCTTCGGAGCTCAACGGCGTCGCCCGCTACTTCTATTCGTCCTCTGCCTGCATCTACCCCCTTTACATGCAGAACACGCCAGACGTGGGGGGCCTCAAAGAGGACGACGCCTACCCCGCTCAGCCCGAAGAGGGATACGGATGGGAAAAGCTCTACGCAGAGAAGATGTGTGAGTACTACGACGAAGAGGGACGCATCCCGACACGCGTAGCTCGTTTCCACAACGTATACGGCCCCCTTGGAACCTACGACGGAGGCCGCGAAAAGGCACCCGCTGCGATCTCCAGAAAGGTTGCGCTCGCCGACCACGGCGGAGAGATCGAGGTCTGGGGCGACGGGCTGCAGACGCGATCTTTCATGTACGTCGACGACTGCGTCGAGGGTATCTTCCGGATCATGCAGTCGGACTACTCGGCCCCGCTTAACCTCGGTACCGAGGAACTCATCACCGTCAATGGACTCGTAGACCTTGTGGCGAACGTCGCCGGAAAAACGATCAGGAAGCGCCACGACCTCTCCAAGCCTCAGGGCGTGAGGGGGCGCAACAGCGACAACACGTTGCTAACGGAGGTTCTCGGCTGGGGACCGTCGAAGCTCCTCGCCGACGGAATGAAGCCTACGTACTCCTGGATCTACGAGCAGCTCGCCAACGCCGAAGCACAAGCGCGGCGCGCAAGTTGAGGCAAGGTCGGCAACTAATGAAAAGAGCACGAATATGAAAGTGGCGGTAATCGGCACCGGTCACGTGGGACTCATCACGAGCGCCACGATGGCCTATCTGGGCCATGATGTGATCGGGAACGACCTCGACGAAGAGAAGATCGTGACGCTCCAACGAGGTCAGGCACCTTTCTTCGAACCGGGACTCACCGAGCTTCTCGAGGAAACACTGGGCTCGGGCAAGCTCAGGTTCTCGTTCGACTCACAGGAGGCCATTCGGGATGCCGATGTGGTCTTCATTTGCGTGGGAACTCCACCCAAAGCATCCGGCGAGGCGAACTTGATCGCCGTCGAGTCGGCCGCTAAGGACGTGGCTCGCTACGCTAGCGGCAGGGTGGTGGTGGTCGAGAAATCGACCGTCCCGGCAGGCACCTCCGCACGCGTGAGGCGCACGCTCGAGAGAGAGCGTCCCGACTTCATCGACAAGTTCAGCGTGGTGTCCAACCCTGAGTTCCTCAGAGAAGGAAGTGGCATTCGCGACTCCTTGGAACCGGACCGAATCCTCGTCGGCGCCGAGTCGCCCGAGGCATTCGAAGTCATGCGTGCCATCTACGCTCCGCTCGTCGAGAAGGGCGCCAAGCTCGTCGAGACCAACATCGAGACGGCAGAGCTCTCGAAGCACGCCTGCAACGCCTTTCTGGCCATGAAGATCTCCTACATGAACGCTCTCGCGCGAATGTGCGAACGTTCCGGTGGCGACGTCGACTCCGTGGCCGAGGTGATGGGCTCGGATGAGCGCATCGGACGCTCCTTCCTCAATGCGGGCCTGGGCTACGGAGGTTATTGCTTCCCGAAGGACCTCCAGGCCTTCGAGCGCCTCGCCTCGCGGCTGGGCTATGACTTCGGCCTGCTGAAGGAGGTCGAGCGGATCAACGACGAAGCGGTCGATGCCACTGCCGACAAGATCATCGACGTGCTTTGGAACCTCGACGGGAAAAGGGTCACACTCCTGGGATTGTCGTTCAAGCCGGACACGGATGACGTCAGGTTTGCGCCCGCGCTCGCGCTGGGACGCAAGCTGCAAGCTGAGGGCGCCACTGTCGTTGGCTACGACCCACAGGCCATGGCCAACGCCAAGTCTGAGATGCCGGAGCTCGAGGTCGCATCCGACCCCTACACCGCCGCGGCAGGCTCGCACTGCCTGGTCCTGTGCACGGAGTGGGCGGAGTTCAAGACGTTGGACCTCGATCGCCTCAAGCAGGCGATGGCTTACCCGCTGGTCGTCGACGGGCGTAACATGTTCGAGCCCGAGGAGATGGAGAAGCGCGGCTTCTCCTACTATCCGACCGGCCGCTCACCCATCGTCTAGACCGGAGAATCATGCCCAGAGCAGTTGTCACTGGGGGCGCGGGATTTCTCGGCTCCCACCTTTGCGAACGACTTCTGTCCGAGGGATGGGACGTCTTGTGTCTGGACTCCTTCCTTACGGGGAAGGCTTCCAACCTGGACGGGGTGGCCGGTCATGCACGGTTTCGACTCGAGCATTACGACGTCACCAACTATCTCTCGGTCGACGATGACGTCGACTGGATCCTGCACTTCGCCTCTCCCGCGTCACCGATCGACTATCTGGACCATCCGATCCACACACTGAAGGTCGGTGCCATCGGGACGCTGAACGCGCTGGGCCTAGCAAAAGCCAAGAACGCCGGCTTCTTCCTGGCGTCGACCTCCGAAGTGTACGGAGATCCACTCGTGCATCCACAACCTGAGGCTTATTGGGGGAACGTCAACCCGATCGGTCCACGTGGCGTTTACGACGAGGCCAAGCGCTATGCCGAGGCGATGACGATGGCCTACCACCGAACGCACGGCATACCCGTCAGGATCATCCGGATTTTCAACACCTTTGGCCGCAGGATGCGCCAGGCCGACGGGCGGGCGGTTCCGACCTTCATCAAGCAGGCCCTGGCGGGGCAGCCTCTCACCGTGCACGGAGAGGGAGCTCAGACTCGTTCTCTTTGCTATGTGGACGACTTGATCGAGGGCATTTGGCGTCTGCTGAATGCCGGCGTGACCGGACCAATGAATATCGGAAATCCACAGGAGATAAAGATCCTCGACCTCGCCCGGATGATCATCGACGCGGCCGACAGCACATCAGAGATCACCTTTGTCGACCG
>WHSV01000062.1 GCA_009379915.1 Actinomycetota bacterium | reverse complement strand
TCCGAGCCTTTCGCTCGGCGAGGCGCAGCGGAGCTCCGCCGAAGCCCAGAGCTCGGAACGAGCCGTCAGCTCTGCTCTCGTGGTTCTTCGCGGTCGCGACCCGGGTGAGCCCCGTTTGAGTCGGCCCCATCCGAGCATCTCGGGCCTCATGCCGGAGAACACGGAGGCCCCCGCGATCTCCAGCGGCACCAGCCCCTACGAGGCAATGGTTCAGGATCCCGCCTCGGTTGGAGGATTGGCCGCGTGGCTCGATCAACGGGGACAGGACCTCCCGACGTTCCTGGAGCGAGCGGCGGACGATTTCAGGGAGTCGCGGGCCCGGCGCCCTTTCGGTTCCGGATATCTGCACAAGCGGACTACGTTCAGGTGATCGAACCGCCCGAGGTCGCGACGAGCTTGTACGAAACGCGAAGATGACGCTCCGCCGCTACGGTTGAGTGATTCCCCCAACCTCATTCGGGAGGCACAGATGGGCATCGAGTTGCGCGGCCCCGTCGACGGACGGGTCAAGGAGATCTTCACCGACGAGGCCGTTGGTTTCGTCGCATCCCTGCAACGAGAGTTCAACGCCGAGAGACTGCGCCTGCTGGGCATGCGTCGCGAGCGTCAGGCCGACCTGGAAGCAGGCGGAACTCTGGACTTCCTGTCGAGCACCGAGGGAGTGCGATCGAGCGATTGGCAAGTGGCGCCTCTGCCCCCCGATCTCAAGGACAGACGTGTCGAGATAACCGGGCCCACGGACCGCAAGATGATGATCAACGCGCTCAACTCGGGAGCGCGCTGTTTCATGGCCGATTTCGAGGACTCGAACGCGCCGACGTGGGCCAACATGTCTCAAGGTCACGTCAATCTGATCGACGCCATCGACAAGACGATCGAGTTCACGAGTCCGGACGGCAAGCAGTACCGGCTGGGAGACGACCTGGCCACTCTGATCGTTCGCCCGCGCGGCTGGCACCTCGAGGAGAAGCACCTCGCGGTCGACGGAGACGCGGTGTCGGGCGCCCTCTTCGACTTCGGGTTCTTCTTCTTCCACAATGCGCGTCGGCTGCTCGACGCCGGAAGCGGCCCCTACTTCTACCTCCCAAAAATCGAGAACCACCTCGAGGCGCGCCTCTGGAACGACGTCTTCAACTACTCCCAGGACTCCCTGGGAATCGACAGGGGATCGACTAAGGCGACCGTGCTCATCGAAACGCTACCGGCGGCGTTCGAGATGGAGGAGATCCTCTACGAGCTGCGTGATCATTCGGCCGGTCTGAACGCAGGACGGTGGGACTACATGTTCTCGCTGATCAAATGCTTCAGAACCCGGCCCGAGTTCGTCCTACCCGACCGAAACTCGGTCACGATGACGGTCCCCTTCATGCGCGCCTATGCGGAGCTGCTGGTCAAGACGTGTCACCGACGAGGGGCGAGCGCGATGGGGGGTATGGCTGCGTTCATTCCGAGCCGCAAGGACCCGGCCATCAACGAAACCGCTTTCGCCAAAGTGGCCGAGGACAAACGCAGGGAGGCGACCGACGGCTTCGACGGGACGTGGATCGCGCACCCCGATCTCGTATCGGTCGCGCAAGAGGAGTTCGACAAGGTGCTCGGCGATCGTCCGAATCAGATCGACCGCCTGCGCGAGGATGCCTCGGTAGGGGCCGAGGATCTTTTGCGAGTTGGACCCGCAGGCGAAGGCATAACCGAAGAGGGCCTGCGCAACGACTGCAACGTCGGCATCCAGTACATCTCGTCATGGTTGCGCGGCAACGGGGCGGCCGCCATTTACAACCTCATGGAGGATGCGGCGACGGCGGAGATAGCGCGCTCGCAAGTGTGGCAGTGGGTCCACACGAAGCAGCATCTGGCCGACGGCCGGGCGATCACGCCCGAGCTGGTCCGCGCCATCGAGGACGAGGAGCTCGAGCGCATCCGTGCGGAGGTCGGCGACGACGAGTGGTTCTACTCGCAGGGCCGTCCCGACGAATCGCGCGGCCTTTTCGAACAGGTCGCCTTGAGCGACGAGTTCGTCGACTTTTTGACCTTGCCTGCCTACACCCTTCTCGACTGACCCTGGCCGCACAAAAGTTTCTCGTGTGCTCGTGATTGCGTTGTAAGGTCAATCCCACAAAAAAGGGCTCCAAGCGGTGCGTTTGGAGTGATTTTGGCCATCGGTGTGACGCCGGCGCCCGCTGTGAGACCCGTGACAAAGGGGGATGTCATGGCTCGCCAAGAAGCGAGAGAGACCAACGGCTACCAGTTGGGGGTTAGCAGACCGCCACTGGAACTCCTCGATCTCCCCACGCCGGAGGAGGTCTTCGGCGTCGAGAGGCTCGGGCCTCGGGACATCGTCCGGTATGCCCTCGGTCCCAGCCTGATCGCCCTGGGGATCTCGATTGGGTCCGGCGAGTGGCTGCTGGGACCGCTGAGCGTCGGACAGTTCGGATTCGTGGGGGTTGGCTGGGTGATCACCGTGTCGATCATCCTGCAGACCCTCTACAACATCGAACACTCCCGCTACGTGGTGGCCACCGGCGAGGTTCCGGTGGTGGGGTTCGGACGGACCCCGCCCGGCGCCATGTTCTGGGTGCCGCTGTCGGTGTTCATCATCTTCTTCGCCTTCATCTGGGGGGGCTGGGCCGCTTCCGCGGGCCAGGGGCTCTTCACCCTCTTTACGGGGCGGGTCGTCGAGTCGTCGGGAGACACGGCCGCCGCTCAGTGGCTGGCAACCCTGCTCCTGGTTTTGGTCTTCGTCATCGCGGCGCTATCCCGGGTCGTGACCAGGGGCCTCGAGCTCGTCAACTGGGCCATAGTGGGTTTCGTCGTGATCGCGTTGATCATCCTGGACCTCGCCCTCGTGCCCCTCGACATCTGGTGGGAGGGCATCAGGGGGTTGTTCACGCCCGCCCGTCCGCCTGAGGGGATCAGCGCTACCGAGCTCGGTGGACTCGCGGGCTTTGCCGCTCTGGCTTCCGGCCTTAACTGGTACGTGATGGGCCACTACCGGGACAAGGGCTACGGGATGGGCAGCCGTATCGGCTACATCGCGGGGCTCCGTGGGGAGCGGAAGGAGGTCCTATCTTCGGGGGTCACCTTCCCGGACGACGACAAGAACACCCGGCTGTGGAAGCGGTGGTACCGCTACCTGCTGCTCGATATGTGGGGCGTCTTCTTCGTGGGCGCCTTCCTCGGCATGCTTCTTCCCACGATCCTCATGACCCACGCGGTTGAGCTGTCCGGCGAGACCCCCACTGAGGAGAATGTGCCCATCTTCGTGGCGACCGTGTTGCGGGATGAATACGGAGGCCCCCTCTTCTTCCTGGCCGTCCTCATCGGCACACTCATCCTGTTCAGCACGCAGCTGGGGATCTTCGAGGCCATGGTCCGGAACTTCACCGACGGGCTCAACGGGATCAGTCCGGGGTTCAGGCGCCTGGTGGAGGGCGACCCTCGGCGCTTCTACTTCGTCTTCATGGGCCTCTTGATCGTGATTATCGCGATCCTGATTCGTCTTTCGCTGCCGGTAAGGCTGATCCAGGTCTCCGCAAACATGTCGAATCTCGGCGCCCTGATCTATCCGTTCGTCCTGATCTACCTGAACAGCAAGTTGCCGCGCGCGGCCAGGCCATCGTGGTGGCAGTACGCAGTCCTTCTGATCGCGGTCGTCTTTTTCGGATTCTTCTTCATCAATTTCGTCGTTGAGTTCTTCACCGATGAAGCGCTCGTCGTGTTCTAGGCATGATCGGGCCGGCCCGGTAACGGGCCGGCCCATGTCTACGTGGTCGCCGGGAGCCAGATGCGGAACGCCGAACGGCTACTTGGCGTCTCCGCGGCCGTTAAGCCCGGGATACTCCCTGCCTCCGCTCGGAAAGCGAAGCGACAGGCGCCACGCCTCCTCGGAATCGAAACGATCCCGGTAGTCGCGCATCCCGAGTCTTCTGCCTTGCGAGCGAGACGCGCGCCGCCAGATGGAGACGGCCCGCGCGCGGTGCTCGGACTCGATGAGCTCCTTGAGGGCGACCTCAATGGCGGCGCGCTCGGAGGGACTCGGGTTCCCCGAGATGGACTCGATGGTGAGGTCCTCGGGCTTGTCGAGATGCTCCGTCATCGCAGCTGCCCCTACAGCGGTCCGTTGCCGTGCTTGCGCTGAGGAATAGATTCGCGCTTGCTGCGCAACATCTCGAGACTCCGGAGCAGGCGGACGCGCGTGTCACGAGGGTCAATGACCGCGTCGACGTAGCCGCGTTCGGCCGCGATGTATGGGTTTAGAAGCTGCTCGGAGTAGCTCTCGATCAACTCTGCTCGTTTTGCCTCCGGGTCGTCCGCGGACGAGATCTCGCGCCTGTGAATCACGTTCACGGCCCCCTCGGCCCCCATGACCGCGATCTGCGCGGACGGCCACGCCACCGAGACGTCGCTGCGAATGTGCTTGGAGTTCATGACGACGTAAGCCCCACCGTAAGCCTTGCGCGTGATGACGGTCATGCGCGGGACGGTCGCTTCGCTGAAGGCATAGAGAAGCTTGGCGCCGTGCCGAATGATGCCGCCGTACTCCTGTTCGGTCCCGGGCAGGAAACCCGGCACGTCCACGAAGGTTACGAGCGGGATGTTGAACGCGTCGCAGAAGCGCACGAAGCGCGCGGCCTTGGTCGATGACTCGATGTCGAGGCAGCCGGCGAGAATCTGCGGCTGGTTGGCGACGATTCCGACCGAGTGCCCTCCCAGACGAGCGAAGCCGACGAGGACGTTCCTCGCCCAGTGCGCGTGCACCTCGAAGAACTCCCCGTCGTCGAAGACGCTTCCGATCACCTGGTGCATGTCGTAGGGCTTGTTGGGTGAATCCGGTATGACGTCGATCAGTTCCTCGCAAAGTCGACCCGGATCGTCCGTGGGCGCGAAGTAAGGAGGCGACTCGAAGTTGTTCGAGGGTAGGAAGCTCAGCAGGTAGCGGATCTGTTCGAGGCAATCCTGGTCCGTCTGCGCCACGAAGTGTGCCGAACCCGACTTCGACGCGTGGCTCATCGCCCCGCCGAGCTCCTCCTGGGTGACCTCTTCGCCCGTCACGGCCTTGATGACGTCGGGGCCGGTGATGAACATGTGACTCGTCTTGTCCACCATGAAGTTGAAGTCGGTGATGGCGGGGGAGTACACCGCGCCACCCGCGCAAGGACCCATGATGGCCGAGATCTGTGGGATGACGCCGGAGGAACGAACGTTGCGGTCGAAGATGTAGCCGTAGCCGGCGAGGGAGGCCGGGCCCTCCTGGATACGTGCGCCCCCGGAGTCCTTGAGCCCGATGAGGGGTGCTCCGGTGGCCATCGCCAGGTCCATGACCTTGCAGATCTTCTCGCCCATGACCTCGCTCAGTGAGCCGCCGAAGACGGTGAAGTCCTCGGCGAACACGAATACCTTGCGGCCGTCGATTGAGCCCCATCCGGTCACCACAGCATCGGAGTAGGGCCGTTTGCCCTCGATGCCGAAGCCGTGGCTCCGATGCTTCATGAGTTGGTCCGTCTCGACGAAGGAGTCCTTGTCGAGCAGCGCTTCGATGCGCTCGCGGGCGGTCAGCTTGCCCCGGTCGTGTTGCCTGGCGACGGCCTGTTCGCCTCCGGCCGCCCTGGCCTCCGCCTTCTTGGCATCGAGCTCGGCGATGCGATCCTCGATGGGAGCCGTCTGGGCGGCGGCAGCCATCCGGCCCTGCCGGTCGAGTGTGTCCTCTTGTTCCTTTTCTTCGGTTGCCATGAGCGCCACAATAGCCGTCCCCGAGCAGCCCACGCCGCCTCCAAAACCTGACCGGCCGGTCCAGAAAAGCTCTGGGCCGGCACGGCAGGTGAGGGCCCGGCGAAGGCGAACCAATTCGGTATGTGGATCGGGTGGCTCGGGCGCGAACTCAGGGAGCTCAGCCGGGACTGCGCTCGGGCGGCTGATGACGAGGAGATAGCGGGCTTCGAGCTCATTCGATCGGCGCGCGCTTTTTCGCAGCGCGCGCGCGAGGTCGCCGATGACAAGCTTGCTTTTTCGGCAACGCTGATGCGGGCGGGCGAGGTGGGGGCCGCGAACCGGCTGATCCGCGACCTCGAGCGAGATGTGCGTATCGAGGAAGTGGCACTCGCCGAGCAGGCCAACGAGCTCAAGCTGGCGACCGCCACGAGACGATCCAAGATGACCCGTCTCCGTTTGGCGCGCACCCTCGCCGTCGCCGTTCTTGCCGCCGGGCTGCTGTCGATCTCCGCAGCGGGAATGGCCGTGGCCACGTTCCTGGCCGACTTGAACGACGATTCCGATGTTGGCTCGGCCGCGCGAGGGGGCTCCCGCATCGCCACGATCGACGGCGAATCCGCTGGGGACCTCGCGACCCGGAGCATCCGTCTGCCCGACGGAACGAGGGTGAGGCTGACGCGCGACCAGTTCCGCGTGCTGAAGAGTTTGAGTACGAATCCAAACCTGGACCGGGACGAGCTAGAGCGTCTCTTGATCGAGCTCGTTGGGCCAAAGATCGCCGATCGGCTGTCGACCGTCATCGCGGATGTCGCCGAGGGGGCCTCACGAGCCGCCCTCGAGCTGAGCTCGACCGCCGGCCCCATCGGAGCGGGGGCCGGGGAAGTCGAATCGAAGGTGAACAAGGAGGTCGGCTCGACCCCGAACGGCGGCGATCCCTCCTCGAAGGCCCCCGAGTCCGACGAGCACGATTCGGTGGAGAAGACGAGTGATTCGGGCGAGAAGCCGAAGGATGACGGCGGCATCATCGACGCACCACTCGGAGCCGAACCCAAGAAGCCGCCGGTCCTCGGCGGCGACTGAGCGCTCGCGAACCCAAAACCGAGCATCGAAGGGGGAAGTTGGCACCGGCCCGAGTGATTCTGCCCGCTCGAGCTGATACATCACACCTTCGACCGAAACCACATGACTGTCGCCAATAGTCGAAGGAAGAGCCGCCGGGCTCGGAGCGCCGCGTTGATTCGGCTTTTCGCGCCACATTGGTGTTATTCGAAAACCGTGCGGTCGGTGCGGTCGGTGTCGACCACTCCGACCAGTCCGACCAGCAGGTTTTCCCGAAGGACCTATGTTCGAGAAGGTGCCCGAGGCCGGGTGTCACCGGTGCTCCGTCCCTTGGCGCCCGGGTTCAGCGGGCCTCCACAGCGGGGGCGGCACCAGATCGCCCCCGTCGGTGCCGGTTTGAGGGTCTAGCCGGCGGGTCTCGCGAGCTCCAGGCCGTGATGCGTCAGCCGCACGACTCCCGCTTCCTTCACGACCGTTCCGATCCGGCGCGCGCTCTGGCCCGAGCTCTCGAGCGTGGCCAGCGCTTGCGTCTCCTGCGATGGCGGGATGATGACGATCATGCCGACACCCATGTTGAAGACCTTGAACATCTCTTCGGCCCGGATCTGTCCGCGTTGCCGAATGAGGTCGAAGATCGCCTGAGGCTCGGGCAGGGCATCGAGCTCGTAGCCGACCTCGGCCTCCAATCTCACGAGGTTGCCGAACCCGTCGCCGGTTATGTGCGACAGCCCGCGCGTCTCGACCCCCGCGTCCCACAGGGCGGTGACCGCCCGCACGTAGATGGCAGTGGGTTCGAGTAGCTCTTCTCCGAGCGGGCGTCCGAGCTCATCGACGTGCCGGTCGAGATTCATGCCTGCGTCCTTCAACAGGACCCGCCGCGCGAGCGTGTAGCCGTTCGAGTGCAGGCCGGACGACGCAAGCCCGACGATCGCGTCCCCCGGCTGGACGGCGCGACCGAGAATCAGCTCTTCGGGGTGGAGGGTGCCGACGCCCGTGCCCACGAGATCGAAGGCGGTGGGATCCCCCGGAGTGCGACCGTCCGACCCGATGACCTCTGGAAGCTGCGCCACTTCGCCCCCGGGCACCGCGATCCCTGCCTCCTTCGCTGCGGCGCCGAGCCCGCTCAGCAGTTGGTCCGCGCGGCCGGCATCGAGAGTGTGAACTCCAAGGTAGTCGACCATTGCAAGCGGGCGGGCTCCGACGCAGAGAAGATCGTTCACGTTCATCGCCACGCAGTCGAACGCGATCGTGTCGTAGCGGTCGAGCGCGCTCGCAACGATCGTTTTGGAACCCACACCATCGGTGCATAGCGCAAGAGCTAGGTCCGGCGTCAGTTTGACGACGCTGGCGTAGTGCCCGAACTCGGTGAGGACCTCGCCGTTCGTCGGGAACGAGAAGGTGGGCCGGAGATGGCGTTCGACCGCCGAGAGCGCCTCGGACTGGCCCCTGACGCCGGCATCCTCGTAGCTGGGCGCGTTCACCGGCTCACCTTAAGGGAGAATCGATCGATCTCCTCGTCCGTCCCCTCGCTAGGGGGCGACCGAGCCGGGCTCCGTCGCCGCTTCCGCGGGTTGGTCATCGTCCCCCGATCGCTCGGCTCGGTAGTTTGGCAGCGTCACGGCCCACGCCAGCAGAAGCGCCGCCGGCAAGGCTGCGGCGATGAACGCCACCCCGAAACCCCCCATCTCGGCCAGGAAACCGACGGTAGTCGGCGCGAGGAGGTATCCGAGGTCTCCCGCCATCTGGTTGACCCCCACCGCCGCTCCCGAACCACCCCTCTGCTGTGCGCCCCGAGCCCGGATCGAATCGGCGAGGAGTCCTCCCGCGGCCGTGCTCCCGGCCGCGACGCCGGCCCCCGCCGCGACCATCAGCGGGAAGTAGGCCCAGGGCGCCTGTTCGATCTGGCCGACGAGGGCGATGGCCACCGCGGTAACGACCAGCGACGGTACTAGCACCGCTTTTCGTCCCAGGCGATCGGCCGCGCTCCCCGCGGCGAAGAGGATCAGGACCTCGCCGATCGACAGCAGGGTCACTGCTGCTCCGATCGCAAACTGGCTGAAATCGAGCTGCTCGGCGGCGAAGACGGGACCAATGGTCTGAGCTGGTCCGGCCAGCACCCACCACCCGACGAAGGTGGCCGCCAGCGCAAGGACGTAGCGGCGGTCGCGCAACAACGGAGCCGCCGCTCTCAGCGATTCGAGGGGGCTCGTGCGCGGAGCCGTTCGGTCGACTGCCTGACCCGCCATTACGACATACGCGATGACGGCTGCGATCAGCAGCCCGGTGCCGTAGACGTGGAAGGTCGCCGACGCGCCGAAGTACTTGGCCACGACTCCACCCAGCAGTGGCCCGACGCTGATACCTACGAGGAAGGAAGAGCGGAACTGCCCGGTGGCCCGACCCATTGCCTCCGGCTCGATCGTGCGGATGATGCGGTTCATCAGCCCCGCGATGAAGAGGGCCGAACCCGCTCCTCCGAACCCACGAGCCGCGACGAGTTGAGGAAACGACGTGGCGAAGCCCGATGCATAGGACGAGAGCGAGACGATCAACAGGCCGGCCATGACGCTGAAGCGATCACCGAAGCGGTCCACCACGAGGCCCCCGACGAGCCCGAAGAGAAAGCGTGTGAGACCGAACACGAAGAACACGAGCCCAACCGCGGCGAGGCTGACGTCGAAGCTGCGGGCGAAGTTGGGCAACACGGGGACGACCAGTCCGTAACCGATGGCCACCGTGATCGAGATGGCGAGCAGTTTGCGAAAAGCGGGATTTCGCAGTGGTGAGGGTGCCGGAGGCTGGCTGGCTCGACTATCGGGCTGTCGCACTAGGTCCTTCTCGTCTATGTGGATATGGCGAACGCCGAGAGGCCCCTAGCGCTGGATCAGCTCGACGAGTAGGCCGTGATTCGACTTCGGGTGGACGAAGGCGACCATGTGCCCCCTTCCTCCCAACCGAGGTTCCTCGTCGATCATTTCAACGCCCCGGGCACTGAGCGAGTCGAGTGTTGCGGGCAGGTCGTCGACCTCGTAGGCGATGTGATGAAGTCCCTCGCCTCGGCGCTCGAGGAACTTCGCCACGGTTGTGTCCGGCCCGGTCGCGCCCAGCAACTGCAGGTACGAATCTCCGAGCCGGAGCATGACCTCTTCGACACCCTGGTCGGCGACGAGCTCTCGATGCGCCACCTCGAGGCCCCAGACCTGTGTGTAGTGGGTTACGGCGGCGTCGAGGTCCGCGACCGCGAGGGCGACATGTTCGATCTTGTTGAGCATCGACGCATCTTATGCAATCGGGTTTGGTGCTCTTCGATCTGTGATGCGCCCTACGCGGCCAAGCGGGCCGCGCGCTCCACGGCCTCACGCACTGCAGGTGGCGGCGGGAAGAGGGTCTTGAGCGCCTTGAGGACGGCGGTCGTCGAAGCCCTGACGACCGGCGTGGCGGGCGCCAACCACGGAATCCCGTACAGGTCACGGATGTGCTTGGGCAGGATCGCAACCGCCGCTACGGCGGGGATCGACCACAGCGGCCTCAGCGCAACGGGCATCGGGGGGCTCAGCACGTAACGCATCCCCTCCCTCGCTGCGGGCGTCAGCGCAAGCCCGGCGTTGCTCGTGACGTACTCGTCCACCTCTGCGTAGGTGTGGGGGACATCACCGGCACTGAGCCCGACGAGCTCTGCGTGGCGAATCATCTCCGTGACGTAGCGGTCGGCTTGCGCACGCGTCACCCTTCCCCCGTAGGCCCTGTAACCCGCGAGAAAGGAATGAACCTCGACGTTGTGCACCCAGAGCAGCAGGTCGGGATCGTCGGCCCGGTAACTCCGACCCGTGAGCGGATCGGTTCCGCTAATGCGCCGGTGGATCGACCGCAGTCTCGCAGCGGCCTCGTTCGCCCGCCGCGTATCTCCGAAGGTCGTGATCGTCAGGTACTCCGAGGTTCGATTCAACCGGCCCCAGGGATCGTCTCGATAGTTGCTGTGTTGCGAGACCGCGGCCATCGCAACCGGGTTGAGCGCTTGGATGAGTAACCCCCGAAGGCCCCCGATCAGGGAGGCCGGATCCGAGTGAACGCGCCACACCATGCTCTCCGGACCGAACAGCCCCACGTCCTCCATGGGGGGGCCGGCACCGGCGCCCTCGTCTTCGTCGCCGGTGGGCCAGCGCCGCTGGTACTCGGGTCTCAGTGCGTCGATTTTCATACGATCCATGTTTGCCTCTCGGTGGACATAAGGGTCGGCCCGCAGGCGCTTTGAGCTGGACCCTCCCAACGACTACCTTGAATTCAAGCCTAAGATCTCCAATGAAAATGGCCGAGCGGATAGGGCATCCCACACCAGTCCGAGCGTCTCCATGTGAGAGGAGCCGCCGTGCCGGGAGTTGAACCGTGACTGTGATCGCGCGCCGTGCTGCGGCCCCGCTGGTCGCGGTCGCTCTCGCGGCCTCGATGACCTCGTGTGGCGCGGGATCGGCCGGGGCCGGCGGCGAGCCCGGCGGGCGCAACGGGCGCATAGTTTTCTCTAACTACGGGCGCGAGACAACCGGGCTGTACTCGGTACGCCCCGACGGATCCGGTCGAAGGAAACATGCTCGGGGATTGATCGAGAGGGCCGAGGTCTCACCGGACGGTTCGCGGGTCGCCTTCACCACAGGACGCCGCCAGGTCATGGCGGTGGACATCGACTCTTCGAAGCCGAGAGCCCTGACTACCGGACGAACCTTCAAGCTCGGCGTTGCGTGGTCCCCCGACGGTGAGCACCTGGCCTTCGAGTCGATCCGTTATCGCTTCGAGGGCAACATCAGGATCGGTGTCGTCGACTCGGAAGGGGGCGATCAACGGTTTCTCACCTCGGCGCGCGCTTACTCGACGTCGCCGAGCTGGTTCCCGGACGGCCGACGGATCGTCTACGGGTGCGAGCACTTTTCCGGCAACTTCGGCGACGTCTGCGTGATCGGCACCGACGGCTCGGGCAAGCGCGTCCTGGTTGGATCCGAGTTCGATGAAGAGGACCCGGCCATCTCGCCCGATGGCGAGCACGTAGCCCTCATCGCATACGGCGGGCATGAGTCCGCCGGCCGGCTGGTGGTGGTCGCGGCCGACTCCGGCGAGGAGGTCTTCCGCACCGCGTCGACCCTCAACGTCGAGCGCGCCGAGTGGTCACCGGACGCAAGCAAGCTCGCCTACCTGACCTGCCGGGCATCGAGCTGCCGCCTCCATGTCGTCGCTCCGGACGGGAGCGACGAGAAGGCGTTTGCGGTAGACGAGGTCTACGACCTCGTTTGGGCCCCGGACGGCAGCGCCATCGCATTCGGTCAGGCCAGCGTCAAGGTTCTCGATCTCGAATCCGGTGCCATCACCAGGATCGCCGGCGACCGGAACAATCAGGCGTCGCCCCTCGCCTGGCAACGCGCGGCCCCTAATCCGTTTCTGAGTGGGGGAGCCCCCGCCAGCAGCCGGGCATTTCGGCACACAGAAAACGGGGCCTTAGACTGGAACCTCAAATCACGCAAATTCCCGGCGCGCTGAGCCGAAAGGAGCGCAACATGACTAATTCCGTCATCGTCTCGGCCGCTCGGACGGCAGTAGGCAAGTTCGGGGGAGCGATCTCTACGGTTCCCGCGACCGATCTGGGCGCGCACGCCATCAGGGGGGCGCTGGAGCGAGCGGGGATCTCGGGCGAGCAGATCGACTACGTGATCATGGGCCAGGTGCTTCAGGCCGGGACCGGCCAGATCACCGCTCGCCAGGCCGCCGTCAAGGCCGGCGTGCCCAAGTCGGTTCCCGCCATCACGATCAACAAGGTCTGCCTGTCGGGCCTCAACGCGATCGCACTTGCCGACCAGCTCATCCGAGCCGGCGAGGTGAGCGCGGTCATCGCGGGTGGGATGGAGTCCATGGATCAAGCGCCCTACTTGCTGCCGAAGGCGCGCACCGGATATCGCATGGGCGACGGCAAGCTCGTCGACTCGATGATTTACGACGGGCTCTGGGATGCCTTCAATCACAAGCACATGGGTGACCAGTCCGACGACGTCAACACCGAGTTCTCGATCGGCCGTGAGGAGCAGGATGCGTGGGCCGCTCGTAGCCACGAGCGCGCCGCGCGAGCGATCGCAGAGGGCAGGTTCGCCGAGGAGATCGTCCCCTTGGAGGTAGCTCGGCGCGAGCGGCAGCGAGCGGGGCGGGCGGGTGGAAAAGGAGGAGGTGATCCCGTCGTGTTCGACACCGACGAGGGAGTGCGCGACGGAACCACGGTCGAGAAGCTCGCCGGGTTGCGGCCCGCGTTCCAGACCGACGGCACGATCACGGCCGGCAACGCTTCGCAGGTATCCAACGGTGGCGCTGCTGTGATCGTGATGAGCGGCGAGCGCGCAGAGGAGTTGGGCCTGTCCCCGCTTGCAGAGATCGTCGCTCACGGAATGTCGGCCGAGGAGCCGCCCTACCTTCACACCGTTCCGGCGCTCGCGGTTCAGTCGGCTCTGAAGAAGGCGGGACTGTCGATCGACGACCTCGATCTGCTCGAGATCAACGAGGCTTTTGCCGCCGTGGCTCTCCACGCGACGAAGATGCTGTTCAACGGTTCGCCCGAGGGCGAGAACAAGGTAAACGTCAACGGAGGCGCGGTCGCGCTCGGTCATCCGATCGGATGCACGGGAGCCCGCCTTGCGGTCTCTCTCATCCACGAGCTCAAACGGCGCGGTGGCGGCACCGGTGCGGCCGCGCTGTGCGGAGGCGGGGGCCAGGGCGACGCGGTGATCTTCAAGGTGAACGGCTGAGGGCGCTTCGGTCCGCGGCCTACTCGCTGAACTTGCGGAAGCTGCGCATCTGGTCGATGTGACGCTCGCGCAGCTCAGGGTCGCTGACACCCAGGCCATCGGACGGAGCGAGGACCCGGATGCCGATCTTTCCGCGGTGCATGTTCTGGTGCACCTGGTAGGCGGCCTCGCCGATCTCGGTCAGAGGATAGGTTTCGGACAGAATCGGGTGGATCTTGCCAAGATAGGCGAGCCGGTTCGCCTCCCATGCCTCTTTGTAGTTGGCGAAGTGGCTTCCGATGATCTTCTTCAGATGCATCCATAGATAACGGTTGTCGTACTCGTGCATGTAGCCTGAGGTCGACGCGCAGGTGACGATCGTCCCGCCCTTCTTGGCAACGAAGACACTCGTCGCGAATGTCTGGCGGCCGGGATGCTCGAACACGATGTCCGGATCCTCGCCGGCGAGCTCACGCACCTTCATTCCGAAGCGGCGCTGTTCTTTGGGGTTCTGCTCGTCGCCGTTCCAGAACTCGTAGCCCTCGGCCCTGCGATCGATGACGTGCTCGACACCAATCGCGTTGAGGATGCCGGCCTTCTCCCTCGAGGACACGACTCCGACAGGAACACCGCCGCCGTTGAGCACGTACTGGCACGCGAAACCACCGAGCCCGCCGGTCGCTCCCCATATCAGCACGACGTCGCCCTGCTTCATGTCGGCGCCGTTTCTGCCGACGAGCATGCGATACGAGGTAGAGGACACGAGCCCGAGGCAGGCCGCCTCCTCCCACGTCATGTGCTTGGGTTTGGGCATGAGCTGGTTCGCCTTGACCATCGCGATCTCGCTCATGCCACCGAAGTTGCTCTCGAAGCCCCAGATGCGCTGGTTGGGGTCGATCATCGAGTCGTTGTGGCCCTCGGGGGCCTCCATGTCGACGTAGTTGCAATGCACGGTGACCTCGTCGCCCACCCTCCAGCGCGTGACTCCCGGACCGGTTCGCAACACCACTCCAGAGGCGTCGGAGCCGACGATGTGGTAGTCGAGGTCGTGGCGCGCTCCCAGGTCGCTCTCTTTGCCGTAGCGCTCGAGGAAAACGAAGGTCGGAAGCGGCTCGAAGATCGAGGTCCACACGGTGTTGAAGTTGATCGCCGAGGCCATCACCGCGATGAGACATTCGTTCGGACCGAGCGGGGGAAGCTCGACCTCGTCGACGCGCAGTGACTTACGCGGGTCCTTGGTGTCCGACTCGAGGCCCTCGAACATGTTCTGCTCGTCCTTGCGGACGAAGGCGGCCGTCATGGCCTCGGGGAGCTCCAGGGCGGCCAGCTCCTCGCCCGGCGCACCCATCAGGACGGCATTCCTGATTGCATCGATCGATCCGGCCACTGTGTTCGAGTCCTTTCTCGCCAGCTCCCCACAACCGAACCGAAGCCTATCTATTTACCGGACCGCTCGGTCAAGTCACACGCGGGACGCGAAACGCGTGAGGCGGCCGGTGCCCGGTGAATGGGCCGCCGGCGGCGGTTCGGGGCGTCGCCCAAGTCGGCCCGCCCTGTACCCTTTAGCACATGGACGACACGGGGCTCAACTTTCATCTGACCGAGGAGCAGGAGGCCTTTCGGGCCTCGGTTCGACAGCTCGTGGAGGACAAGCTCGCCCCGCGCGCGGCCGAAATCGATGAGGCCGACGAGTACCCGTGGGACATCGACGAGCTGCTGGTGCGCAGCGGATTCGCCGGCGTTTCCTACCCGGAGGAGCACGGAGGAGCCGGGGGCGGCGCGGTCGAGCTCTGCCTTCTGGTCGAGGAGATCTCGCGCTGGAGCGCGGGCACTTCTCTGATCCCAGCCGTGAACAAGCTCGGCGCGATCCCCGTGCTCTTGGCCGGAAGTGACGAGCAGAAGCGTCTCGTCTGCGAGGGCATCACCAACGGTGACCATCGTATGAGCTACTGCCTCACCGAACCCGGCTCGGGCAGCGATGCGGGAGCCATGAAGAGCCGCGCGGCGCGGGACGGCGACGGCTGGGTCCTGAACGGGACCAAGCGGTTCATCACGGGGGCCGGTGCAAGCGATCTCTACACCTACTTCGCGGTCAGCGACCCCGACGGCCCCAAGAACAAGAACATCACCTGCTTCTTGCTGGACAAGGACATGGAGGGCTTCGAGCTCGGCAAGAAGGAAGACAAGATGGGAATTCGCGGGTCGCCGACGCGCGAGGTCATCCTCAACGACGTGCGGGTACCCGACTCGGCCGTGGTGGGCGACGTCCACGGCGGGTTCGGAATCGCGATGCGGACGCTCGACTTCTCTCGCCCGACGATCGCCGCGCAGGCTCTGGGGATCGCGCAGGGCGCCTTCGACTTCGCGGTGGGCTACGTCAACGAACGACGGCAGTTCGGTAAGCCCATCGCGGCGTTCCAGGGCATCCAGTTCATGTTCGCGGACATGGCGATGAAGATCGAGACCGCGCGCATGGCGGTGTATCGCGCGGCGAGCGCCGTGGACGAGGCCGACTCAAACGTCAGTTACTGGGCCGCGATTGCAAAATGCTATGCGAGTGACGTGGCCATGTCCGTGACCACGGACTGCGTGCAGGTGTTGGGCGGATACGGATATGTGAGGGAGTACCCGGTCGAACGACTCATGCGCGATGCCAAGATCACTCAGATCTACGAAGGCACGAATCAGATCCAGCGAGTTGTCATCGCACGCCAGGTGCTGGGCAAGCACTGATGACAGAGGTGAGGCTCGACCCTCCGTCTTCTCCGCCTACCGTCGGCGACGAGCCGAACGGTGGTGGCCGCGACTGGGTCGAGTTGTTCCGGGCGGCGAACGACATCGAGGCCGCGCTGCTCATCGGAAAACTCGCCGACCGAGCTATCGAGACTCGTACGGTCAAGGATCGATCCCAGCCGAATTCCTGGCTCTACGGGGGCTCGAACCCGTGGGCTCCGGTGCTCGTGTACGTGCGACGCCTTCAGCTGATCGACGCACGTATCCTCTTGGCCGAGATCTCGCTTGCGAACGATGACGTTCCTGCGCGGACGGATGGACGCACGCGCCGGAGGGTTCCCCGTGTGTGGTGGGCGACTGCGCTGGCGCTCGGACTGGCGTTGTCCGCTCTCGCTTTGCTCCAGATCGCCGAGCAGGAACGTTTCTGCCAGCTACCCGTGCTATGCGAGGACTCCCGCGCTCCATAGGGTGTGGAGATTTGGCAAAAGGCGACTTCTAGTGACGGGTCACCTTCATAATCGATAGTTGCACGACCTTGGGTGGGCGACGGCGCGCGACTGGTCCCGGTCACATTTCTTAGGTTTCTCATGAAGCTTTGGCGAAAGAAGAAGAACAACGTTCCGACGGCGACGCGCTACGGCGACGTCTTCAGAAGCGCGCGTGAACGGGAACGAAAACACCTCCGTCACAGATGGCAGTGGATTCTGCTCGCGGTCTTCGTGCTGCTCGGGGTCATCGCCGGCTACCTCGCGTACTATTACTACACGCTTCAAGGTGACGTTCAGAAAGAGGTCGGGAACGTCGCGCCGGCGGATCGCCGTGAGGATCCCTTCAACGTGCTGCTCGTCGGCTCCGACTCGCGCGAGGGGCTGACCGAGAAACAGAAGCTGGAGCTTGGCGCCGGTGACGTCGAGGGGGGCGGGGATGCGGAGCGCGCGGACACGCTCATCCTTGCGCACATCGACCCCGAGACGAGCAAGGTCACCATGGTTCAGTTCCCGCGCGACCTGTGGGTTCCGGTGGGCAAACGCAACGACAAGATCAACGCTGCGCTCCTGGGGGGGCCGGAGCGGATCGTTGCAACCGTCGAGAATTTGACCGGCCTGGCCATCAACCACTACGTGCAGGTCAACATCGTGGGTTTCCGCGATCTCATCGAGGCCATCGGTGGGGTCGAGGTGTGCGTTCCCGAGCCGATTCCTTTCGACGAGCAGACGGGGCTCCAGGTGACGGAGGAAGAGGTGGGGATGGTCCGGTTCGGCGGCGACGATGCGCTTCGGTTCGTTCGCTCCCGCAACTTTGCGTCCGGCGACTTCGAGCGCATTCAGAACCAGCAGAAGTTCATCGCCGCGGCGCTCGACAAGGTACTGTCCAGCTCGACCATCCTTCGGCCCGGCCGGGTGAACGCGCTGGCCGACGTTGCACGCAGCAACGTCGACATCGACCAGAACACGACTCTGAAGGGGCTGGCGGAAATCGGCAGCAAGCTTCGCAATTTCGACCCCGACACCTACGAGGCGTACACGGCCCCCAACCTCGGCACCGGGTTCAAGACCATGGGCGGCGACGAGATCTCGGTGGTGGTGGGTGACTTCGACACGATGGAGGTCATGTTCGATGCAATTGCCGCCAACGAGAGCCCGGCCGAGGCGGACGGTGTGCCGAGCATCTCTCCTCAGACAATTCGCGTCGGCGTCTACAACGGTGTAGGTCTCGAGAGGGCCGTTGCCGGTCCAGCCAGGGACAAGCTCGAGGCGGCGACGACGGTCGGCGGGGAGCACGTGCAGGTCGTCGAGGTCGCCAACGCCAAGAACTTCAGGTTCAGGGGGACGACGATCGTGGCGAACTCCAAGGAGCCGGAGGCCGAGCGCATGGCCGAGCTGGTCGCCGCCGCAATCCCGGGGGCCGAGGTCGAGGTCGGCAAGACCAAGCCCGGGGTAGACGTCGCCGTGATCGTGGGCCGGGGCAAGTTCCGGACCGAGAAGGTCACCCAGATCCTCCCGATCCCGATCCCGAAGCCGGGAGACCTGCCCGAGGTCTGCGCCCGAGACCACGCCTCGGGCGACTAGGGTCCTCAGCCTTGCGACCAT
>WHSV01000156.1 GCA_009379915.1 Actinomycetota bacterium | reverse complement strand
GAATTCGCCCTGGTCGTCAGCCTCCTGTTGATCATCGTTTTCGGGATCATCGCCTTCGGGCGCGTCTTCAGCGAGCTCGAGGTGATGGAGTCCGCCGCACGGGAGGGCGCCAGGGCCGCCGCCGTTGGGGCTCCCGACGAGATCGTCGCGGCGGTAAACGACGCGGCCGCGCCCTACGCGGTCGACAACACGCCCACCGCGAACCTCGTTTGCGACGACGCGCCGGAGGGCCAGAGTGTGACCGTGTCGTGGAACCAGGACTTCGAGATCGAGCTCGTCCTGGCTCCCACGGTCAGCTTCACTCGCCAGATAAGAGGAGTATTCCGTTGCGAGTAGCGCGCCTTAGATCGTCGGACGAGTCCGGCGCCACGCTCGTCATCGTGGTCCTCTGTCTGACCGTCTTCATCGGCATGCTGATGCTCGTCGTCGACGTCGGCGGACTGCTGCTGGCTCGCAGGGAGATGGTCAACGGTGCGGATGCGGCGGCCTTGGGCGCCGCTCAATCCTGCGCCGGTGGGCCGGGGGTGCCGGTCGACGAAGCCGACGCGCTGGCGGCCGAAAACATCAACGCCGACCCCTCCCTCACACGACTGGAATTCACCGTGATCGAGGGCGCCTGCCCGGGTCCGTCGGGAAGGCTGCGGGTCGCCTACCAGGTCTCGTCGGACCTGACCTTCGCCCCCGCGTTGGGGCTCGCCGACAACAGCCCCGTGGGGGCCGAGGCAACCGCCATGTGGGGCTCCGCGGGCGCGAGTGACAACGTCGTTCCGATCATGCTTCGCATGGATCAGCTCCAGGGCAACTGCGAGTTCCCCGATGTCGCCGAGGGCGAAGTTTGTTCCTTCTGGAACGACAACCAACTGGATGAGCTCGGCAACGCCCAATGGGGCTTCCTGAATCTAGATCAGTGGGACGTTCCCGCCGGCGAGAACTGCAGCAGCGCGGGAGCCTCCAGTCGCAGCGGCTGGATCGAGGATGGCTACCCCGATCTGCTGTCGCTCCACTATCCGGCTCCCACGTATGTGTGCGCGGATTCCGGCCATGCGAACTCGGTGTGGTCGACGCTGCGGGGCGAGGTCGGCGACATCTTGATCTTTCCGGTCAGCGACCCGGCCACGCAGTTGCCGGGGCCCCCGCCGACCACCCCGGACAAGTACAACATCATCGGCTTCGCGTCGCTCGAGCTCGTCGCCGTCTACGACGGTGATGAGGAGGAGGCGATCGGCACTCCCGGCACGCCGGACGAGCAGCTCGAGTGCGACAACTCCCCCCTAGCCCACGAGTTCACGAAGGGTGCCCCCGAGTTCAACATCGGCACGATGATCTCCGACTGCGAGGCGCAAAGCGGTGGCATGGCTGTTGTCGAGCCGCCCGTGCTGCCCGGCGACGAGGGAACCGATTGGACATACGACTCCCTGACGAACGTCATCAGGTGGCTCGACTTCGGCAACCAAGACAAGAAGACCGTGAGCATCCGTCTCGACTACGTGCAACCGGGGACCCCGGGGACCCCGGGAGCTTGTGGGGAGCAGATCTCGGATCACAACGCAAAATGTCTCATCACCAGGTGGGTGGGGTTTCAGTTCGGCGGATCGAATCCGGGCGGCGGCGTCGACTTCGGCTACAGCGCGGTACGCCTCGACGGCTGACTCACCAACGCATCGAATAAATCGCTATACCAACCCAGCGGGAAAGAGAGGTAAGGAAATGAGTTCACGAATAACCGTCATCTCACTTGCCGTGGTGTTCGCGGCAGCGGCGACCTTGGGGGTGTTCATGTACGCGCGGGGTCTTCAAGACAACGCCGAGACCACTACCGACACGGTGGGCGTGGTGGTGGTGTCCCAAGCCATCCCCGCGGGAACGGAGCTCGACGGCTTGCTATCGGGCGGTGCGCTGGAGGTCCAGGAGGTGCCGGCCGATCTGGTGGTTGCCAACGCCGTCACCGATCTCGCCGAGCTGAAGGGCGAGGAGACCGCGTCGCCGATCCTCGCCGGCGAGCAGGTCAGTTCGACCCGCCTGGCCGGCAGTCAGGATTTGCCCGGCGGCGTCCTGAGCATCCCCAAGGGCATGCAGGGCATGACGGTCGCCCTCGAGTCTCAGCGCGTCGTCGGTGGAAACGTGCTCGCCCCTGGTGATCACGTCGCCATCCATGCAACCTTCCAAAACGAGAAACACACCGCTCTCGTTACCTCGGATGCGCAGGTGCTCCGCGTCTCCCGCCCGACCGAGGGCACCGCCTCGGGCACCGCGACGACACAGTCGGGAAGCGGCCATAGCGTGACGCTGGCCCTGGACCCCGAGGAAGTGCAGAAGCTGGTCTTCGGCCAGGACCTCGGCAAGATCTACTTCTCGGTCATTCCGCCGGGTGAGGAAGGCAAGTCACTCGAGCCCATTTCGTTCGACTCGTTCGGCCAGCAGTTGGGGGTCAACTAGATGAATGTCATCAGCGTTGGCTCGTCGCCCAACTTCTATCGAGAAGTGACCGAGGCGCTACGCGCGCGCCCCGAGGACGTCAACTGGATGCAGTCCGCGGACGGCTTCGATTCTCGCTTCACCGAGCTGCGGGGGAGCATACAGCTCGTCGTTGTATCACCCGAGGTGGACGGTGCCCGGGCGCTCGACATCGCTCGCACGGTCAACGCATCGGCCCCCACAACCGCAACGGTGCTGGTGCGCAACAGCCCTTTGAACGGAAGCATGCAGGATGCCATGCGGGCGGGAGTGAGAGATGTGGTCGACCTCTCGGATCGGAGTCACAGCCTGGGCACTTCGCTCGAGCAGGCGATGGCATGGTCGAACACCGTCCGTTCTGCGACCAACGGCCACGCGACGAAGAGTGGAAGAGTTATCTCGGTGTTCTCGTCCAAAGGGGGCGCCGGGAAGACCTTTCTCGCCAGCAACCTGGCGGTTGCGGCTGCTCAGATGCTCGATCACGAGGTCGCCCTGGTCGACCTCGAGCTCGGCATGGGCGACGTCTTCAGTTACTTCGGAATGGAGCCGCAGCG
>WHSV01000155.1 GCA_009379915.1 Actinomycetota bacterium | reverse complement strand
CTCCTAAAAACGCGAGACCCACTAGAGCGGGCGCTCCCATGCCAGGATCCCGCCCAATTTCCCCCCTCGATGCCGGTTTTCGCCCGACGGATCCAACTCCAGCGGGCCTCCCCAGCCGGAACGGCCGCCCACTCCCCTCTCGATGCCGGTTTTCGCCCGACGGATCCAACTCCAGCGGGCCTCCCCAGCCGGAACAGCCGCCCAATTCCCCCTTCGATGCCGGGGCTCGGTTCGTCGGTTAGACGAGCTCGCTCAGCGTCTCGCGCAGTTCGTCGGCGGACAGGACCCCCTCGTACTTCGCCACAAGCTTGCCCTCGCCGTCGACCACGAAGACCCACGGCTCGCTGGGAAGGCCCCATTCCCGAACGGCTTTGATCGGCCGGAGCTTGTTGGGATCGTCGAGATTGGTGTAGGGCTCGACGTGGAGGTAGTTCACCTGCGGGTAGTCGGCGGACGCCTTCTTCACGATGTCGAGCGTCGGCCCGCAGGTCGCGCTGGTACAGAACTTGGGCGTTGCGAAGGCGACCACGAACGGTTCACCCTCCTCCAACGCCTCGGCCACGGACAGCTCGTAGAACTTGGGGTCGGGATTGTTGTCGGTCGAGATGGCTGACAGATTCTTGGCGTCGTCCGCAGTGAGGGTGTGCGAGGGCGGCACCGCCTCACCCAGCGACGGAGTCGACGAGTCTTCTCGAACCTCGAAACTGGCGAGCAGGTTCTCGTCCACGCCCCCGCCGGAGAGGTCGACCTCGGCCCCCCACTCGCCCGACGCCGAGAACTCGACGTTACTTACGTAGACCCCGCGTTTTCCGGGGACCGACTCCACGTACTCGAAGACCGAGCTGGTGGCCGGCTCGGCCTCGGACTCGGCGAGGTCGAAGAAGTCCACGCTCACCTCGATGTCGGGGTTATTGACGGGGGCGTCGTTGGAGTCGAGCAGCCCGATGATGAAACGGTTGCTCCCCACGGTCAGCTCGGAGCTCACGAAGACGGGGTAGACCTCGGCGTCGCCGAACGATTGCTTGAAATCTTTGTCCCCCGAGGTGGACGCCTGGTCGCCGGGTTCATTTGTGTCTCCGCCACAAGCGGCCAGGAGCAACACTGCCGCGGCGAAGAGACCGAAAACGCGCATATGAGTCCTCATGTGGAGTCAGACTAGCCCGCGTCGTCTTCTATGAAAGCGGCTAACATTGCGATCGCATGATTGGGTTCAGACGACTTTCGATAGCTTCGCTGTTCGCAACCCTCATCCTCGTAGCAATCGGCGGTTTGGTGCGCGCAACACAATCCGGGCTCGGGTGTGGGGACGACTGGCCCCACTGCAACGGCCGACTCGCCCCGGCCCTCGAGACGCGCGCCGAGATAATCGAGTTCTCGCACCGATTCGTGGCCATGATCGTGGGCTTCATGGTGCTCGGACTCGCGATCCTGGCCTGGCGGCACTACCGGGACAACCCCCGGATTCTCCGGCCGACCCTGGGTGCGCTCGCCCTCGTCATCTTTCAGGCACTTCTCGGTGCCCTGGTGGTAATCCAGGAGCTGAAAGCGGAGACCGTCGTCGTCCACCTGGTCGGCTCGATGAGCGTGCTCGCGCTGCTCATCTACATCATCGGAAACGTCAGCGCCGACCAGGGGAAACTGCGCGTCGAGGCAGACGCAGCTCTCAGCAAGCAGTCGGTCGTCGTGGCGCTCAGCGTCCTCGCTCTTCTGATGGCCGGCTCGTACGTCGGCTCGTATCCCGACCGACCTCCGGCCTGGCCGCTCATCAACGGACAGCTCGTCCCCGATCTATCGAACGTCGTGTTCCTCGTCCATTTCGTCCACCGAGCTCTTGCGGTCGTAGTCGCCGTCCTGCTGTCCGTCTTCTGTCTCCGCGTGATCAGGCAGAAGGAGAACCACCCGATGGCCGCCAGGTTCGCACACGCGGCTATCGGCCTATTCGTCCTCGAGACCCTCGTCGGAGCGGCGAACGTGTGGACCGACCTGAACCCGGTCATCGTGACGATGCACCTGTTCTTCGGGGGCCTGATCTGGTCGAGTCTGATCGCGCTGGCCGTCGTCACCGGGCCCGCGTTGGAACGAGTCGCCGCGCGACGAACGCTACTTACGAGCCCGGCTCTGGAGGGTAGATGAGCCGAGCCGAGTCTCTTCCAGTCGACGTGGGCGTACGTCGTCCTCCGGCCCCCGAGCCTCCCGGCCCGCTGGTAGAACCCAGCTCGAAGGACGTCCTTCTCGCCTACATCGCGCTCACCAAGCCGCGCATCATCGAGCTGCTGCTCGTCACGACCGTGCCCGCGATGGTGCTGGCCGCCGGTGGCTGGCCGTCGACTCTCCTGGTGCTGTACACGCTGATCGGTGGAACCCTGGCTGCCGGTGGGGCCAACGCGATCAATTGTTACGTCGACCGCGACATCGATCAGGTGATGAGGCGCACTCGTAAGAGACCCCTGCCCATGCACAAAGTCGCTCCGCGCAACGCCCTTCTGTTCGGCATCCTCTTGGGCGTGGCCGCGTTCACCTTCCTCGCGGTCACCGTGAACACGATCTCCGCCGTCCTCGCGACCTGCGCGCTGTTGTTCTACGTCTTCGTCTACACGCTCGGAATGAAACGCTCGACGCCTCAGAACATCGTTATCGGCGGCGCAGCAGGCGCGGTGCCGGTTCTCGTCGGATGGTCCGCTGTGACGGGGACCGTCGAACTGGCTGCGCTGGTGATGTTCGGCATCGTCTTCTACTGGACGCCGCCTCACTTCTGGGCTCTCGCGATGAAGTACTCCGACGACTACGCCGCGGCAAAGGTACCGATGATGCCGGTCGTCTACGGGATCAGAGAGACCACTCGCCACATCCTGCTCTACAGCTTCCTGCTGTTCGCAGTGTGCCTGGCATTGTTTTCGGTAGCCCGCCTGGGTTTCGTCTACCTCGGTGCGGCGATCGTGCTGAACGGGTTGTTCATCGCTATGGCGGTCAACCTCTACCGTGACCCGGACAGGACCAAGGCCTGGGGGCTCTTCCGCTTCTCGATCCTTTACCTCGCGCTGCTCTTCGCCGCCATCGCGATCGACGTCCTCGTCT
>WHSV01000154.1 GCA_009379915.1 Actinomycetota bacterium | reverse complement strand
CGCCCCCGACGCCCCGGGCGACGAAGCCACTCTGCAACATCCCGTGTTGCTCCAGGACATTGGATTCCTCAACGACTCCAAGGTGACCGGCGGGGGAGTCCAGGTGGTCTCTGGGCAACCCAAGTCTGTCGGCGGCTTCGACTTCTCCGAGCCGGGGACCGCGAGCCTGTGGCTCGACAACCAGGCTGAGAAGGGCACCACGAGTCCTCTGCAACTCAGGGATGGTGAGCCTATTTTTTCGGTGGCCTCCCCGGGAAGCCGCACTCTCAAGGGATCGACCTACGCGGAATCGACCTCGGTCGATGCTACGAGCGGCCGCAAGGTTCACGCGACGTCGCACTCCGAGTTCGGCCAGCTCGAGCTCTTCCCCACGACGTTCATCGCTTCGAGCGGTCCGGTTCTGCGTATCTCCGACTTCGTTGCAGATCTCGGCTGCTTCTCAACCGCAAGCCCTGCGACTGCTTCGGCGACGGGATCGTGGAGCGCGAGGCTCGAGTACTACCGCGCCGACCTCGGCGGCTACGAATTCATTGATCTCGGGGGCGATGAAGGCGGTTCCGCCGATCCCGTCGCCTCGTTGATCGCGGACAATCCCCTCGTCTACGACGACGTTGATGACTCGAAGGACGTCTACCTGTTCGAGGCGGAGGGCAAGAAGGGATACCTCAAGACCCTCTCGGTAGTCACGAAGGTGGATGCGCTCGAGGATTCGACCGGCCGCCAGACCAACGCAACCCTCAACGGGGCGATCTCGCTGGAGACCGCCGCGGCTCATTCGCTGAGGCCCGCCAGCACGTTGTCTCTGAGCATCGGCAAGCTGTCCTGCGAGGCGGTGGATCGCCGTGGACTTTAGGAAAAGCGAGGGTGGCTTCACGATGATCGAGATGCTGATCGCCATTGCCCTGCTCGGCGTCGTCGTTTCCGCATTCATGAGCGTCCTGTTCGCCGTAGCACGGGGATCGGAGACGAGTCGCGACGTGGTGCGCGTGTCGGAGGAGGCTCGCCTTGGTTTCAACCGGATGGTCCGTGACACGCGGGAGGGGACCAGGATCGTAGCTGCGACCGCGACGAGCTACCACGTACAGGTTGACTTCAACGCAGACGGGGTCATCACTCCCGCGCCCAGCCCCAACCCCATCGGAGACTTCGAAGATATCGTGTTCAGCTGGGACGAATCGACCGAGACCGTGAAGATCAACGGCGAGACCCTTATGCGCAAGGTCGACTGTCTCAGGGACGAGGGTACGGGGGATTGCACGCCCGACGTCTTCACCTATTCGAGTGACCGACTCGAGTACGACTGGAACGGAGACGGACGAGTGACATGGCAGGAGCTTGATAAAGCCCCCACCCAAGGCGTCGTGGGAGTGGGCAACGACAACGGCATCCTCGACGGCGCCGAATTCCCGTTCATCAGCAACATCACGTTCGCTTTTGATCTTCAGAACGGTGGCGCTCAGTCCGAGTTCTACACGGAAGCCCAGTTAAGGAACCTGCGATGAAGAAATTGATCAAGAGACGCTTCACCAACGAGCGGGGCATCGCCATGATGACCGTGATCTTCGTCGGCGCTGCGATGACCGCCATCACCTCCATGGCGGCGCTTGCCACAGTCAAGGAGTTTCGGGCCGGCACGGACGATATGAAAGCGGCCGGGGCGCTGTCGTATGCGGAGGCCGGCGTCGACAGATCGATCCAGTATCTGAGAGGGAAGAACTGGGGAGTGCTGCGGATGGCCGGCTGCAACGACGCCGCAGCCAATCTCGGGCGAATCGACGTTCCAAGCGGGGCCGTCGGCAAAGGCCGGTTCGACGCATGGATCAAGGTGTTCAACCCCACCGGGACCGACACCGCGACCCGTTACGCCGACGGTTCGACGTCGACCGCCTGCACGACACGTCCCACCACACCGAAGGACCCCCTGTACGTGGTGATCCACTCCGTTGGGTCGCACCCCGCGGCCAAGCGCGTGGTCGAGCAGGTCGTCAAGGTCGAGGCCATCGGCCTTCCCATCGGCGTCTACGCGAACCGAATCGACGTCGGAGGAACACCCGAAATCTACAACATCAGCATGGTCTCCGAGACGGTCATCAAGGGCCGCGAGAAGCTCGTCTTCGAGGGTTGTGACCCTTACTACACGACGGAGCACTTCTGGCCCGAGATGGGCATCACGAGCGCCAAGTGCGGTGCCTACGCTCCCGCGGCCGCTCACGCCGTCAGTGGTATCTACCTGAAGCAGAACGCTACCGATCCGGAGTTCGCCGGCTCCCCGATGAACTGCATCGCCAACAACAACCCTGGGGCCAGCGACGACTACGCCAGGTATCAGTCGGTCTGGGACGGTGACGGCACTGCCGGGTCGGGGCCCTTTACGGGGGCCTGTGGACCCTGGGGCAACGGCCCCGGAACGTCGAAGTTCACGAAGACCGACATGGAGCGGGTCACACCGAGGCCGGCTCTGACCCCCGAGGACCACGAGGCGCTCAAGCAAACAGCGCAGAGCGAGGGTATCTACTGCTCGATCGGGTCCACGACCTCGTGCACGCGTCTGGGCGTCTCGATACCCGCTGCTACCGTTTGGCAGGACGGCGACGTCGCCCCCATCTACGCGGCCGGGTTCAACAACATCATCGCCTACTTCGACTTCAAGACCGGTACCGAGACCTCGAACGAGATCAAGTGGCAGGCCGACGCCTGGCTCGAGCCGAACGGCTGCAGCACGACGAACCCGGAGTTGACGAAGACCGCGGTGATCGTGGTTAGGAACGGTGGAGTGAGTCTTGAAAGCGGTGCCCGCATCAACGGGGCGCTCATCATGGACGGCGACTTCAAGTTCAACGGATCCGTGGAATGGCTGGGGACGATCATCTCCAAGAACGTGGTGAACGCGTCCGGTGGCATGACCTTCAGGCTGGACTCGTGCTGGATCCAGAACATGCCGGTGATCTTCACGAGTGCCCAACCCATCCAGTGGAGCGAGATCGACCGGTAGGGCTCGTTTGATCATTTGATTGCGGGGGCCGGTGCCCATTCCCGGCCCCCGCTTTCGCGTCCGGCCCCCGGTTTCGCGTCTGACCTGGTCCTTCCACCCGTGAGCCTCGAAAACCCGATCGGGTGGCGAAATCGACCCTCCTAGGGCTAAAGATGCCCCCTGTAGGGCCGATGTACTTCTTGACCGTTGTTGGACACACATGTTGAATCAGGAGCCCA
>WHSV01000061.1 GCA_009379915.1 Actinomycetota bacterium | reverse complement strand
AGTAAGAGAGGAGTGCCTCGACTGGCTGCTGATTGGCGGACGCCGACATCTTGAGGCGGTGCTTAGGACCTACGTTGACCACTACAACCATGCCAGACCGCATCGCGGCTTAGAGCTTGCAATCCCGGAGCCGATCGAGGCTGGCGCCGATCTCCCTCACGCCAGAGCTATCGATCGTCGTAACCGGATTGGCGGTCTGATCCATGAGTATTACCGAGCCGCGTGACCGATGATCTTATTTTTCGCACCCAACACCCCAGTAGAGGAACGAGAAGATCACAGGGCGAGGGGACTTGGGTTTCATGGGGCGGGCAGCCTACAGGAACCATGAGGCGGTCGGCGACAGGTCAGAGCCAGCTTCGAATGGGCTCATCAAGGGAGGATTGAGTCTCGACACCGACACGCTTCGCGCGACGGGATGCGAGCTGCTGGCGAGTTCCTACTTGCACCGCAGCCATCTGGGAGACCTATCTTCGCTCGAGGCCGCGAAGATCATAGCGGCGGAGATTGACAACCTGTCCTTTGTTGCGCTGCTCGAGGCAGGGCCGGTTCCCGCCCGCTGACTCGGCACCGCGGGCGATCAGCCTGAGCCTGCGGCCAGGGTCACGAGCTCGGCCAAGCTCGGATGGATGTGCGCGACCTTGGCCAGATCGCGGTAGTCCGCCTCGAGCTCCATCGCGGTCACCACCTGTGCGATCACCTCGCTCGCACCCGGCCCGACCATGTGCGCGCCGACGATCTCGCCGAACTCGGTATCGACCACCAGCTTGAGCGCGCCGCGCTCCTCCGCCAGCGTCACGGCCCGCAAGTTCGCGGCGAGATCGGCGAGCAACGACTCGGCCTGGATGCCCTTTGCCCTCGCCTCGTCCACGGTGAAGCCCACGGCCGCAAGCTCGGGATGCGTGTTGACCGAACGGGGGATGCGCTCGGGACGCAGCTTCGTCTTCTCCCCGAGCGCGTTTCGCGCCGCCACCGCGCCCATCGCGCTCGCCCGGTTCGACAGCCACGGCGGGCCGGTCACGTCGCCCACTGCCCACACCACGTCGACCGATGTCTTGCAGGTCTCGTCGACGGCTATGCCACCGTCCGGCGCAAGCACTACACCGCCGGCATCGAGGCCGAGGTCACCGACGTTGGGCACCCGGTGATCGGCCATCAGCACCGCGTCGGTCTCGATTTTGTCGTCGCCCGCCAGCACGATGGTGCCGTCGATGCGCTCGAGCTTGGCCCCCAGAAGGAAGCGCACGCCTCGCTCCTCGAGCATCATCTGGAGGAACTCGGCCAGCTCCGCGTCTTCGCCGGGCAGAATCCGGGACTCGGACGTCACGAGCGTGACCTGCGAGCCGAGGGCGTGAAAGAAGTCCGCCCACTCGAGCGAGAAGCGCTGCGCGCCCAGCACCGCCAGTGACGCCGGGGGCTCGGCGAGCGCCATGGCCTCGTCGTTGGTCAGGACGCGCGCGGGCGCGCCCGGAAGCCCCCCCACTTCCGAGCGCGCCCCGGTTGCAAGCACCACCGCGACACCTTCGAAGGATCGTCCTCCGGCCTCGAGTTGTCCCGGACCCGTAAAGCGCGCCGCGCCGCTGATCACCTCGACGCCCGCGAACTCGAGCGCCATGCGCGTGCGCGCCGCGGCCTCGTTGACGACGTCGCCGACCCAGGCGTGCATGCGCGCGAAGTCGACGTGTGGTTCACAGCCGGCGACGCCGACGCGCTCGGCGCTGCGCGCCTGGTCGTGGACGGAGATCGTGCGATGGAACGCGCCCGCGGGGATGCAGCCGGCGTGCACGCACACGCCACCGAGATTGGCGCGCTCGATGAGCGTCACCTGGGCTCCGGTGCGCGCTGCGGTGAGCGCGGCCGCGGTGCCGCCGGGCCCCCCTCCGACCACGGCGAGATCAGGCATCGAGCGCCCTCACCTCCTTGAGCGACGCGGCCGCGAGCGCCGCACGGATGTCGACCACCAGGGGGCCGCGCCGCGCGACCCGCGCGCTCGCGACGCCGTCGAGGGGAACCTCGCGCTCGCCGTCGAGCGCCACCACCCCGTCGCAAGCCGGCAACTCGATGTCCTCGTCGAGCTCGAGCACGCGCCACTGTGCGACGCTGACTTCGACGACTCTTCCCGGCGCGATCGGCGCCAGCACCGTCTCGCCCTCGCCGAGCTCGAGATACAACCCGGCCGGCTCGTGCGCGCCGACGGGATGCAGGCGGCCCCCGATCGAGGACAGCCCCACCGCCCATGGCTCGGCGCGGGCCAGCACGAGCGCCCGGACCCGCTGCACGTCCCACACCGCCCGGCTCCCGACGAAGCGATCGCGCACCACCGCGGCGTCGATCAGCGCGAGATCGATGCGGCCGGCGGTCACGACCTCGACGCGCTTGGCGCGCGTCGCGGCCCGGTCGAGGTCGACCCGCCCGGTGGCCACGAGCCCCGCCGCCATGCCCGCGATGGTCCCGTCGACCAGGCTGGGAAAGACGTTGTTGGTGCCCGTCGACAGCGCCACCAGCGGAGTTTGCGAACAGCCGCACGCCACGGCCCGGTTGGTGCCGTCGCCCCCGAGCGTCACGATGACCGGTACCCGCATCTGCTCGAGCAGGCGCGCCGCGGCGACGGTGTCGTCGGTCGATCCCTCGAGCTCGATCGGCAGCAGCTCGACGGCGAGCTCGGCGCGCAGCTTGGCGCACGCCGCGCCGAGGATCCCGACGCCGTCGTCGAGCGCGTGCACCCGCTCGACCCCCATGGCGGCGAGACCCTCGAGCGCCCGCAGGCATAGCGACGCCTTCTCGCGATGGCTCATCAGGGGCGCGTCGGCGACCAGCCGGCGGATGTCGCGCCCCGCCGCCGGGTTGACGATCAGCCCGGCGGCGGCCATGAAGGCTCCCTCACCCCAGTCCCTCCAGCGCGTCCGCCAGCTCCGCCAGGAACTTCGCGGCGGGCGCACCGTCGAGGCTGCGATGGTCGAAGGTCAGCGACAACCACATCGTGGGCCGCACCTCGACCCGGCCGTCGACCGCGGCCGGGCGCTCCACGATGCGCCCCACGCCCAAGATCGCGCTCTGCGGCGGATTGACGATCGGGGTGAACGCGTCGGCGCCGAAGGAGCCGAGGTTGGTGATCGTGAAGGTTCCGCCCTCGATCTCGTCGAGCCCGATCAAGCCGTCGCGGCACTTGCCAGCGAGCTCGACGCGTGCCTGCGCGACGACGCCGAGGCTCGCCTTGTCCGCGTCGCGGATCACCGGCACGATCAGCCCCTCGTCGAGCGCCACGGCGAAGCCGACGTGCACCTCCTCGTGCTCGTGGATTCCGGCGTCGTCGGCGGTCGAGTTGACGCGCGGGTGCTTGGGCAACAGCCCGGCGACGGCCTGAATCAACAAATCGGTGTAGCTGAGCAACACACCGGCCGCGGCCTCGAACCCCGCGGCGAGCGCCGCTCGGCGCGCCACGAGCGCGGACGCGTCGACCTCCCGCGTAATGGTGACCTGAGCCATCTGCTGCAGGCTCGAGGTCATGTGCTCCGCGACGGCGCCGCGGACGCCCTCGAAGGGCACGACACGCCCGGGGGGGCCGCCCGCGCCGGCCTCCCGCAGCGCGGCATAGGCCTCGACGTCGTCGGTCGTGATGCGCTTGCCCGCCACTGCCGGTGGCACCGCGGCGATGTCGACGCCCAGCTCGCGCGCCCGACGCTTGGCCGCAGGACTGGCCGCCACCCCGTTGCCGCTCACCGTCGCAGCGCGCGGCAGCGCGCCCACGGTCGCGGGCTGAGGCGTCGCCGCGACCGCGGCCGGCTCGGCCTCGGCGACCTCGGGGAACTGCTCGCCCGGCTCGCCGATGAGCGCCAGCAGCGCTCCCGGTGGGCCGAAGCCCTTGGTCGCCATCACGATCTTGCCGAGTACGCCCGACGCGGGCGCCTGCACGACCGCGTTGACCTTGTCGGTGGCGATCTCGAGCAGGTCCTCGCCCTCGCCGACCGGATCGCCCTCGTTTTTGAGCCAGCGCGTGACGATGCCCTTCTTCATCGACATGCCCAGCTTGGGCATGCGCACCTCGGTGGCCAACTTCTCTTCCTCCTCTGCGCGCCCTATAGCGTGGCGCGCACGGCCGCGGCGACGCGCTCGGGGGTCGGGACGTAGAAGTCCTCGAGCACCGGCGAGAACGGCACCGGCGTGTGCGGCGCGGTCACCAGCTGCGGCGGCGCGTCGAGGTGATCGAACGCCTCGTGCGCCACGGTCGCTGCGATGTCGGTTGCCATCGAGCAGCGCGGGTTGTCTTCGTCGACCACGACCAGCCGACCGGTCTTCCGCACGGACGCAAGGATCGTGTCGGTGTCGAGCGGGGACAGCGTGCGGGGGTCGACGACCTCGATCTCGAAGCCCTCGGCGGCCAGCGCCTGCGCCGCCTCCAGCGCCATCTGCACCATGCGCCCGATGGCCACGACGGTGACGGTGTCGCCCTCGCGCTTGATGTCGGCCGTGCCCAGCTCGACCACGTAGTCACCCTCGGGCAGCTCGCCCTCGGTGTCGTAGAGGAGCTTGTGCTCGAAGAAGACCACCGGATCGTCGTCGCGTATCGACGCGGCGAGGAGGCCCTTGGCATCGGCCGGGGTCGACGGCACCACCGTCTTGAGCCCGGGGAAGTGCGTGAACACCGAGTAGTGGCACCCCGAGTGTTGTCCCGCGGCCCGGAAGCCCGCCCCGATCATCGTGCGCACGGTCATGGGCACCTTCGCCGCGCCCCCGAACATGTAGCGTAGCTTGGCCGCCTGGTTGTAGATCTGGTCCAAGCAGACGCCGAAGAAGTCGACGAACATCAGCTCGGCCACGGGACGCAGACCGGTCGCGGCCGCTCCGCCCGCGGCCCCGATGTAGCCCGACTCGGAGATCGGGGTGTCGAGCACGCGCCCACGACCGAAGCGCTCCACCAAGCCGGTGGTCACACCGAGCACGCCGCCCCACGCCCCCTTTTCCTCGAAGCCTTCGACGTCGGCGCCGCCGGCGACGTCCTCGCCCATCAGAACGACGGTCGGGTCGCGCTCCATCTCCTGCACGAGCGCCTCGTTGACCGCCTCTCGAAAAGTTGCGGTGCGGGTTGTTACCGCCATGTCGAACTCCTTTTATTAGTGAGTGGTCACGGCTGCGCCTAGGCCGAAGCCGCCAGCTTGGCCGCGGGGTACGAGACGTAGACGTCGGTGAGGCAGTCCTCCGGCTGTGGCATGGGGCTCGAACGCGCGTACTCGAGCGCCTCCTCGATCTCGGTTTCCGCGCTGCGCTGGATCGTCTCGAGATCGCCGGGTACGGCGAGGTCACGGCTCACGATCTGGTCGGCGAAGCGCTTGATCGGATCGCGTTCGCGGTAGTCGGCGGACTGCTCCGCGGTGCGGTAGGTGACCTGGTCTCCCTCGAAGTGCCCGAAGTAGCGCCACGTCTTGGCCTCGATGAGGCTCGGGCCCTCACCCGCCCTCGCCCGCTCCACCGCCGCGCCCGCGGCTTCGTACATCGCCAGCAGGTCGAAGCCGTCGACGGTCACGCCCGGGATGTTGTAGGACGCGGCCCGCTCGGCGATGTCGCCCGCGGCGCAGTGGTAGGTCACCGGGGTCGATTCCGCGAACTGGTTGTTCTCGCACACGAAGACGACCGGCAGATTCCAGATGGCGGCGAGGTTCATGCCCTCGTGGGTGGTGCCCTGCTCGGCCGCTCCGTCGCCGAAGAAGCACGCGGCGACCTGTTGGGTGCCGAGGGTCTTGGCGGTCAGCGCCGCGCCGCACGCCAGCGGCGGCCCCCCGCCGACGATTCCGTTGGCGCCGAGCATGCCCATGGACACGTCCGCGACGTGCATGGAACCGCCCTTGCCGCGGCAAAGCCCGTCGACACGGCCGAACAATTCGGCCATCATCCGCTTGACGTCGACGCCCTTGGCGATGCAGTGCCCGTGGCCGCGATGGGTCGAGGTGATGAAGTCGGCGTGGTCGAGATGGGCACAGACCCCCACCGCTACGGCCTCCTCACCAGCATAGAGATGGACGAAGCCGGGAATCTCGCCATCGGCGAAAAGCTTGGAAACCCGTTCCTCGAACGTGCGGACGAGGACCATCCGCTCATACATCCACAGCGCCTTGTCCTTAGTGAGCTCCACGCGTCACCCCCGTGATCGGCCTTTCCCTCGGAGGCTCGGGCGACTCGTTTCGGCGGCGCGCTTACCGCAGAGCGTTTCCGTCCCCGATCGCTCGGGAACGCGTATGGCGAGTGGTCACCGGAACGAGGCCGGCCTCGCTCCCTTCGTTAGAAGCTACGCAGGGACGCGCGCGAAATCAATGGGCTAGGCCCGATCGCTTGACGCTCGCGCCCGTGGCGCGGCGACACCGTCAACCAGTCCTCGGCCCCGTGGTGATGAAGTCCGGAGTGTACGTTCATTATGTCGAGGGCGTCGTAGCGGCGGCTCCCATGAGCGCATCGAGAGGCAGAGTCGAGGCCACGGCCCGAGGCCTGAGGCGGACGGCGGGTCGATGAACCTTCCCGGAAAGGCCGGGCGCTACGGTGCTCCTGAAGAAGGCGGTTCGTCCTCCGAGCTTCAGCAGTCTTCTGGAGGCTGAAGGGTGCACGTACTCGATTCCCCCTGTGACCCATTAGGGCTGCGCCTCCTCAGCCCAGCGTCCGAACGCCGCCCAGAAAGGATCCACCTCCGGAGGCTGCAACGGCCGCGTGGCACCCTCGTGAGTCACGATGATGCCGGCACCGGTGTCCGTGACCTCGCCGACGATGGCTGCGTCGATGCGGTTATCCGCGAACGCGGCCACGAGCTCATCGGCTCGCTCGGGCACCACCGTGACGATGAGGGTGCCCTCCGAGATGGATACGTAGGGGTCGATGCCGACGTGGTCGCACACCGCGCGCACTTCGGGCCGCACCGGTATGGCGTCCAGCTCGATGCGCATCCCGGCCTCCGAGGCGCGCGCCACCTCGATGAGGCCTCCGAGCACACCTCCCTCGGTGGCATCGTGCATCGACGTGACGCCGTCGTCTCGCAGCCCGAACGCAGCCGCGACGAGCGCCTCGGGCACCACCGTCATCTTCTCGAACAATGAATCGGCGGCGCGCACGGTGCCTGCGCCGACGGTGGCGGCCAGCCTGTCGGGGAAAGTCGCGGCAAACAATGCGGTTGCCTCGATGGCCGCACCCTTGGTGACGACTACCTTGTCGCCGAGGCGTGCCATCGTGGGCGTCACGTACGCGTCTTCAGCTCCGACGGCGATGCACGACGCGCCGCCCACCATCGGATAGTTGCAACCGTCGTAACGAGCGGTGTGGCCGGTCATGACCGTCATGCCGAGCTCGTCGCATGTCCTCGAGTACGCGCGCCACAGCGAGGCAAGATCCTCGTCCGATATGTCGGATGGCAGGTTGAGATCCACCGTCATCCAGCGCAAGGGCAGGCCGCTGGTGGCGGCATCGGACGCGAGGATGTGGACTGCGAACCATGCGGCGCGCTTCCATCCATACGCGGGCACGATGAACACCGGGTCGGTGGTGATTGCCATCACCACCCCCGGGGCCACCCGCACCACACCGACGTCCACCCCGTGCTGGGGGCCGACCAGCGTGTCGGTGCTGGAGGCACCCAGATTTCCGAGGATGACCTCGGCGAAAGTTCTCCCGGAGATCTTTCCGGTGCCGGTTTGATTCATTGCCATCGGGCTCCTTTTATTGAGTGCGCGTGAACGGCATCCACGAGCGACCGGGTGGCGGCGACCGGATCGGGGGCCGCGCCGACGGCCGAGATCACCGCGACGCCGGCCGCCCCCGCCCCCAGGACCAGCGCCGCGTTCGATGCGTCAATACCGCCGATGCCGACGATGGGTATTCGGGCCACAGCCGCGATCTCCCGGAAGCGGTCGAGCCCCACGGGCGTCGCCTCCGGCTTGGTCGCGGTCGCCCACACGGTCACGCCGAGATAGTCGGCGCCGCACGCCTCGGCGGCGCGGGCTTCGCCGAGGGTGGCCACGCTCACGCCGAGGATGCCATCGGGCCCGATAGCGGCGCGCGCGCCTGTCGGATCGTCGGACTGGCCGACGTGCACTCCGGCCGCCCCGCTGTCGATGGCCACGTCGACGCGGTCGTTGACGATGAAGGCCGTCCCGGCGGCGCGACACTCCGCCGCGAGCTGTCTCGCGAGTGGCAGCAGCTCGGCGCCGCCCAGCTCCGGAGCCCTGAGCTGCAGCGCGTCGGCGCCCCCCTCGACGGCGGCGCGGCCCACTTCGAGATGGCCGCGACCGGCCACCAGGCCCGCCGAGGTTATGACGTAGACACCGACTCTCACGGCGTGACGACGACGCGGCCCACGACCTCGCCGGCGCGCAGCGCGTCGAGCGCGTCGTTGATCTCATCGAGCGGGCGCACGTCCGCGATCACCGACTTGAGAAGCCCGCGCGCGGCGAGATCGACCGCGACCTCGAGCTCTGCGAAGCTGTTCCCAACAGAGGTCCGGATCTGCTGCTCGTCGACGACTAACGCGAGCGGGCTGACCGTGAGCGGGTGGCCGGTGTAGCCGATGAAGACGAGCCGGCCGCGCTTGCCCAGCAGCGACAGCGCGATGGGCATCGTTTCCTCGCTACCGACCAGCTCAAAGACGACGTCCGCGCCGAGGCCCCCAGTCAAGTCGCCCACGACCTCGCCGACTTGGGCCGGCGTCACGGCGTGGTCCGCGCCGAGCTCTCGCGCCGTCGCCAGCTTGTACTCCGACCGGCTGATTGCGACCACCCGCGCGCCGCGCAGGCGCGCAAGCTGAACCAGGCTCAACCCGACGCCGCCGGCTCCGTACACGACGGCCGTCTCGCCGGGTTGCAGCTCGGCCACCGACAGCGCATGGATAGAAGTGGTGGCGCTGCAACACAGTGTCGCACCCTCCTCGAAGGACACCTCCTCGGGCAAGCGCACCAGGCAGTGCGCAGGCACCGTGACGTACTCCGCGAACCCGCCGTCGGACACGAACGCGAACAAGCCGCGGAGCGCGAGGCACAGGTTCTGGAAACCTCGAAGGCACCACCGGCACCGTCCACAGAAGAGGTAGTAGTAGACCGCAACGCGGTCGCCCGTCTCAAAGTTCTCCACTGCAGAGCCGACCTCGGCGACCTCACCGGCGACTTCGTGACCGAGGGTCATCGGGGTTTTCGCGGGCGGGTAGAGGCCCTCTACGAAGTGCAGCTCGGTGCCGCAGATGCCCGCCGCGCGCACGCGCACCTTGACCTCGTCGGCACCCGGCTCGGCGACCGGAGCGTCTTCGAGGCGCAGTGGCTCGTTGGGACCGTAGAAACGTGCCGAACGCATATCGATCTCCCTTCGCCGGCATTATCCGGAAGCAGGTCGACGCGGCGGTCGAAGGAACGCTATAGGACGAGTCGACGAAGCTCGCTCGTCAGCCTGAGCATCCATCGGCCGGCCAAGTTACACAAAGATGTCCAGGGGCAGCAGAGCCGTCACGAGGATGTTAGGGACATCGACCGTCTGGCTGATGCGCAGATCGACAGCGACGCTGCAGAGCGCGTAAGCCTGTTGCCGGTCGAACCCGCGCGTTTCCAGGTGCTGGATCATGTTCAAAAGGGCGTTGCGGGCTGCAACCGTCGTGTCCTCGCTTTCGTTCTGTCCGTCCTTGCGCACGCTGATTCCGGTCGTTGCAAAGAAGCGGCGGGGGACGGCTAGCTCCGGCGGGGCGAAGTAATCGTCCCGAAAGAACTGCAGATCCTGGATTCCCTGGCGCTCCGCCTCTCCTTTCCGGAGCCCAAAACGAACGTGAAGCCGACAGCGGATCTCGATTGCGGTGCCGCAAGCTTCGCAATCACCCTGCGCATAGTGAACGTCTCCTGTGGAGACCAATCCGCCGCCGGCGTATACCGGCAGCAAGTAGGTAACCCCTGGAGTGGTTTGCTTTATGTCAATGTTGCCCGCGGTCTCACGAGGAGGGACCGTGCGCAGGCCTTCTTGCGCGATCACCTCGTCTGCCGGCACGGCACCGGTGGGCTCTGGCGGCAGCGCGAAGCCTCCTCGCTCGGCAAGAGCGGCTTCCCGCTCTTGCGCTCGCTGTCGGAGTTCGGCGCTTGGGGCCAGCCCGAAAGTACCGGGAAAGGGATTACAGCGGATCCGAACCCCGGGCAGTTGCTCTGACTCTGCGTATTCGTTGCCCTGCAGCAGCCAGTGGACGATGTACGGGTCGGGGAAGTCGTCCCGCAGGAAGCCGAAGCCGGGGATCTCTACCGTGTACCCCCACTGATCCCATGGATCTGCTTCGATGGCGACGAGTCTCGCCTCGAGCAGATCGCCTGGCTCCGCGCCCTTCACAAAGACGGGGCCGGTTAGAGGGTGAACCGGGTTGAGATCGAGATTGCCGACGTCGGTGACCGTCGAGTGCGGGTTGAGTTGCCCGTCTACTGCATCGCGGGTCTCGTAGATCACAGTGTCGCCGGGATCCACTTCGACGACCGGTTCGATTGCCTCGTGCCAGCGGTTGTGGCCCGACTTTGGGTCTTCTGCAAGCGGCTTGGATGGATCTATCTCGATGACGTGTTCGCGTGGCATGCCCACCGCCTCCCTCTGCGCCGGGGCTTTATCCGGCGCCTCTCCGCTATCTTCTCGCGACAAAGGCCTGCAAGGAACTCCGCGAAAAGCGCTGATCCGGGCTTGCGGGCGCGGCTTCAGGTCCCCTGGCTCGACCTGAGTGCGATGATGAATCTGTGCGAGCACTCCCGGGTCCTTTGGGCCTGCTTGCTGGCCACGGTGGCCTATCTTCGCCAGCTTCCGGCTCCGCGAGGCCCACGGTTGTCGCCGGCAACTTCGATGGAGTGCGACGCCTCGATAAGCCGACGAGGTCGATTTCATGCTTCCCATCAGGGCTCCACCATGATTCGACCTGTTCCGCCTAAAGCTCTCCGGCGGCAGCAAGGAGTCGAGCGTGTTCCCGGGCCATCTCCTCCAAAACTCCGCCCTGTTGTCGTCGAGTCCTGGGAGGATCCGTTGGTCGACGAGCTGCTTGCCTAAATCCTCGAGCGATATGAGCGCGATTAGAAAACGATAAGCCGAACCAGAAGGCAAAGTACGGATCGACGATCCGATAGATCGCGCGCATTGCCTTGGCTGGATCGTCCAGAGCAGGAATCCTACGATCCAGAATGTGGCTGGGGCGACTTGCGCGTCGTTGCTATGCGAGCACTGGAAGCGCAGCCCTGCCGCGCGGGCAAGGTTCCTTGCGCGCGCCAGAGGGTGTCTCAGATGTGCAGCGGCTAGACATCTACCGCTGCTACGACGAGTCCGGCGCAGATGTATCGGCGTTAGGACTCGGGTGTGCTGAAAAGCAGGTGGGTCATCCTTACCTGAGTCCGCTTAACGCTGGCGGGCGGGCTAAGCGGCTGACCCTCTAGGATCATTTCGTTGAAGGTGTGGAAGTCCTCGTCATAGACCTCATTGTCTTCCTCGTCGAAGGAGATCACCCTGTATCGAGTCTCCCTAGCCATTTCGCTGTTCCCTTTCTGCGGGCACACCCATGTCTCTACTGAAAGTTCTCTGTCGTCACGTCCCCTCACAGCAACCCCGCGCGCCTGTAGAGCTGCTCGAGGCTCGTGAGGTGCGCTTCCACCGCCGCGCCCGCCGCCTCGGAATCGCCGGCACCAATCGCTTCGTAGATGGCGCGATGCTGTGCGTTGACCTCCTCCCGGTCGAGCAAGGGCATGATGGCCTCGTTGAGGCGGGGCTGCACAACGGCGTGAAGCGCGGCGAGCGGCACGATGAGGACGCGGTTGTCGCCCGAAAGCGCGACGGCGCGGTGGAACTCGATGTCGAGCTGCAGCCACTCCTCGGCCGAGAGCTCTGTGCGCCCCGCCTGGTCGAGGACCTCGGCCATCCTGGCCAGCTCGTCATCGCCCCGTCTTCGGGCAGCCAGGCGCGCGCAGGTGCCCTCGAGCACCCCCCGGGCCTCCAGCAGCTCTCTTACGTTGATGGCGTCGAAGTGCAGGAGCAACTCCATGGCGTCTTTGAGGTTGCGCTCGACCGGGACGGAGTCGAAGTTGTTTACGAAGGAGCCACCGCCTCGACCCTGAGCGGTCGACAGCAGGCCCATCTCGACCAGCGAGCGCAGCGCCTCGCGCACCGTCGACCTGCCGACCTTGAAGCCCCGGGCCTGCTCGACCTCGGAGGGGAGTCGATCACCGGGCCGCAGTTCGCCCGAGATGATCCCCTCGAGGATGCGCAGCCGCACTTGATCGACCGGCGTCCTCACTGGCGAGGGGGCAAAGGCCCCCGATTGCACATCCTGCTGGCGACGAGTCATCCAGACCTTCCGCTCCGAGAAAACGTCAACCTTTACTTCACTCAGACTGAATGCTAGCCTGACTTAGTCGAAAACGGGGGATCCAATTGATCGCCGAGCTTCCCGCGGAAATCACCCATGATGTTGTCGGCCGCCACCGGGAGCTCCACCTGTTGCTGAGCGCTCTCGGGCACGGCAAGGCTGTGCTGCTGATCGGGCTGCCGGGCGTCTCCAAGACCACGATGGTGCGCGCCCTAGCGCATCATCTCGGCAGCGAGCCGGATCGTTTCGTCGACGTCACCGGCGACGAGCAGCTCACCGCCCACGCGCTCGTGGGCACCTTCGACCCACCGATGGTCCTCAAGGACGGGTATCGCCCCGAGCACTTCATCCCTGGCCCCCTGACCAGGGCGATGTCAGCCGGCGGCATCCTCTACGTCGAGGAGATGAATCGCGCCCCGAGCGGCGCGCTCAACGCGCTTATGACCGCCCTGTCCGAGGGCTACATCGAGATTCCCCGGCTCGGCCGCATCGAGGCGGCCGCGGGTTTCACCGTGATCGGCGCCGCCAACCCGCTCGACGACGTCGGGACGGCCCGCCTGTCGCGCGGGCTCGTCGACCGGTTCGTGCTTCTCGAGCTCGACTACCAGCCGCGCGATGAAGAACTCGAGATCGTGGCTCGGCGCTCCGGAACCGAGCGGCGTGGACTGCACTCGTTCGCGGTCGACATCGGCCGGGAGTCCCGCAAGCATCCCGACCTGCGACACGGAGCGTCGGTGCGGGGGGCGATCGACTTCGTCGATCTCCTGTCGGGCTACGACTTCGACAAACTCGACCTCGACACCCTGCGTTTTCTGGGCTGCAGCGCGTACGCCGGCAAGTTGCGGGTCCGGCCGACCGTCAACCGCAGTGCGTGCGCCATCGTGCACGATCTGATCGACCTCGTGTTGGAACGCGACTACCACGGCGACGTCACCAACCTGCTCGAGCAGGCGACGCTCGCGCCCATGGGAGATCCCCTCCCAGCCAGGGCGAGGGCGACACCAACCTCACCGAGCAGGGCGAGGTCGCCCTGGGGGGAGGCGGCGAGCGCGCGCCGGCCCAAGAACGCAAACCCGATGAGATCCCGGGACTGTCGAGACCCGGGAGTTCGACCGAACCAGGAGAGTCGCGCGCGGTGCCGATGGTCGACCGCGACCGGCCCTCGGCTGGCGGGAGCCGGCCCACTGAGCTCGAAGCCCGGTTCGACGGTCACCTGCGCGATCCCGAAGAGGTGCTGCGCCGGGCGCGCGAACTGCTGCTGCGGCCCCATGACGGCACGCCCGACGCCGCCGGGGGCGCGGGCACGGGGCTCGAGAGCAAGCCCTGGACGCCGTCCATCCAGGGCTCCCTCGACGTCGCCGGGACCGTCGAGGGGTTCGTGACGAAGTCGGGCGCGCTCGACATCGAGGACTTCCGGCTGCTGGAGCGCGAGCGTCACACGCGCAACTACGTCATTCTCGTCGACCACTCGGGTTCGATGGTCGGTCGCAAGCTTGAGCTCGGCGCGACCATGGCGGCGGTCCTGGCCCAGCTGTCCGCGGCCGGGCGCGCCGACTACGCGGTGGTTGCCTTCGACGACCAACTCTCCGAGATCAAACCGCTGGGCGAGCAGCGCGACGTCGAGGGCGTGGTCGACACGATTCTGCGCCTCCCCGAGGGCCGGGCCACGCGGCTCTGATAGGCTCGGAAATCGATTTCCGGCAATCGATTTCCGGATCTCTGTTTTGGGAGGGGGAGCCGATGGTGACCATGCGCGACGTGGCGGACGCAGCCGGGGTTTCGCCTGCCACGGTGTCTCGGGTTCTTTCTGGAACTCGAGCGGTTACGCCGGAAGCGGAGACAGCCGTCACTCGCGCCGTCAGCCGCTTGAAGTATCGGCCCCACTACGTTGGACGTGCGCTCCGCAAGCGGGCAACGAACACGGTTGGAATGGTCGTGCCCCGGATCGCGAACCCGTTCTTTCCGCATCTCGTGCAGGCGGTGGAGAGAGCGCTCCAGCCCCACGGGCGCGAGCTGTTGCTTTGCGACTCACAGGACGATCCTGTGGTGGAGGCGCGCCGTATCGGGGCGCTCCTCGAAGGCAAGGTCGACGCCCTGGTGCTCATCCCCTGCCATTCTCGGGCGAGCAGGCCCGCCCTGAAGGAGGCGGCGGCCCGGATCCCGGTCGTCCAGCTCGACCGCGCGGTTGCGCGCTCCGGAACGGATCTCGTGAGCGTGGACAACAGGGCCGGTATGCGCGCCGTCGTTGAGCATCTCCGTGGCTCGGGAAGGAGTCGGCTCGCTTTCGTGGGTGCCGATCCTGAGATCTCGACTGCGGGTGAGCGGTTGAACGGCTTTTTGAAATCGGTTACTGCGCACGAGGGTCGGCGGATTCTGTTGGGTGACTTCTCGGCCGAATGGGGGGAGGAGTCTGTCGGGAGGATAATCGAGCATCGTCCGGATGCCGTGATGTGTGCAAACGACCTGATTGCGCTCGGCGTCCTGCGTGGGTTTCGCAGGAGGGGTCATGCCATTCCCGAGGATGTCGCGGTCACCGGGTTCGACGACATCGATCTCGTCGCCGAGTGGGCCGAGCCGGCACTAACGACGATGCGACAACCGGTCGACGAGTTGGCCGCTGGAGTGGTTCACGTGCTGCTGGCCCGCCTCGGTGGAGACGAGCGCCCGCGGGTATCCCACAGGTTGATGCCCGAATTGGTGGTACGGGCATCTACGGGGGCGGTCGCTCCGTGACGGGTCTCTCTTGCCGCGCGCTCACGAAGGCGTTCCCTGGTGTCAGGGCGTTGAGCTCGGTCGACCTCGACGTCGTGCCGGGCAGCGTTGTGGTCGTCCTCGGCGAGAACGGCGCGGGCAAGTCGACGTTGGCGAGGATCCTGTGCGGGGTCTACCAGCCCGACTCGGGCGAGATGTACCTCGACGAGTCGCCCTTCGCCCCGTCTACGCCTGCGGCAGCGATTGCCGCGGGGGTGGCGATGATCCATCAGGAAGGAAGCCTTCTCCCCGAGTTGTCGGTAGCCGAGAATGTCTTCCTCGGCCGGTACCCGCTCCGCGGCGGGCTCGTCGACTACTCGCGCATGCACGCCGACGCGGCGCGTTACCTCGAGCGCGTCGGCGCGTCCCTTGATCCCGCTACCCGCGTGCGCAACCTGTCGGTGGCGGCACGCCAACAGGTGGAGATCGCCAAGGCGTTGTCGCAGGAGGCTCGTGTGTTGATCCTCGATGAGCCAACGGCAGCACTGGGGGAAAACGAATCCGAACGGCTCTTCGAGGTGATCGATGAGCTCAAGACTCAGAACGTTGGTTTCGTCTACATCTCCCATCGCCTCCAGGAGATTGCTCGGGTTGGCGACGACATCGTGGTTTTGCGGGACGGCGAGAAGGTCGCCGAATGGGACAGCGCGGACCTTCGAGCCGATGAGTTGATCGAGCAGATGGTCGGCCGTCCGGTCCAAGCCGTGTTCCCCGTTCCACCGGAGCCATCGGTCGACGAGGTAATGCGCGTCGAGGGTCTTGGGCGCGCCGCAGCGTTTGCGGACGTGACCTTCACGTTGAGGCGTGGAGAGATCCTCGGCGTCGCAGGTTTGGTCGGAGCGGGCCGGACGGAGCTGGCGCGGGCGCTGTTCGGCGCGGAGCCCGCCGACGCTGGCCGAATCGTGATCGACGGCGCTGAGGTGAAGATCGGTTCCCCCGCCGATGCGGTTGAGGCGGGGATCGTTCTCGTTCCCGAGGATCGCAGGGAGCAAGGGCTCGTTCTAGATCTCACGATGGAGCAGAACCTCGCACTTCCGTCGCTCACCCGTTTGTCGGAATACGGGGTCATTCGGGCACGCCGGATGAGAGATCTTGCACGCGAGCTGATCGGCAAGCTGCAGATCCGTGGTCGAGCAGAGCAGATCGCACGCACCCTCTCCGGCGGCAATCAGCAGAAGGCTGTCGTCGGCAAATGGCTCCCGCGCAAACCTCGCATCGTGATTCTGGACGAGCCCACGCGAGGGATCGACGTCGGCGCGAAGGCGGCGCTCTACGACCTCGTGCGGGGCCTCGCGTCCGAGGGGACGGGGGTGATCTTGGTCTCCTCCGAGCTCCCCGAAGTGCTGGGATTATCCAACCGCGTCCTGGTGATGAGCCACGGGCGTCAGACCGGCCTACTCGAGCGATCAGAGGCCAAGGAGGAAGTCGTGATGTCCAAGGCGGTGGGCGGATGACGACGGCGCGGGCGGCTGTAGCAAAGGATCTCCCTGCCCGGGCGCGCAGGGTTCTCGGGTCGAGCGGACCGTTGGTCGGTCTGCTGCTGCTGGTGATCGTGCTCAGCTTCATGTCTCCGTTCTTCCTGCGCATCCCGAACCTGTTCAATGTCTTCCAACAGATCTCCGTGATCGCGATCCTTGCGCTGGGCTCAACCTTGGTCATCATCTCGGGCGGTATCGACCTGTCGGTCGGGTCGGTGCTCGCCCTCGGGGGAGCGGTCTGTGCGTGGGCGTTCGTGGACCAAGGTTTGCCGCTGCCCCTCGCGATCGTGTTGGGACTCGGCATCGGCGCGGTCGTTGGGCTCGTGAACGGGCTGCTCATCACAGTGGGCAAGGTCCCCCCGTTCATCGCCACACTTGCGAACCTGTCCGTGGCGAGAGGTCTCGCACTCGTAATCACGGAGGGAAAGCCCATCTCGGGATTTCCCGAATGGTTCCGCAACATCGTGACCTTCGACCTCTTTGGAGTTGTACCCCTGTCGGTCATTCTGGTGGTGCTCCTTTATGTGCTCGGCGCCGCGTATCTCCGCTATCGACCGGCTGGTCGTGCGATCTATGCAATCGGCGGAAACGAGGAGGTCGCGCGACTCTCCGGCCTACACGTCGTGAAAGCCAAACTCAAGCTCTACACCGCCGCGGGAGTGCTGAGCGCCCTTGGCGGGCTGGTGTTGACGGCCCGTCTCAACTCCATTCAGCCAACCGCGGGCGCGGGCGCCGAGCTCGACGTGATCGCAGCGGTGGTGATCGGTGGTGCCAGCCTTTCGGGAGGTCAGGGAACCGTCTCGGGAACTCTCATCGGCGCGCTGATCATCGGCGTGCTTCGAAATGGACTCAATCTCCTCAACGTGTCGTCCTTCTGGCAGCAGGTCGTGATCGGAGCCGTGATCGCGATAGCCGTCATGACGGACACGTTACGGAGACGGAGAGGGTAGCGAAGGCGAGAAAAGGAGGAGAGCTCATGAAGCGATGGTTGGCAACACTGCTGCTCGTGCTGGCGCTCGTGGCGGCGGCTTGCGGTGACGATGGCGACGACGGTGGCGGAGCGGCGGGAGGCGACGGTGAAGCTCGAGTCGGGCTGGCGTTGTCAACGCTCCAGAACCCCTTCTTCGTCACGCTGCGGGACGGAGCTCAGGAGGCAGCCGATGCGGAGGGCGTCGAGTTGATCGTCAGCGACGCTCGCGACGACGCACAGACGCAGGCAAACGACATGCAGAATTTCGTCACACAGGGCGTGGACGTGATCATCGTGAACCCGGTTGACTCGGCGGCGATCGTGACTTCGATCGAGGCGGCGAACCAGGCCGATATCCCGGTCATCACCGTCGACCGCGCGGCGGAGGGTGGCGAGATAGCCTCACACATCGCGAGCGACAACGTTCAGGGCGGCGAGATGGCGACCGAATACCTGATCGAACAAATGGGTGGCTCGGGAACGGTCGCGCAGCTGGAGGGCATTGCCGGAACGTCTGCGGCACGCGACCGGGGAGAGGGATTCCAGAACGCGATTGATGCCGCATCGGGCGTCGAGGTGGTGGCGAGCCAGACTGCGAACTTCGACCGCGACGAGGGCTTCACGGTCGCCCAGAACATCTTTCAGGCGAACCCGGACCTCGACGGGCTGTTTGCACAGAACGACGAGATGGCACTTGGTGCGGTCGAGGCAGCCCGAGAGGGAGGCATCCTCGAGGACATCGTCATCGTAGGGTTCGACGCGGTCGAGGATGCCCTCAAGGCGATCGAGGCCGGGGATATGGCGGCCACGATCGCGCAGCAGCCCGACGTGATGGGCCGTCTGTCGGTGGAGACGGCTGCCAGCCTCGCCAATGGCGACACCGTGGAGGAGAACCAGCCGGTCGAGGTCAAGCTCGTCACACAGGACAACATTCAAGAGTTCCTGCAGTGACCTCAGGGGAGGCGACCGCGCTCCAGAGCCCCTCGGTCGTCGTGGTGGGGAGCCTCAACCTCGACATAGTGGTCCCGGTTCCTCACCACCCCTCTCCGGGAGAGACGGTGCTCGGCGGAGTCAGCTTTCGCAACCCCGGCGGAAAGGGCGCGAACCAGGCGGTGGCGGTGGCACGCCTCGGTCGTCCGGTGGCGATGGTTGGAAGCGTCGGCGACGATGATGCCGGTCGAGCGCTCATCGCGTCGCTCGAACGCGAAGGCGTCGACGTCGCAAACGTGCTCATGAGATCCGAGGTACCAAGCGGTCTTGCGCTGATTGCTGTTGACGGGAAGGGCGAGAATTCGATCGTCGTCAGTCCGGGTGCGAACAACAGCCTGACGACGACCGACGTGCGCTCGACGGCAACGCAGCTTGGATCTGCCGATGTCGTATTACTTCAGCTTGAGATTCCTATGGAAGCCGTGGCCGAAGCCGCGACACTGACGCGCGGAATCGTGGTGCTTAATCCGGCACCCGCGGCGCAGGTGCCCGCGGCGGTCCTGGAGCGAGTAGACATACTTGTTCCCAACCGCGCAGAGCTGGCGACTCTGTCCGGTGCCGATCGTCTTGAATCGATAAGAGATGTTGTCGCAGTGGCACGGGCCTTGAGGGGCCCTCGTGCGGTGGTGGCAACCCTCGGCAGCGACGGCGCGGTCGTGATCCAGGATGATAGATGGACCCACGTGGAGGCGCCATCGGTCAAGGTTGTCGACACGACGGCCGCGGGAGACTGTTTCTGTGGCGCGCTCGCGGTCGCCCTCGTGGACGACCGCGCGCTCGAAGACGCAGCGCGGTGGGCAACTGCGGCGGCAGCGATCGCCACCACTCGACCGGGGGCGCAGGCTTCGATGCCCTATCGTTCGGATCTCGAAGGAGCGACGCGATGAAGGAACGCGGCATCCTGCATCCCGAGTTGGCGAAGATCGTCTCGCAGATGGGTCACGGTGATCTGCTGGGCATCGCGGATGCGGGCCTCCCCATTCCACGAGACGTTGACCGAGTCGACCTGGCCTTCGCTCCGAACCAACCGGGGTTCCTCGAAGTCTTGGACGCCGTTCTTTCGGAGTTGCGCGTCGAGGGTTACGTCCTTGCGAAGGAGTCGAGCGAAGCCTGCCCTCGACTGGTGGAGGCACTGGGGGAGAGGCTGCCGGTTCTCGAGGCAGAGTGGGTCGATCACGAGGGACTCAAGCGGCTGGCGCACGGCGCCCGGGCCATCGTGCGAACCGGCGAGTTCAGCCCGTACGCAAACGTGCTGCTCCGGAGTGGAGTCGGTTTCTCCGCCGACCGGCGGTAGCCTCCCGAGCACCTGATCGGATGAGAGCTTGACGATTTATCTCCGGCTGCCCCGTGGCTTCAACCTGGGCGCCAAGAAGAAAATTGGGATACCCGAAACTTCGGCTCTTGTTCACGCTTCGCCGGGCTGAAGTCCACCACGACCTTTCCCGACCCGGACAAGGTTTCTCATCAACGCCTGGTCACGATGGGCGACTACGCGGGATAGCGGAGCACACGAGTCGACGACTCTCACCGTTCACATGGATTTGGTGCTTGCCTTGTTCCGCTTTTGTTCCCCAAGCCAGCGCAATACCAGGCACCACCACGACATCTCACGCCGCCTCGAAGATCTGGTCTGACCAGGAAAGATGAGCGTTTCTGCAGCTGGCGCGTTTGCGCGAACCTTACAACGCAGGGGTCGGCGGTTCGAACCCGTCACCGCCCACCGGGAAAGCCCTGGTCAAGGACCATGGCGCGCGAGCGGGGCTGCACCGTTTGTTCCCTCAGGCCGTGTCGAGGCCGCGGATCGAGCCGATCTCGTTCGAGTCCATAGTCC
>WHSV01000060.1 GCA_009379915.1 Actinomycetota bacterium | reverse complement strand
GCATGGCCCATGAGCCCGACTCCGTAGCCGCCGTTGAAGTCCGAGTACTCGATTCCGTCGGCGTCGTAGACCTTCGAGCCGATACCGTGGCTCATCCAGATCATCTGGGGACGGGCGATCTGCCAGCTCGAGGTCGCTCCACCGGCCAGGACCGACGTGGCCCGCTCGAGCAGCGCCGCGGAGTTCTTCTGACGTCCGAAGAACGCCCGCTCCTGGGACTCGATCAGTTCGTCCAGACGGGTGCCATCCGCCGAGGTCCACTCGATCATGGTTTCACTTTCCTTAGAACCAGCTGCTCCTTTGAACCGTCATTCAACATCATAGCGGGGTCGGCTCGGCGAGACCGCAGAACATAGGGGTCTATGGCGAGGCGTCACGGGTGCTCAGCGGCGAACGTCGGAGAAGTGCGGCACCGGCTCTCGAACGCCACCGGTGAGGTAGCCCTGAGCGACCATGAGGGCGAACTCGTAGACCTGAACCTCCTGCTCCGAGAACGGGCCCTGGCGGTACCCGGGGCCTCCGTTCCCCCGCTGCACCGACTCGCAGGCGTTCCAGTCCTGGCGGTTGGTGACGTCCCAGAAGTCCGCGGCGAAAGCCGGATCGAAATCCCGGCGCTGTCTGGACTCCGGCGGAAACAGCCACTGACACTCGACGAAGGTACGACTCGGGGCAAGCGGCTCGATGCGGTGGGTCATCATGTAGTCGGGGTGCGGGCTCAGGAGCAGGTTCGGCCACAACATGTAATAGCCGACGTCCTTCGCGGAGTCGTCGTCGAGACCGCGGATGCGCACTCCGGCGCTCTTGCCATCGAGCGACATCGTCTCGACGCCGTTGCGCAGGCTCATGGTTCCACCGACCCACAACCCCGACGGTTGAATGCCCTCGCCCGACGTCGGCGAGCTCACCGCGCACAGCTCGGGGTGGATCTCGGTGCAGTGATAGCACTCGTGGTAGTTCTCGACGATGACCTTCCAGTTGGCCGCTATCTCGTAACTGTGGCTGGCGCCCACGAACATGCGCCCGGGCTCATAGGGGGCGATAAGGTCCTCGAGGTTGCCGACGTAGTCGTCGAAATCGAGTGCGTCGCCGGACGCGTTCACGAAGACCCAGCCGTGCCACTCGCGCACCTCGGCTCTACGTAAAGAGTGATCGGGATCGCTCTTGTCAAAACCCGGCTGGACCGCCATGGTGGGCCCTCCCTTGAAGGTTCCGTCGAGTCCGTAGGTCCACCGGTGGTACGGGCACTGCACCGTCTGGCGTTGAGTCGAGGCGCCGCAGGGGAGCAGCTCGTGCCCGCGGTGACGGCAGGTGTTGTGAAACGCCCGCAGTTCGTTGTCGTCACCCCGGATGAAGAGGATGCCGGTCCCGCCGACCTCGGCCGCCCGCTGGCTGCCGGGCTCCGCGAGATCGCCGGCTCGGCCGACGCAGACCCAGGAGGTCGCGAAGAAGTTCCTGCGTTCCCAGTCGAGGACCTCGTCAGAGTGATAGGCCTCGGAGGGCAGGGTGCGCGCGTCGTAGAAGGGCTTCGTGCAAGCCCGCAGTTTGGCCGGGTCTATAGGCGCCACGATGGTCATCGGAATGCTCCTTGAACGGCCGTCACCTCGGAGGCTAGATGCCACCTCGACTGGACCCCTCCTGCGCTGTCATCATAGCTGGATGCTGAACGGCTGTTCAGGCACATGACCGAGCTGCTTCTGACCGGGGGGCCGGTCTATCTCGGAGGGGGCCGCACGACCGAGGCGGTCCTGGTCCGGGGCGACCGCATCACGGCGGTGGGTGCGCTCGAGGAGGTGGCCGAGCACGCCGGCTCGGCGCGCCGCGTCGACGTCGACGGGGGCATGATCCTCCCGGCCTTCCAGGATGCACACGTGCACCCGGTGTTCGGCGGCCTCTACCAACTCCAGTGCGACCTGCACGACCTGTTGTCGGCCGAGGCGGTCATCGAGACCATCCGTCGCTACGTCGCCGAGCATCCGAACGATGAGTGGATCGTCGGCGGTGGCTGGGAGCTGCAGCAGTTCTCGTTTGGTCCAGATCGGGCGCAGCTCGATGCCATCGAGCCGCGTCGCCCCGTCTACCTCGTCGATACCAACGTGCACACGGCGTGGGTGAACTCGCGCGCGCTCGAACTCGCCGGCATCGATCGCAACACACCCGACCCGGCGGACGGCCTCATCGAGCGCGACGCCGGCGGCGAGCCGACCGGCCTGCTGCACGAGGGGGCCGAGAACCTCGTGCGCGACCTGGCCCCCGCTCCCCCGCCCGAGCAGTACCTGGACGCGCTCCGCCTGGCTCAGCGTCAACTTCATGCGCTGGGAATCAGCGCGTGGAACGACGCCTGGGTCGAAAGCGACATCTTCGAGGCTTACCGGAAGCTCGAAGACTCCGGCGAGCTCACGGCGCGCGTGGTGCTGTCGTTGCTGTGGGACCGGCACCTGGGCGAGTCGCAGCTCGAAGACCTCCTCGAGATGCGCAAGCTCGGAACGGGCGGTCACCTCGACGCGAACACGGCCAAGCTCTTCCTCGACGGAGTGATCGAGACCCTTACGGCATCGGTGCTCGAGCCGTACCTCGACTCCTCGGGCGCGCCGACAGACAACACCGGAATCGACATGTTCGACCCGGTCGATCTCGATCGATTCTGCACGCTTCTCGATCGCGAGGGCTTCCAGCTGCACTTCCACGCAATCGGTGACCGCGCCGTCAGACTCGGGCTCGATGCCGTCGCCGCGGTTCGGGCGGCAAACGGCGCACGTGACGCGCGCCATCACATAGCGCACGTCGAGCTCGTCCACCCCGACGATGTCGTCCGCTTCGGCGAGCTCGACGTCGTCGTCAACGCGCAACCGTTGTGGGCTCAGTACGACTCCGCGATGAAGGACCTGACCCTCGCCTACCAGAGCCCCGAACGGCGCAAGTGGATGTACCCCTTCGCCGACCTGTTGAGGTCCGGCGCGCGCATCGCCATCGGGAGCGACTGGCCGGTCACGACGGCGAACCCGCTCCACGAGATCGAGGTAGCCGTCCGCCGCACGCCGGTCGAGGACCCGGGGGCGGAGGTGTTCCTGCCGGAGCAGCGGCTCGATCTGGCTACGGCGCTCGACGCCTTCACCTTCGGCTCGGCCTTCGTCAACCGGGACGACGACTCGGGGGCGATTCGCGAGGGGCTGCGCGCCGACCTTGCGGTCGTGGACCGCAACCTGTTCGAGCTGGATGGAAGCACGAGCGAGGCCAGGGTGTTGTTCACGCTCGCGAGCGGCGAGCCCGTTTTCGACCGAGGGTTGCTATAGGTGGCAGCTAGATGTTCTTGAGGCCGATCAGCCGGTTCAGGAAATCGACGCGCCCGTCGACCGGCTCGCCCTTGATGCGCTCGGCCCGATCCGCGCTCTCGTACACGCGCGTGGCGAGGTTGATGCCGATCCAGCGCAGGGGCTCGGGCTCCCATTGGGAGGAGCGGTGACCGACCCACGGCAAGCGCAGCAGGTCACTACCGCGCTCGAGCAGCAGGTCCGTAAGCGTGCGGCCCGCGAGGTTCGTGGTCGAGACTCCGTCGCCGACGTAGCCTCCGGCGTACGCGATGCCGGTGGCGCGATCGAACCCGACCGAGCTGTACCAGTCGCGCGGCACTCCGAGCGGCCCACCCCATTCGTGGGTGAAGGCGAAGTCGCGCGTCGCGGGCCAGAGCGCGTGCACGACCCCCTTCAGCTCGGCGAACACATCCGGGCGCCTCTCGAACTCGGGCTCGATGCGAGATCCGAAATGGTAGGGCGCGCCCCGGCCCCCGAGCGCGATGCGGTTGTCGGCGGTTCGTTGCGCGTAGATGAGGAGATGGCGTCCGTCGGCCATCGTGTAGCGCCGGCTCCATCCGATCTCGTCCCAAACGGAGGCGGGAAGCGGCTCGGTCGCAACCATCAACGAGTAGAGCGGAACGAGTTGACGCCTCATGCCGTCGAGTTGCGCGGTGTAACCCTCGGTGGCGCGCACGATCAGCGGAGCTCGCACGATGCCGCGCTCGGTGGTCACCTTTCTGGGCTCGATGGTGATTGCAGCCGTGCCCTCGTAGAGCGTGACGCCCAGGGATTCGACGGTGGCCGCGAGACCACGCGCCAGCCGGGCGGGATTCAGCGCCGCGCAGTGAGGCGTATAGGCGGCGCCGAGCGAGCCCGGAACGCGCATCAACTGCTCGGCCTCTTCGGGCCCGAGCCACCGGATATCCTCCTCCCCAAAACCCCAGGACCTGGCCTCTTCGACCTCCGCTTGGACTCGTCCGAGTTGTCCCGGCGAGGTGGCGAAGGTGATGGTTCCCGCCTTCTCGAACTGCGCGTCGATCCGCTCGGCCTCGATGACTCGTCCGACCTCGTCGACCGTGTCGTACATCGCCCGCTGCATCGCGATGGCGCCCGCGCGGCCGGAGGACTTTGCGATCTTGGCGTGGCTCGCTGCGAACAGTGCCGAGCACCAACCTCCGTTTCGCCCCGATGCACCGAACCCGGCGAACTCCCTCTCGAGGATCGCGATGCGCAGCGAGGGATCGGCTCTCCGCAGGTAGTAGGCCGTCCACAGCCCGGTGTACCCGGCCCCCACGATGGCGACATCGACGTCGATGTCGCCGCCGAGTGGGGGCCGGGTGGTCAGATCACCGTCGACCGTGTCCATCCACATGCTGATGCTGCGCGGATCTCGCATGGCAGCACGATAGAGCAAAGTCTTGCCCGCCCGGAGGGCGGATTCCGAGCCTTTCGCTCGGCGAGGCGCAGCGAAGCTTCGCCGAAGCCCAGATTCGCCAGGAGTACATTGTTGACGAGAGCAAATCGAAAGGATGCATCCACATGACGGCACCGGACGTCACCCGGCACAACGTCAAACGGGTACTCGAGCAGGAGCTGGCGCGCTACGGACGACGCACGCCGAAGTCGGCCGCTCTCCACGAGCGGGCCGAGGCAGCGATGCCGTTCGGCGTCGCGTCGTCCTTCCAGGCCGGCGACCCCTACCCCATCTACATGGTCTCCGGTGAGGGAAGCCACATAACGGACGTGGACGGAAACACCTACGTCGACTACCACAACGGCTTCGGCACGATGGCGGTCGGTCACGCCCATCCCAAGGTACGCGCCGCGATCGAGCGCGCGGCGAAGTCCGGAACTCACTTCGCGGCGACGACCGAGGACGACGTCCTGCTGGCCGAGGAGCTCAAGCGGCGCTTCGGTATGGAAAAGGTTCGCTTCGTTAACTCCGGGAGCGAGGCGACCATGGATGCCGTGCGGCTCGCTCGCGCCGCGAGCGGCAAGGACGTGCTCCTGAAGATCGAGGGCAGCTACCACGGGCACCACGACGCGGTCATGTACTCGGTCGTGCCGACCATGGACTCGGGCGGAGCCAGCGAACGACCCTGGTCGGTGCCGTTCTCGCGCGGCATTCCCAAGGGCACCGAGCAACACACGATGATCGTGCCCTTCAACGACGTCGACGCTCTCGAGCGGGTGCTCGACGAGCACGGCGACGACATCGGCGCCATGATCATGGAGCCGGTGATGATGAACCTCGGCATCATCGTTCCGCAGCGCGGGTACCTCGAAAGCGTGCGCGCGCTCTGCACCAAACACGACGTCGTCCTGATCTTCGACGAGGTGAAGACCGGCGTGACCATCGCTCCGGGCGGGGCGACAGAGTACTTCGGAGTACAGCCCGACCTCGTCTGCCTCGCCAAGGCCATCGGCGGTGGCACTCCCATCGGCGCGTTCGGGGGCCGGGCCGACCTGATGGACGAGATCTGCAACGGCGTTGCGGCGCTCGGCACTTTCAACGGGAACCCGCTGTCGGTCGCGGCGTCGCTGGCAACACTCACCGAGGTCCTCACGCCCGATGCGTACGAGCATCTCGCCAAGATGGGAACTCGTCTTGCCCAGGGTTGCGAGGAGGTGCTCCAGAACGCGGGGGTTCGTGCGCACACGACCGATCTCGGGTGCAAGGGCTCGATCACGTTCAGCGACCGGAAGCTCGTGCACTACCGGGACTTCCAGACGATCGACGACTCGCTGTTCGATGCGTCGTGGTACTGGCTCATCAACCGGGGCATCTTCCAGACGCCGGGCAAGGAAGAGCAATGGACAATCTCGGTCCAACACGACGAGGACGACATCGACACGTTCGTGAACGTCCTCGATGAGTACTGCCGGGAAGTTGCTTCCGCCTAAGAGATCGAGCACAGGAGAAGGGTCATGGCTACCAAACTGCAGAACTTCGTCGACGGTGAGTACCGGAACGCCGCCGACGGCAACACGACCGAATTGATCAACCCGGCGACCGGTGAGGTCTTCGCCACCGCTCCCCTGTCGTCGGACGCAGACGTGGACGCAGCCTGCGAATCGGCTATGCGCGCCTTCGACAAGTGGCGCGACGCGACGCCGAGCGAACGCAGCCTCGCGTTGATTCGCATCGCCGATGCCATCGAGGCCAACGCCGAGGAGCTCGTCAGGCTCGAGGTGGAGAACACCGGCAAACCGACCGAGCTGACCACCAGCGAGGAGATCCCTCCGATGGTCGACCAGATCCGGTTCTTCGCCGGAGCCGCACGCGTGCTCGAGGGCAAGTCGGCGGGCGAGTACATGGAGGGTCACACTTCGTGGATCCGGCGCGAGCCGGTCGGGGTCTGCGCTCAGGTCACTCCGTGGAACTACCCGATGATGATGGCGGTTTGGAAGTTTGCTCCCGCCATCGCAGCGGGGAACACCGTGGTCCTCAAACCATCAGACACCACTCCGGTGACGACCGTGCGAATGGCCGAGATCATGGCCGAGTTCCTTCCGCCGGGGGTGTTCAACGTCATCTGCGGCGACAGACACACGGGGGCCAAGCTCGTCACGCACGACATCCCTGCGATGGCCTCGATCACCGGCAGCGTCCGAGCCGGGAGGGAGGTCGCCACCGCGGCCGCTAAGGATCTCAAGCGAGTGCACCTCGAGCTGGGTGGAAAGGCCCCCGTCATCGTGTTCGACGACGCCGACGTCGAAGCCGCAACGACGGCGATCTCCGAGGCCGGATACTTCAACGCGGGTCAGGACTGCACGGCCGCGACCCGGGTATTGGCCGGGCCCGGTATTCACGACGATTTCGTGAGCGAGCTCACGTCCCGTGCGAAGGAGACGAAGACGGGCGGACCGAACGATCCCGACACCTTCTTCGGCCCCCTCAACAACGCGAACCAGCTCGATCGGGTCGAGGGTTTCCTCGAACGAGCGCCGGCCAACGCCGAGGTGACGACCGGAGGCAACAAGGTCGACGGACCCGGCTACTTCATGGAGCCGACCGTGGTGAAGGGTCTGGAGCAAACCGACGAGATGATCCAGAACGAGATCTTCGGTCCGGTTATCACCGTGCAGCAGTTCGACGACGAGGCCAAGGCTCTCGCGTGGGCAAACGACGTCGAGTACGGCCTCTCGTCGAGCGTCTGGACGAAGGACCACGGCCGTGCGATGCGAATGTCGAAGTCGCTCGACTTCGGGTGCGTCTGGATCAACACGCACATCCCGTTGGTCGCCGAGATGCCGCACGGGGGCTTCAAGCACTCGGGCAACGGCAAGGACCTCTCGATGTACGGGCTGGAGGACTACACGCGCATCAAACACGTGATGAGCAACATCGACGCCTGACCTCCGACCCGGGGGAGCCCGCTCCGCTCAGTGATGCTGGCGCAGATGTTCGTCCAGCTTGCCCTCCGTCCGGGCGAGGATCCCAAGCATTTCAGCCGTCCGGTCATTCAAGGCATCCAGACGGGTTCCGAACGCATCCAGACGACTACCGAATGTGTCACTCTGGGTATCGAACCGATTCCCGATCTTCTCGATCTGGGCATCGAGACGATGTTCGATACTCTCACTCTGGATATCCAGCCGATTCCCGATTCTGGTGATGTCTGACTTGAGCCAGCCCAGCATCAGGAGCAGCAATCCTCCTACGATGCCGGTGACGACTGCTTCAATCATGAACGTGACTCTACCTCCATGTGTGTGGATAACCATGGAGTGTGGGCGACCATGCCTACAAGACTCTACGAAGAGTCTCTGACAGGTTTCGACGACGACGACGTCCCAGAGCCCCAGGGATCTAGTTGGATTTCTCCGGCTCGGGTTTGCCGTCCCGTCGGTTGACCGCCAGACCGCTCAGGGCTTCGCAGACGACTCGGTGCGCGGCCATCGCGGTGATGCCCGCGTGGTCGTAGGGCGGCGAGACTTCGACCACGTCCATCCCGACGAATCCGCGCTCAACGGTTAGCCGGCGCACGGCCCTAAGCAGCTCGCGCGACGTCATCCCACCCGGCTCCGGCGTTCCCGTGCCCGGTGCGAATGCGGGATCGAGCACGTCGATGTCGACGGACAGAAACAGGTGCTCGGCCCCCGTGATCTCTGCGAGCACGTCATCGACGACCGCGTCGATTCCCCGCTCGAAGATCTCGCTCATGCGGTGCCAGCGGACGCCTTTGGAGCGAGCCCAATCGAACTCCTCGGGATAGGGCCAGTAGCCGCGCAAACCGACCTGGACAAGGCGTTCGCCGGGGATGATGGCATCGTCCACGAGGTGACGGAACGGGGTCCCGTGGCTCCACTTGAGACCACCGAGTTCCGTTGCGGTATCGGCGTGGGTGTCGAACTGCACGACGGCGACGCTGCCGGTGTCGTACCCACTCGCAACGGCTGCGAGATTTGGGTACGCGATGGAGTGATCGCCGCCCAGGATGATCGGCACCGCTCCCGCAGCCAGCACCCTGTCGACTGCCTCTCGGATCGCACGATGGCTCGCGTGCGCGTCACCCGGCGTAACCACCGCATCGCCGTGATCGACGATGTTCAGCTCGTCGAACGGGTCTACGCCGAGCTCCATGTTGTGCATGAACGGCTCTCCGTCGTCGCTGGCGAATCGGATCTCACGGGGGCCGAACCGGGCACCCGGCCGGTAGGTGACGAGATCGTCCATGGGCGCACCGACGAACGCTACGTCGGCGCCGGCCAGGTCTCTAGCCTCCAGCGCGAGTGGCACCTTCTGAAAGGTCGCGCCGCCCGCATAGGACGGCTCGTCCGGCCTGTTTACCCGCACGTCCGACCGCTCACCTCAGACGTCGTTCGCGCACCAGAGACAGGTCGACCGCGACCATGTCCTTGAATGACTTGCGCACGCTCTCCAGCCGGACGTCGGACATCAGTCGCTCAACCCCCTATCGGCCCATTCAAGAGCTTCGACAAGGACGTCGAGTCCCTTGTGAAGGTCGTCTTCCGAGATAACCAATGGTGCAAGCAGCCGCACGACGTTGTCGTACGTGCCGGCCTTGAGTATCAAAACACCTCGCTCGTGACAACGCTCGAGGATAGCCCCGGTCGCGAGCTTCGCCGGCTCCTTGGTCTTCTTGTCCATCACGAGTTCGACGGCGACCATCGGGCCGAGGCCGCGCACCTCACCGACAATCCCGAGCGAACCCGCCAGCGGATCGAGTCGCTCCCTGATAACGCGGCCCTGACTCTTTGCTCGTTGAAGAAGATCCGTCTCGGTCAGCTCGTCAAGCACGGCGATCGCGGCGGCACATGCAACGGGGTTACCGCCGTAGGTTCCCCCTAGGCCTCCGACGTGGGGAGCATCCATGACGTCTGCGTTGCCGGTGACTCCCGATATCGGGAGCCCGGCTCCCAGTGACTTTGCGGTCGTAACGAGATCGGGGACCACGCCGTACTGCTCGATCGCGAACAACGTCCCCGTGCGCCCCATACCGGACTGAACCTCGTCGTCGATGTAGAGGATGTCGCGTTCCTCGCAGATCGATTTCAGGGCCGGCAGGTAATCATCGGGTGCGACTACGAAACCCCCCTCACCCTGGACCGGCTCCACCAGCATGCACGCGACCTCGGACGCCCCGATCTGAGAATCGATCATGTCGGCGGTGTAGTCCGCGCACGCGAGGCCACAGGTCGTGTGCTCGAGATCCAACGGGCAGCGGTAGCAGTAGGCGAAGGGCGCGCGATAGACCTCCGGAGCAAAGGGCCCGAAGCCGTGGCGGTAAGGCATCTCTTTTGCCGTGAGCGTCATGCCGAGCAACGTGCGTCCGGAGAACCCGTTCGAGAATCCGACAACCGCGGGACGTTCGGTCGCGTAGCGGGAGATCTTCACTGCGTTCTCGACCGCCTCGGCCCCCGAGTTAGCCAGCATCGTCTTCTTGTCGTGATCTCCGGGCGTCAACTCGTTCAGGCGCTCGGCCAGTTCGACATAACCCTCGTACATCGAGACGTGAAAGCACTCGTGAATGAAGCGCTGAGCCTGATCCATCACCGCCTGGGTGACTCTCTGATTGCCTCGACCGACATTCAGAACCCCGAGTCCCCCTGCGAGATCGATGAACTCGTTCCCGTCGACATCCGTCACCGAGGCTCCCTCGCCATCGGCCACGAAGATGGGTGCCGTGTTGAAGACCGCGCGCGGCACAGCTTTCTCCCTGCGCTCGAAAAGCGCTGCGGAGACCGGGCCCGGAATCTCACTCATCTATTGCCCCCAAGATCCATTTCGTCAGCATGGCCGACGAACGGGGTCCCGAACAACTGGTTTTTCAAAGTCTGTAAAAGGTGACCCTAGTCCTCGGCCCGCAGCTCTGCCTCGACCGAGGATGCGAGGGCGTCGGCGTCGCCGACCACCGAGCGGAGCCTCTTCAGAGTTGTGCGGAGCCTCTCGGGATCCTCGAGGCCGGCCGTCCGCGCCGTGGTCAAGAGGTAGGAGGCCTGGTCCAGCAGGCCGTCCAGTTCCGCGTCATGGTCCTTAGGTGACATTCGTTCTCCAAGGGTGAACGACGTTGCGAGCCGCATTCAGCACAGAGCGGCGACCCAGTCGAGGGTAGCCGCCGGGCCGCTGCCGTGCCCGGCAACCCGGCGGCCCCGGGGCCAGTATCAATTCCATCCCCCTTTTCCGCGGTCTGAACGTCCCTCCGAGGGGACCCTGCGTGCTGCAACAGCGCGCAGTCACTCCCCGAGAGAAAATCCCAGACGCAGCAGGACCATAGCTACTACACAGCGGGGGCCGAAACAAATCCCCGGATTCCCCGCGGACGCGCCTTTCCCTTCCTAACGAGAGAAGGGCTACACCGGGTTTATACGGCCTGAAAGGAAATCACTTCAACTCGTCGGTCGGCGCGCCCTCCATCAAGAAGACCGTCGAGCGGACTGTTACGGGGCTTGGTTCCGCTTGAGTCCGGCACCATCGAAGCGTAGGTCTGAGGCATTACGACGCGGTCGAATCCCGCCGGCCTCATAACCGGGCCCGCGAACACCCCGGCGACCGTTGCATCCACGATGTCCTCCGCCCCGCCGTTCGGCACCGGGTCAAGGGCGCCTCTCCCGGCCGGGCAACGGCGTCCCGTTTGACTTAGACCTACGGTGGGGTAAGTTACGTCTACGTAACCGTAGACAATACGAGCAAGGAGCGATCCACATGAACGTTGCGGTGAAGGAAAGGGCCCCGGCCCCAACCGTCCCCGGAGTCAAGCTGCTCGAAGCCAAGCAGGCGCGGCTCCAGCGAAGGCTGGTGCTGGTGGTCACAATCGTCCCCTTCGTCGGGTTCCTCGCCGCCGTCTGGACCCTATGGGGCACCGGGCTGAGCATGCTCGACGCCTCGGTCTTCCTCGCCGCGTACTGCTTCACCGGTCTCGGAGTAACCGTCGGGTATCACCGGCTCTTCACGCACAAGAGCTTCGAAGCCACGCCCTGGTTCCGTAACCTGCTCGCGATTGCGGGCTCGATGGCCGTCCAGGGCCCGGTGATTCGCTGGGTCGCCGACCACCGCCGCCACCACGCCTTCGCCGATCAGCCGGGCGACCCCCACTCCCCTCACCTGGACGAGGGGCCGGGCGTAAAGGGCGTCGCGAAGGGACTGTGGCACGCGCACATCGGCTGGTTCTTCGACGACGAGCAGACCTCAGCTCGTCGCTGGGCCCCCGACCTCGTCAAGGATCCCGCGCTGCGCAGGATCGACAGCCTGTTTCCCCTCTGGGCGGTTCTTTCCTTCGGGCTCCCACCACTGATCGGCTTTGCGGTCACGGGCACGTTGCGCGGCGCCGTGACGGCATTCTTGTGGGGAAGTCTCGTCCGCATCTTCTTCCTCCACCACGTGACGTGGAGCGTGAACTCGATCTGTCACTTCTACGGGCAGCGTCCCTACAACACGACGGACTTCAGCACGAACAACTGGCTTCTCTCGATCGTGTCGTTCGGCGAATCGTGGCACAACAACCACCACGCCTTCCCAACATCGGCAGTGCATGGAATCGGAAAGGGACAGATCGATCTCAGTGCCGGCGCCATCAGACTCCTGCAGAAGGCAGGCATCGCGCGGGACGTCAAGGTGGCCACCGACAAGCAACTCGATCGCAAACAAGCGCGGAGTTGAGCACCAGGTCGCGCTCCGCGCGGATGACCGGCCAAGAGCGCCGGGCACAACTGCTCGATGTCGGACGATCGGTGTTTTCGGAGCGCGGCTTCGAGGCCGCGTCGGTCGAAGACATCGCAGCCCGGGCCAAGATCACCAAGCCCGTTGTCTACGAGCACTTCGCCGGCAAGGAAGGACTCTACGCGGTCGTGGTGGATCGAGAGGTGCAGCGGCTCCTGCAACGGATTTCCGAAGCGCTGCAAGGCGAGGATCCTCGGTCACTGCTCGAGCAGGCCGCCCTTGCGTTCCTGACCTACATCGAGGACGAGCCGCAAGGGTTTCGTGTTCTTGTCCGGGACTCCCCCGTCACCGGCTCAACCGGGACGCTACCAAGCGTCATCGGCGACATCGCCAAACAGGTCGAGTACATACTGCGCGACGAGTTCAAGGAACGAGGCTTCGATCCAAAGCTGTCGGCCCTCTACTCGCAAGCACTGGTGGGGATGGTCGCACTCGTGGGGCAATGGTGGCTCGATGAAGGTGAGCCCAAGAGGGAGGACGTTGCCGCACACCTGGTGAACGTTGCCTGGAACGGGTTGAGAGGTCTCGAGCCGAACCCGATCCTCAAGATCAAAGAGGGCACCGACAACTAGCGCGTCTTTCTCACCTTCCAAGCTTCTTCCGAGGGCCAGCGACGCGCCCATTCGAGGGTGACGAAATCGTAGTCGGAACGCGCACCGGCGCCCGGCCGCAGCTCTACCAAATCCTCTATCTCGAAACCGTTCGCTCGGAGCAGACGAATCCAGTCGCCATGTCCAAGGTGAAACTCGACGCCGTCGTCGAAGGTGGTCTCGAACCGGTGCATGCCGAAGTAGTCGTTTCTCAGCCGGTCACCGACCGGCTCGTCCTCCTCCGGAAGGCAGAGCACGAGGAGCATCGCGTTGAGCAGGAAGACCAGTTCGCCTCCGGTTCGGAGCAGGCGACTTGCTTCCGGCACCCACCTGTACGGATCGCTCCAGATGCTCGCCCCGTACTCGGAGATGATGACGTCGAAGGTGTCGTCGGCTAAGGGGACGTTCTCGGCCACCGCCTGGACGAGCGGAAACCTAAGGTCAAACTCACGCTGCAGTTGGACGGCGGTTTCGAGTTGCGCGGTCGTCGCATCGAGCCCGACAGCGCGCCCTCCCCTTCGCTGGATCCATGATGAGACGTACGCCGTCCCGCAACCCAACTCGAGCACGTCACGATCAGCGACCACGGGAAGGAGACGTGCCTCAGATTCAGGTACTCCCCAGATCCCCCACGTCGCGTTGTCGGCGGCCCAGGATCGTCGGCCGGACTTGGCGTATTTCGATGACCACTCAGTCCAGAGCCGCTGGTTCGGCGCCAGGTAGTCGAGCTCGGTCACGGGGTGTTTCAAGCTGTGCGCCGGCCGACAAGAGAGGCACGGGACTGGCGCACAACTCTGTCGGTGACCGATCCCAGCAGTACCCGCTCGAGAATGGTGCGCCCCCGCGACCCGACGGCGACAACGTCAAAGTTTCCCTCCTCGGCTTGCACGAGCAGTTGCTCGGCGGGGTTGCCCTCCGCAAGATTCGAGGTCACTGCAAAGCCTCTCTCTTCAAGTGATCTCCGCGCGCGGCCAAAATCATTCTCCGCTTGGCTGCGGAGTTGAACCAGTAGCTTTTTACGTCCCTTGGAGGCGAGGCCGGCCCAGTCTCCGCCCAGCGCAGCCGCATCGGACAACCTGATGGCCGCGGACAAGTGGACCTTGACTCGCTGGGGATCGCACAGCTCACCGACCGCGTGTACCGCCGACTCGGATGCGCCGGAGCCATCGATTCCGACGAGAATCCTTCCGTCCTGACTTTCGTCGGCCATATGAACGATCAAGACCGACGTCGGCGACGCGTGTAGAACCTTCGTGCTCGCGCTACCGAGCACGACTTGTCCGAGTCGCCCAGCCTTGCCGGTGCCAAGAACCGCCAGTTCGTGCCGACCGCTCTCTATCTGGTCGAGGATCTCGAAGGGTGGATACCCCTCCCGCACAAGTCCGGAGACCTGGAAACCCCGGGCCTCGAGACTCTTCGACTGTTCTCTCGACGACAGACTCCGCATACCTGTGCCCAGCTTCGAGCGAGTACTTACCCTCCGTGCGGGCGCCGACCTCGAGAGCCATGTCGAAGCTTTCGACGCATACGACCGTGACCTCGACTCGCATTCTGTCGGCGAGCTTGACGAATAGCTTGCGCGCCTCGTCGGAAGGAGGCTGACCATCATGCGCCAGCAGAACTTTCATATCGCGATCCCCCTCTGGCGCGACAGCGACACCAATCGGTTACTCGACTGTGACTTCCTTCATCATGCCAAGCATCACATGCGGCTTCTTCGAAGCCTTGTCGGGCACGAAGCAGATCATGATGTAGTTGCCGGGAGTGAGCTCGGCATCGATTGTTCCCACCTCTCCTGGCTTGGCCCCCGTGCCGCCGGCGTCCCTGAACCACTTGGGCGGCTGCTTCGGCAGGCCCTTCTCAAGAAGGGCGTGGACGTCGTCCATGGTCTTGCCATCGAGCAGTTCGCCCAGCGCAAGCTCGTGCATCTGCTTGCCCTGGTTGTCCATCGTCAGCGTCACATCGCCGGCGGGCAGAACATCGGGCCCCTCGAAAGCAAACTCGGTAGCAACGTAGGTCCCTTCGCCGCCCTCCCCGGTTGCTTCGTCGGTTTCGGTCTCTTCCGCGTTGGTCTGTTGTGCGTCACTCTGGTCGTCTGCCGGTTGGCTCTGCTCGTCGCCGGACGCCGTTTCGTTGTTCGAATCCGACCCGCAAGCTGCGGATACCAGGGCCAGCGCCATCAGCATGGCCATCAACAAGATTCCCCTTCGACTCATTTCGCTTCCTCTGCTCTAGACGGTGATTTGCCAACCCTGGCAGCTGAGCGTCCGGAAACCGTTACGAGTTCGTCCGTTACCCAACGTCCCCAAGAACAACACGAAGACCATTAGCCGGAGCGCTCAGGGGTCGGGCGCTTGTCGTTCTGACCTGGCCGGCGTAGGCAGGGTGCGTCATCATCGGTAACCGTGGAGCAAGAAGACATCGAACGGCGGTCGTTGCGCCGGCGTCGAACCACCGCACAGCTCCTGTCGGGAACGGGTCCGCGAAGGGTGGACGAGATCGTCTCGCACCTGCTTGCCGTGCAGGCTCAGGATCTGCATTCGGCAAGACTGGCACTTCGCGCTCGGAGCAGCGACCTCACCGCTCAGGCCGTCGACCACGCGCTGACGGTCGACCGTTCACTCGTGGTTGGCTGGCTCGGGCGAGGGACATTACATCTGGTTCACAGAGACGACTATCCGTGGCTCCTTTCGCTGACGGCGCCGGCGCGTGCTACAACCAACCGGCGCCGGCTGAGGCAAGAGGGCGTCTCGGAGGACGATGCCGAACGCGCGGTCTCCGTGATCGAGAAGGCGTTGGCAGCAGAAGGTCCACTCACGCGCCCAGACCTGGCCGCGCGAATGGAAGCGCATGAGATTCCGACCGCCGGGCAAGCAACACCTCATCTCGTGATGCTTGCGACGTTGCGAGGAATCTCGGTCTTGGGCCCGCTAGAAGACGGCGTCCAGGCGTTCGTCCTCGCGGAAGACTGGCTCAGCACACGGCCTGGCTCTTCCGGTACCGGTGCCCGACCGGAGGCTCTGTCGCGACTCGCGCAACGCTATTTGAAAGGTCATGCTCCTGCGAAGCCCATGGACCTCGCGGCCTGGACGGGGCTTTCTCTCCGCGACGCGCGCGCTGCGTTTGATTCTCTGGGCAACCAGGAAGCGGCCGAGGCTGAGTCGGCCGGCACGTCTGCGCGCCTGTTGCCGGCCTTCGATCCCTACCTGCTTGGCTGGAAGGATCGCAGCTTCATGGTGCAGGACGCTCACAGGCGCCGAGTCCATCCTGGAGGGGGCGTTCTCAGATCAACCGTCGTTGCAGACGGGGAGGCCGTGGGGACTTGGAGCCTCCGTCGCGACGGCGAACGCATCAAGATCAACGTCTACGCGTTCGAGCCGCTCTCCGCGCGCGTCGAAAGGGATCTGCAACGTGATGCACTCGACGTCGCGCGTTTCGAACGCCTCACGCTCAGCCGATAGCATCCGGGGGTGACCGAGCGAGTCCTCTTTACCCGCGAGCTTAATCGAGCGCTGCTGGCACGGCAGGGTTTGTTGGAGCGTTCGGCTCAATCGCTCACTCGGACATTGGAGCGAATCGCGGGACTTCAGACGCAGTACGCGCCCTCGGGATACATCGGGCTCTGGTCGCGTCTCGAGGACTTCCGCCGTCCAGGCCTTACAAAGTCCTCGAACAAAAACGGGCCATTCAAGCGAGTTTGATGCGAGTAACGATCCACATGGTTTCGGCGCGCGACTACATATTCTTCGCCGCTGGAATTCGAGGGGCTGCTCGCAAATGGTGGTTGAGCATTCAGCGCCACACGGTCGAAGCGGACGACATGGAGAAGGTCGCGGATCTCCTTCGCAAGCACCTGGAGAAGGAGCCACTTCGTCAGTCGAAGCTGGTCAAGATCATCATGGAGGCGGGCTGGCCGCGCATTGCATGGTCCGGCGCGGGCCTCTGGCCGGACATGGTGCGCGTACCTCCATCGGGCACTTGGGAACGCCGCCGGGCCGATCTCTACGGGCTCGCCGAGGACTGGATCGGGCCGCTGGACACCGCTACCGAAGAGGACGGATTGGAGCATCTCCTCAGTCGCTATCTCCGGGGGTTTGGTCCCGCGACGCTGAACGACGCCGCTAACTGGGCGGGGCTACCGGTGACGAAGCTGCGACCCGTGGCGGAACGCCATCGCCTCCGGCGCTTTCGCGACGAGCAGGGCAAGGAGTTGCTCGATTTGCCGCGCGCTCCGTTGCCCGATCCGGGCACGCCCGCTCCCGTTCGCTTCCTGCCGACCTGGGACGCAACGCTTCTCGTCCACGCGCGGAGGACACAGATCCTCCCGGAGAAGTACCGGAAGCTCGTTTTTCACACGAAGACCCCGCACTCGGTGCCAACCTTCTTGGTCGACGGCGCGGTCGCTGGAACCTGGCGTTACGAAGAGGGCGAGGTAAAGCTCAGCCCCTTTGGCAGCTTGTCCAAATCGACGATGCGCGACTTGAATGAGGAAGCCCACCGACTCGCGGCCTGGCACGCCGACTAAAACGCTGCGCGAGCTAGCTCGACGAACTTGCTCTGCAAAGCAGGCATAACTAGTCCGTAGGTACTAGACTCTCAGCGCCTCACGGACACGCGGTCGGGATCTCCGGGGTGGTCGTGGCGCACCAGTGAGTCGGGGTGGGCGTACCCACGAGGGCCCACCCTTGTCGCGAGAAACGGGGGGAAACCATGGCCTCGCAGGCAGGAAAGGTCATCGCCGGCAGGGGGATACAAGGTCGCGGGAACCGAACGATCCAGGTGGTCGTTCTTGCCTTGGCCCTCGTCGCTTCGCTCGTTCCGGCGGGAGGCGCGCTGGCCCAAGAGACCAACCAGGTCACCGCCTTGGCCGCGGAGCAACATCACGGATTCGCCACGCTCGGCTGGGACCCGGTCGCGGGGGCCACCGATTACCAGATCGAGCGCACGCCGGTGGACGGGAGCGACCAGCCGACGGGGCCGTCGGTGATCACCGGCCTGTGGCGCCCCGACCGTCAGGTGAACCAGGAATCGCCGACCTTCGCCGACTCGGGGTTCAACCCCGGTGACCGTTTCCAGTGGCGAGTCCGGGCCCGGTTCGACGGCGTTCCCCAGCCCTACTCGGCCCCGGTGTTCGGGACGACGCTGCCCCCGTGGGGCGACCCGAACGTGCCCGGACAGAACCTGCGCACGCAGTGGGAGGAGACTCAGGCGGCGCAGTTCACCAACGACGTCAACGAGTACGCCTACACCGCCGCCATCGACGAGGCGAGCGATCGGGTCCGCGTGGTTGAGATCGGGCGCACGGTTCTGAACCGGCCGATCAACATGTTCGTCATCGGGTACCCGAGGCCGCCGGCGACCGCCGAGGAGGTCGCGCGTTCGCCGTCGGTGTTGATCAACTGCAACGTGCACGGCAACGAGCCGTCCGGACGTGAGGCGTGCCTGATCATGGCGCGCGAGCTGGCGTTCGCCGACGACGCCCGCACGCTCGACATCCTGTCGAACACGACCGTGCTGATCGTGCCGGCGATCAACGGTGACGGCCGGGCGGCCAACACCCGTGGAAACTCCACCGGACAGGACCTGAACCGGGACTACTCGCTGATCCGCCAGCCCGAGACGTTCGCGTTCGTAAAGATGATGCGCGACTACCAGCCGCAGGCGGCCTACGACGGCCACGAGTTCGGCAACAGCCGGGCCGGGGACCTGCCGATGCTGCCGCCGCGCCACCTCAACGTCGGCCAGTCGATCTTCGATGAATCCCAGAACATGATCGTGGGCTGGATGTACGAACAGGGCTCGATCGACGGTTGGTGGCCGTGTCCCTACGGGTGCACGGGGGGCGGCAACGTCGGCCTGAGCCAGGAGACGATCCTGCGCAACACCATGGGTCTGAAGAACGTGATCGGCTCGCTGTTGGAGGCGCGCAGCGCGGGCGGAGTGACCCGGCCCGACGAGCTCAATACCCAGAACAACCGGCGGCGCAAGGGGTACTCCCAGCTGTGGACCTACCATCAGTTCCTCGATTACGCGCGAGCGAATCAGCCGGCGATCGAGCAGGCGATCAAAGAGGCTATCGAGTTCCAGACCTCGAACACCGGCCGGATCGTGTTCCGGGGCTCCCGTCCCATACCCGCCTTCCCGGCGCCGCATCCCGGCCAGGACCCGCCGCCCGAGGAGAACCCCTCGCCGGATCAGATCCTCGAGGATCCGCCGTGCGGGTACCTGCTGTCCGAAGAGCAGTACAACGGACCTCGCACCGACGGGGCCACAACGGTGGCCCAGCGCATCGAGGCTCACGGCTGGTCGGTCCATCGCAGGCGAGGGGCCCAACAGGGTTACCTGGTGTCGATGTTCCAATCGGAGCGGGGCCTGATCCCGCTGCTTCTCGACGCGCAGGCCGCCGAGGAACTGGTCGACGCCCAGCGAATGTACCCCCCGCCGGGGTTCCCGGAAGGGGAGCCCGTACCTCCCGGGGCGTGCGGACGCGGGGTTCCCGCGCCGTCAGCGGAGGGGACCGGGTACGACCTGGATTACGTCACCGACTAAGCCCAAGGGCGGTGTTGCGTCAGTCTGACGGGGCCCCGTCTTGGGCGGCTTCGGGCAGCTCGCCGAGCACGCCGTCGATAACGTGGATCCTGGCGTTGGCGACCCGGTAATCGGCGCAGACGGTCTCGGCTCGGTCGTCGAGGCGCGCCATCGTGTCCGCCGGAGAGACGTTGAGGCTGTTGCCGGCGAGCGTTGTCACGCTGCCGGCATCGAGCAACTCGGCCAGCGAGAGCTGGCCGTCGATCATGTGGGCCCTTAGGAGAGCGCGGAGTTCGCCCCGACGGGAGATCAGTAGCTCGTCGAGCGTGGCCCGAGAGAAGGTGGTCGTAAACGCATCGTCGGTGGGCGCCAGGATCGTGACGCCGTCAGTCGCGCGGAGGTCGGCGGCCAGCCCCGAGGCGCGCGCCCCGGCCTCGAAGATCGTGAGCACCGGGATCCACTCGAGCGCCGCGTCGGCGGGTTCGGACGTCAGCGTTGCCGGGCCTCCCGGGTCGGTGCCGGTTGGCAACTGATCGCACAGCGGTCCGGACACCGCCCCCGGCGTCGATGCCGGGCCGTTCCTCGAGTCCGTCCTCTCCGGGGCGTCATCGGAATCAGTGCAGCTCGAGGCCGCGATGGTGAGGAGCGCGACGACAACCAGGCGCACGAGCGACCGCCTCACCGCGCGGTCGAGCACTCCGGTAGATTCGTCCTCGTTCCCGGTCATAGCGCGCCCCAAAGGTCAGATCGTGCGTCGGCGCGAGGCTACAAGAGCGACCAAGGAGGATTTTCATATGACGGCGGCACGTGAACTGCGCTTCGCCTTCACCTTCGACGACTACGAGGCAGCCCTCCGGCTCTTCAGGGACGTGTTCGGACTCGAGACGATCGAGGAACTCGATCATGAGGGAGGCCGAGGCGTCATCCTCCGTGTTCCGTCGGCCACTCTCGAGCTGTTC
>WHSV01000059.1 GCA_009379915.1 Actinomycetota bacterium | reverse complement strand
GGGGCTTGGCCGCTCTCTTGGTCGCGTTGGCGGTCCTCGCCGTCACGGTCGTGACCGGCGCTCTTGACGGGGAACCAGCGGCATTGGACCCGGGCCCCACGACAACCATGCAGCGCCCTAGCGTCGGGGATCCGGCGACAAATCGCTCCCAGCCTGGTGATGTTGACACCCAGATTCGATGGCGACGTTCGAAGGCTCTCGGCGAACCCTGGTCGGGGCGGCTTGTCAAGGGTGTGAAGCTTCCTCCCGAGGGCCGACTGTTCTTCACGTGGGACCCGGTCAGGGAGGTGTCACCCAACCGCGCCTACCGGCGCTTCGCGACGAGTCGACTCATTCGAATTACGCTCGGAGTTCTAAGATCTCATGCTGCGAGACATCCGGACGCGCCGCGTGTAGGCATCGGAGATCTCAGCCGGCGCAAGGGGGGAGACTTCGGCAAACGCTTTGGCGGTCTCGGTCACTCGTCTCATCAGAACGGCTTGGACGTCGACCTCTACTACCCTCGCCGCGACGGGCGCGAACGTGAACCGAGGAGGCCGGCCCAGATCGATCGCGGTCTTGCCCAGGACCTAGTCGACCGTTTTGTCGCCGCAGGAGCGCAGTTCGTCTTCGTGGGCCCAAACACGAGACTTACGGGGCCCCCGGACATCGTGCAACCCCTCGCGCATCACGACAACCACATGCACGTCCGCATTCCTGTGAACAGGTAGGCCGGATGGAGTGGGGCGACAGTCGGTCGACGCTCCTCAAGAACGCAGATAGGGACGGCAGCGGTGGGGGCATGCCGGACTCCGGTTGCCGCTCATGCTGCTTCCTCTCCGCTCCCGGCCGTCGGCGAAGGGGTGATCGGCCGAGCTGCGGTGGGGCGAACCAGCGGAGCCGTGAGCGCTCGAGCTACTCCGGGCAGGCGCTTGATGTCGTCGAGGATTCGGTCGATGGGGTGCTCTGCCGAGCCCGAATTCACCAGCGCGATCGCATCGTAGGGGCCCCGTAGGTTGTCTGCCGACATCACCCCAGGGAGCAGCCGAAGCGCCTCCCCGATGGGTTCAGCATCTGCGGTCTGGATGAGCACATAGGCCTTCACGCTTTCCCTCCTCGTGGTAATGGGCTTATGAGTGATCCTTGGCTTCTGAGAACAGGATGTGTCCCTGCTTCTTTCGAAACCAACCCCCAGGCGAGGGTGGACATTCCCGATGTCGGTCTTGAGGCAGGTCGCCCCTGTAGAGCTCAGGGTCTTGGATGTCGTCCCGAGCCTGGGACGCGCGAAGTGGCCGACGACCACCGGTTGCCGTGCTACGTGCCTGCGGTCATGCCCGAGTCCTCGTGGCTCCGGAGGCCGGCGAGCACGCCTCGAAGACTGCGCTCTGCCGACTCCCGCCGATCACACCTCGCGCAGACCCCCCTAGAAGCCCGATCCGGTCAGCCCGACGACAACGGCCATCAGCAGGAGGGTGCCGCCCGCGTACCGGCCCACCCACTCTCCCAACTGTCCCGTCTTCTCGTAGACCATCAGAGCCGTCAGCACTGCCATCCAGGTCAAGTTTGCTACGCCTACGGCAAACATCAACAGCATCAACGCCCAGCAACATCCGAGACAGAACAAGCCGTGACGAAGTCCGAGCTCGAGGGCCGCACCCGGCCCCCGTCGGTAGTGCCGCAACAGGAAGGGTCCGGGATGCCGGCATTCGCGCAGGCAACGATCCTTGAGGCTCGAGAACTGGAACATGCCCGCCAGGGCCAATGCCGATGAAGGAAGCAGCCAGGGTCGCGCCGACAACCAGGCAGAAGAGTGCTCGAAGCGGTGCAGCAAAACGTCGCCTCCGAGGGCCGCGAAGCCGAAGACCGCCCACACGAGCGCGTAGCCCATCAAGAAGGTGGCCAGCAGGCGGCCCTGTGCCGGTTGTGAGCCGGAGGTCATCCGGAACAGCCGGATCATCGGCAGGCTCGATGGCAGCATCATGGCCATCACCATGGTCTGCCACGACAGCCCAAATAGCATGAGCGCCGCCAAGACCGGCAATCCATTGTCGATGAGGCCGTCGTGGTGCACCATCTCGGCCGCGCCGGTTAACTGAGCGGCGACGATCAAGCCCCACGACACCCCGATGGCAAGAGGTATCGCCGGCGGGAGAGACTTCCCGCCGGCGAGAGTACCGATCATGCCGATTCCGCGTGCCTGATGAGGTAGTCGGATTGGATCGCGTTCCGCCCTTCGAACGACCACACCATTCCGAACTCCGGCAGATTGACCGTGTGGCTCGAGGCCTTCCCTACGTAAGCGGGTGATCCCGGAACGGTCGAAAAAACAGTGTTCTGAAGCGTGGTCGTGGTCCCGTCCGGTCCCTGGAACGGAGCCATCTCCGAGGAGAGGAAGTCGTCGATGCGAAGAGTCCCCGCCCCGTCGCGGATCTCATGAGTGATCTTTGCCCGGCGAACGTCGAGGACTTCGCCGACGAGCCCTGCCAGGTCGGCCAATGGACCCCCGAGCTTGCCGCCGTAGGCATCCACGAGAGCGTTGAGCTGCTCGTCGGTCGCGCGGTCGTCGACAAACATCGCGACTCTCCACGATCCGGGGACGAGAACGTTGCCCGGGATCTTCACGACGTTCACGAGATTCAATCCGGCGACGTCGACTCCATTGATCGTGCCGGCGTCGAAGTGGTAGGCGACGAAGGCGTCACACGATCCTCCGTCGGGATCCTCTCCGATCCAGCAGGGACACAACACGTCGCAAGAGCACGCCTCCAGCAGCGACCCCTGCAATTCGTAGATGAGGTCCTCGGGTGCCACCTTGCTTTGAACAACCACCATGGTCATCACCCTCTCGGTTAGTGGGAACTACAGGCGATTCTGGGGAGTGCTGTTGCAACCGCGTTGCAACGAAGACTCGTAGCTTCTGGACACGAAGGCATCGAGACACAAGAGTGGTCGCGAGGGAGGACCGATGAGGGCACGCGAACCGGATAATTCAGGATACATAGTGCGAGACGGCGTAAACGTCTACTACGAGGAATTCGGCGACGGCGACCCCACGGTCCTGCTGATGCCGACGCATCCGATCGTTCACTCGCTCATGTGGAAGGCCCAAGTTCCATACCTGGCGCGGCACTTCCGCGTGGTCACGTTCGACCCGCGCGGCAACGGGAAATCGGATCGTCCCACCAACCCCGCGGCCTACGACGATTCCAACTATGTCTCCGACGCCCTTCAAGTCATGGACGAGACCGCCACCGAACGGGCGGTACTGGTCGGCCTGTGCAGTGGAGTGCACTGGTGCCTCCAGCTGGGGGCTGCTCATCCGGACCGCGTTCTCGGAGTGGTGTCGCTCGCCGCCGGCGTCCCCTTCTTGGCCCCACCACACCCTCACCGGCTGGAGTACTCATTCGACGAGGAGCTCGACACGGATGAGGGATGGGCCAAGGACAACCGCCACTTCTGGAAGCGCGACTACAGAGCCTTTGTCGAGTTCTTCTTCGAGCAGCTCCTGCCGGAACCCCATTCCACGAAACAATGGGAAGACTGCGTCGAGTGGGCAATGGAGAGTTCGGTCGAGGCGATGCTCGCGGCCGACGAAGGGAAGGTCACGCCCGCGTCGGAGGAAGAAGCCGCGGAGCTCTTGCGCAGGTTGACTTTTCCCACGCTCTTCATCCACGGTCGATTGGATGCTTGCCAGCCGTTCGATCGGTCGGCTCGCGCCGCCGAGCTGACCGGCGGCACGCTTGTGACACTCGAGGGCGTGGGACACGTTCCTCAGGCGCGTCATCCCGTAAAGATCAACTCCCTCATTCGCTCGTTCGTTCAGTCGATCGTCCCTCCCCGGCGTCTTCAGGTCGAATGGACGCGCTCGACCAAGCGACCCAGGCGTGCGCTTTTCGTGTCATCGCCGATAGGGCTTGGCCACACGCTCAGAGATATCGCGATCGCGGACGAGCTCCGCAAGAAAGAGCCCGAGATCGAGATTCACTGGCTCACTCAGAATCCCGTAACGAAGGTGCTGCACGAGCGCGGGGAGACCATCCACCCGGCGGCCCGGCATCTCGCTAGCGAATCCGGGCACTTCCAGAGCGAGTGTGCGGAGCACGACCTTCATGCCTTCCAATCCATTAGGACGATGGATGAGATCCTGGTTAACAACTTCATGGTCTTCAAGGACCTCGTCGAGGAAGAGCATTACGACCTGTGGGTCGCCGACGAAGGCTGGGACGTCGACTATTTCCTCCACGAGAACCCCGAACTCAAGCGGGCGCCCTTCGCGTGGCTGACCGACTTCGTCGGATGGGTGCCGATGCCCTCGGGAGGAGATCGAGAGGCGGTCGTTGCCGCCGACTACAACCTGGAGATGATCGAGCACATCGAGCGCCATCCCCATCTCCGAGACCGATCGGTCTACGTCGGCGATCCCGACGACATCGTCCCCCTCGACTTCGGCCCCGACCTCCCCTCGATCAGGGATTGGACCCAGGAGCACTTCGCCTTTCCCGGGTACGTCACAGGATTCGACCCGAACGACTACGCGGACCGCGATGAGCTGCGGGCCCGCCTCGGGTTCGAGCCCGATGAGAGGGTCTGCATCGCGACGGTGGGTGGATCGGGTGTAGGCGAAGCGCTTCTGCGGCGCGTGATCGCGGCCTTTCCACTGGCAAAACGGTTGGTTCCGGCGTTGCGTCTGATCGTCGTGGCCGGACCGCGCATCGACCCCGGTTCGTTGGAAGCGCCCGACGGGCTGGAGGTAAGAGGCTACGTGCAGGGCCTATATCAATATCTCGCGGCCTCGGATCTGGCCATCGTCCACGGCGGTCTGACCACCACGATGGAACTTACCGCCTCCAAGCGGCCCTTCATCTACGTGCCTCTGCGTGATCACTTCGAGCAGAACTTCCACGTTAGGCACCGCCTCAACCGCTACGGTGCCGGACGACACATGGAGTACGACGACGCGACCCCCGAAGCGATTGCGCATGCCGTTGACGAGGAGATTGCGCGCGAGGTCGACTACCGGGACGTGGACTCAGACGGAGCCGCCAGGGCCGCCGCCTTGCTCGCCGAGTTGTTGTAGTCGGGAGAGACCGCGCGCGCCAGCTTGGTCGACGACGCTCTTGACGAGCCGGTCATCTTGGCGCGATATGCCTAACAGGAGATCGGCCTCGGCGGTCACCTCTACCCACCCCATCTTCTCGGACGGATCACGGACTATCCGAACGAGGGCTTCGGCTGCGCGGCGTTCGGCGCGGGCCAGCCGCAGTCTCGCCAAGGCGAAGTAGCTGTGTGCTCCGTGCAGGAACGCTTCATCCGGTGGAACGTCCACCCCGTCAAGGAGATCCTCGGCCTTGATCATGCACGTTTCCGCTTCATCGGACTTGCCCTCGAGCCATAACGCGAGACCGAGATGACTCAACGCGCGCACCAGGTACGCCTCCGACCCATCGCGTTCTGCCGCGTCGAGCGCGGTTCGGAGATGTTCGATCGCTCGGCGCGACTCACCCACTTCGGTAAGCGTCCATCCGAGCATCACCTCGGCCAATGCGATCCACCAAGGGTGACCGACGTCGCCCGCAAGTCGGGCGGCAAGCTCCCCCTCGCGGAGGGCACCCTCCTGGTCACCTCGTGACCGATTGATCCAGCCGAGATGCGCCCTAAACGCACCCTGGTACGCCTCGTAGCCGGTGCGGGCGTTGATCTCGAGGGCGGCTTCGATCCTGTCGCTCGCCGCCTGCCACTGCGCGCGGGCGAGCGGGATGAACGATGACTCGAACACCGTCCATTGCAGATACCAAAGGTTTCCTTGGCGACGAAGTATGGATTCCAGTTCGTACAGCACAGGCTGTAGGACCTCGATGTTTCCGGAATAGGCGGCCGCGGTTTTGAGTCCGTCCAGAGCGAACCCTAGGCCACGCTCGTCGTTCAAGGATCGGGCCTGCTCGACGGCTCGGCGAGCATACCGGTAGGCGTCGGTGAACTTGAGTTTGTTCGTCGCGATTACCGCAAGTCTGCTGAGAACGCTGGCCTCGGCGGACGGATCGCCAGTCTCCTCTGCAAGCGCCAGTGCGTCCTCGAGAAAGGGAATGCACTCGGCCGAAGGCCGGCCGAGTCCCACGAGAATGTCGCCTCCGAGGCCTCTCAAGACCGATATCTCCAAGGCGCGTTCACCAATGTCGTGAGACAAAGCCAGCGCCGCGCGGTGATCTTCGAAGGCGCCTTCGAAGTCGGCCAAGGCCTCTCGCGCCTGCCCTCTCAGTAAGAGCGCCCGCGCCTCGGTTCTGGAATCATGCGCGAGTGTCGCGGCTTCGAGAGACCCCTCGATCATTCGCTGGGCATCGCGGTTCGCATAGCGGGCGAGCGCGTGCTCCCCGGCCTCGAGCCATGCATTCGCCGCCAGCGCGAACTCTCCGGCGGCACGGGCATGCGTCGCGACTGACTCCGGACGTCCCTCGAGCAGGGTGGCGGCGCGCCGGTGACGCGCGATCAGGATCGGTCCGGGTGTCGTGCGATACAAGGCGTCCCGAATGAGGTCGTTGGCGAACTCGAACAGGCTCCCGCTTTCCATCAGCAGCCTGGCTTCTAAGGCGCGGCGTGCGCTGCTTGCCGCCTCTTCCGGGGCGATGTCGAGCATTTGCGCTACAAGCGGCAGTTCGAAAGCGGAACCGAAGACCGCGCCGACCCTGAGCAGCTCTTCGCACTCCGCGCCGGTTCTTTCGACTCGCCCAAGCACCGCAGCAAGCAGAGATTCAGGCACCTCGCTCTGATCTGCTCCCTCGGCCAGCGCGCGCAACGTCTCAACCACGAAGAGGGTGTGCCCGGAAGTGCGCGCGAGGATGCGCTGCGTTAGATCGGGTGCTCCCGCCGCCGCCGCAAGCTGTGCCACGGCATCTTTCGATAGGGGGCCCAAATCGCGTCTCTCTGCAATGTCGTGCAGGTGGGTCTCTGCCTCGTGGCCCTCATCCGCTCGCAACGTGGCCAGAAATAGGACTCGGGCACCGCTCAGTCTTCGAAAGCCGAAGTGCAACCACTCCAAAGTCGATGACCCAGCATTGTGCAAGTCATCAAGAAGCAGCATCAGAGGAGTCCGTAGGCTCGTCCTGCGAACGAGATCCGCGATCGCCTCGAAAGTTCGCCTACGCTCGATTTCAGGCGTTGCGGGCTGATACGAATGCGGTCGCAGCACCAAGTCGATCTCGGGCACTAGCGCAGAGAGATTGGGGGCCCATTCGCCCGCGAGCTCGCGGAGCGTATCGGGGTCCCCGGTAAGAGCAAGCGAACGGACCACATCAGCCAAAGGCTGAAGAAACAGAGAACGCTCCGCCTCGTAGCACCGTGCCTGGACGACCCGGCCTCCGGTCGTGCGCACGACCTCCGCCACCTCGGACGCAAGACGGGTCTTACCTATGCCTGCCTCGCCCACGATCAAGGTGAAGGACGGGGCTGCGCGCGCGGCTTCCTCCCAGCGCGATACCAACCATTCGAGCTCCTCGGCGCGGCCCACGAAACTCGGGTCGAAGGATTTATCGATCGCCGCCGCGGGCGCGTCAAGCTCGGGCAGAGGTTGGTTGCGCAACATCCGCAAATGAAGCGCCTGCGTCTCGGGCGCGGGATCGACTCCCAAATCCTCGGACAGGTGTGTCCGCAGGCGATCGTAGAGATCGATCGCGATAGCCGTGCGGCCGCTGCCGTGATAAGCGGTCATGAGAGCACGCCACGCTTCCTCGTCAAGCTCGTCGTCTTCACTAGCAGTCCGGGCGAAGCCGATGGCGCTCTGATGATTGCCGGACTCGAGGGCCGCGATCCATCCGGAGCGCCTCGCCCGTCTCAACAGGTTCCGCGCTTCGGATCGTGCGGGTTCCACCCAATCCGCGTAGGGCTCATTTTCCAGGACGACTCCCCGCTGGAGGATCTCGAGAGCGGCGCTCGCAGCGATGGCAGCGAGTGCCGGTTCCTTCGCAGCGCGTCCTTCCGCTTCTTCGATGAACCGAGCCGCTTCGTCAAGATCGACTTCGAAGCACTGAGGCGAGATTCGATAGCCATCGGGGCCCCCTTCCAGGGCTTCCTTGCCCAGCGCGGCACGAAGTCTGCTCACGAGTTGCGCAATAACTCGCTGGTGGCGATCCGGCGGATCTCCCCAGAGCACCTCGGCAACACGGTCCGCGGAGACAGTTCGAGGTCGCTCGACGATCAGCAGCTTCAGAAGGGTGCGCCCTTTGCGACTCCCGAGCTCCCGCCCCGTCAGGACCCGGTCCCGGCGCGTCACCGAGAAAGGTCCCAGCAGTCGTACTCGGAGAGGCTCCCTCTCCGCGCGTCTCGTTGCGGGGTCGGGCATTTCCCTCCTCCAACACGACGGTCTGAACCCATTCAACCGCCTCAACGCCCCGTTAGGGAGCTCTCCAGGTCACCGTCCCAAGCGGGGCGGGGCAGGCTTCCGTGGACCCTAGTGCCATTGACATATTCCGATATCGGCATGTGATGCTCCACATGGCACGAGCAGCGACGACAGCGGATGCCTTCAATGCGGTGGCGGAGCCCCGGCGGCGGCGGATCCTGGACCTCCTCGCCGGCGGGGAGCGCCCGGTGAACGACCTCGTCACGCGGCTCGACCTGGCTCAACCGCAGGTCTCGAAGCACCTGCGGGTGCTCCGGGAGGTGGGGCTTGTGGAGGTCCGAGAGAAAGGGCGGCAACGGATGTACCGGTTGAATGGCCGGCCGCTGAAGCCGATTTACGACTGGGTCAAAGACTACGAACGGTCGTGGTCGGAGCGCTTCGATCGACTCGACGTCGTGTTGGAGGAACTCAAGGTGAAGGAGGACGGAGACGGTGGAAGTGACGAGTAGTGGCACGGCAGTGGTGACGCTTCCGGCGGACGACCAGATTCTCATCAAGCGCGAGTTCGCCGCCCCGAAGGACTTGGTGTACAAGGCATGGACGACACCCGAGTTGGTGAAGCGGTGGTGGTCGTCGGACTACGGCGAGATGTCTGTCGCCGACATCGACCTGCGGGTCGGCGGAAGGTGGCGGTTTGCCATGGTCACGAAGGACGGCCTCGAGGTCGCGTTCCATGGTGAGTACCGCGAGATCGTTCCTAACGAGCGCATCGTTTCGACAGAGGTCTACGAGGCCGCTGCCGAAGGAGGAGCGGACACGGCCGCGGCGGAGGAGCAGGCAGCGGTGAACACCGTCACCTTCACCGAAGTGGGCGGAGCGACGACTCTGACCGTCCTCGTGCAGTGCCCGACCAACGATGTTCGAGACGCGATCATCGACTCGGGGATGGAGGTCGGCATGCAGAAGGCCTACGACTACCTGGAGCAGGTCGCGGTCTCGCTCATGTGAGGCTCACGCAACGCCGAATCTTTCACGCCTCGCCCCGGTCATAACGCGGCCCACCGAGCCGGCGGCCGGCATGCCGCCGCCGGTCAGCGCACGACGCGATAGGAGATGTGCGTCGCGAAGGGTGACTGGAGCAGGCGCAAGTGCTCGAGGCTCACCGTCTCGTCGAAGTCATGGAACAGACGTTTCCCGTCGCCGAGCACGACCGGCGCGATCGAGATCGACAGCTCATCCACATATCCGGCGCGCAGCGCCTGGCGGATGATGTCCGCCCCGCCCATGACGAACACGTCCTTGCTGCCCGCTGCCTCGCGCGCCCCGGCGATCGCCTCATCCAACCCGTTCACGAAGGTGAATCCGGCGTCTGCGGGAGCGTCCTCCGGCCTGTGCGTCACGATGAAGAACGGCACGCCGAACGGATTCTGGCCGCCCCACGCGCCCGCTGCCTCGTAGGTGTTGCGGCCGCCGACGACGGCGCCGACGCGACCACCCATCGCCTCGTCTAGGAGCTCCTTGTCCGCGCCGGTCGCCTCACCTCTCGGCTCTTCGGCGTAGCTCCAAGGCCCGCCGAAAACCCAATAGTGCAATCGCTCCCCGCCCTCGCCCAGCCCGCGGCCCGGCCCATCGTTCGGCCCGGTGATGTACCCGTCCAGCGATGTCGTGATTCCTGCGGCCACCTTCGTCATCGGTTTCCTCCTCCTTGGTCAGACCACGTCCACATCCTGCTCCCAGGGCACCAATAGCGAGAGCCGCAGCGAACCTTTCGGCAAGAGGTCCCGCCGCCACGCCACTCCCCTGCAATGAATGAGCCCGGCCGTTGTGGCGCCTCGCTATCCCTGCGCGTACGCCTTCTCCAAGGCAGCCACATCGATCTTGGTCATCAGCAGCATTGCCTCCATAACGCGATTCGCCCGGTCGGCGTCCTCGTCTTGCAGCATCTCTTCCAGAACAGTGGGGGTGATCTGCCACGACACGCCGAATTTGTCCTTCAACCAGCCGCACGGTCCCTTCTCTCCGCCTTCGGAGAGCTCGTCCCACAGCCGATCGACTTCTTTCTGCCCCTCACAGTTCACCAACAACGAGATGGCCTCGTTGAATTTGAATTCGGGCCCACCGTTGAGCGCCGTGAATTCCTGCCCCTCGAGTTGGAACGTCACGGTCAACACCATTCCCGCAGGCCGTGGCCCTGCGTCTCCATAGTGCATAACCCGCAGCACCCGTGAATTCTCGAAGATGGAGGTATAGAAATTTGCTGCCTCTTCGGCCTCGGTGTCGAACCACAGGTTCGGGACGATTCTTTGCATCCCGGCCATCGCAGTCTCCTCTCGTGGTTGGTTCTCGTCGAAGGTTAGACGGGGCCACGAGGGAAAACTCATCGGTTGAGGCTCAGCGACGTGTTCGACGCCCGTCGAGCTCCACCACGAGCCGCTTGGGAGCCACTATCCGATAGCTCTCCTCGACCCAGTCCCTCAGAACGTCGGGTGGTGGCGTCATGTCTGCAAACGGGATCGTGACCCATCCGGCTCGGCCAAGGCCGTACGGAACCGCGCCTGGAACCGACAGCGCTTGCTCGAGCGACTCGCGCAGCTTCACGCTCATCCCCAGTTCGGGTGAATCATCGACTCCCATGAACGCGAAGATCTTCTTGTTGACCTTGGCCACGTCCTCGCCCCAGGGGTGATCTTCGTAAGCGTCCGGTAACCCGAGCGCAAACGTTGGTGTGGGGCGAGCGATGGAGTGGATCCTCACCAGCCGGCTCCTCGATGCGCACGAGGCAGCCTCCTACGGTCTCATCAACAAAGTGGTCGACGACGGTCAGGTCGTCGAGGCGGCACGCTCCCTCATGGCAGAGCTCGGGGCGCAGCCCCGCCTCGCGGTCCGCCTCGCCAAAATAATGGTCAACGCGGCGGCTCGCGGGGAGGCCGGTCCGGAACTGGAACGGCTCGCATACACTCTCGCGTTTCATTCTCCCGAACGGTCCGAACGCATGCATCGCTTTCTCGATCAGCGGTCGAAGGGATCCACAAGTTGACGACAGGCCGCTCCCACCTGGTCAACGCGCGACTCTATGAGCGGTGCGAACCGCTACCCGTTCGTGTACTCCAACGCCCGCAATTGATCGAAAGGCCGCACCCCGCCCGCACTGAGTTACAGGTCGAGGCGGTAGGCCTCCACGCGGAGGTTCGGCAGGGGGTGGATGTCCCATTCCGGCGCTCGCACCCAGCCCATGCGAACGTACATCTTCCCGGCGGTTTCCATCCTCGAAAGAGTGTGAAGCCCCACGACCGGTGCGCCATGCTCGGCCGCCCTGCGAAGACACTCCTCGGTCAGCTTGCGCCCGAGGCCGCGCCCGCGAGCATCCGGGTGCACACCAAGGAGCCGGAACGCGGCCCACTCCGGCGGAAAGTCCTGATGGTCCACCTCGGTCGGGTAGTGCACTCCGGAATGGGGTGGGTAGAAAGTGACCGCACCGAGCACCCGCCCATCCTCCTCTGCGACGATCAGCTCCGTGTGATCCAGCCGTGAGCGAACGTCGATGATGTCCGCACCGTACCCGGCCCACCCGGCCCGCTCCCGGTCGGAGAGCGGCGCGTCCGCGGAGGGCATGTGCTCCTCGTAGGCCGCTTGGAGCACCGCGGCGACCTCGTCGAACTCGCCGGCACGCGCCTCGCGGATCATGACTGCCATCTCCCGAATGTACCGTCGGCTCGGGAGCGGGGCCGTCCGGGCGATCCTGTGCCTGCTGGTGTCAAGCGGAGCCCGGGCGCAAGAGCTTCTGTCGATGACCACCGGCGATGTCGACTGGGGCCGCCAGCGCGTGTGCCTCATCAGCAAGGGGACGCGCAACCGGGAGTGGGTCGCGGCTTGCCCGGGGTTCTTCTGGTGGCTCGCTCGCTACCTCACCGAACGAGGTCCTGTGGGCCCGGCAGATCCGCTGTGGGTGACGCTGCGCCCGCCCTCTCGGCCGCTCAACTACCAGGCGCTGCGGGCCGTGATCGTGCGCGTCAACGAGCGCCTGAAGACGAACCTCGTCCTGCACGACATGCGACACACCTGCGCGCTTCGCCTCGCGAGCGATCCGGAGATCCCGATCACCGACGTCCAAACCCACATGCGCCACCGGCACCTGTCGTCGACCGAGGTCTACCTCGTCGCTCGTCCCGAAGAGGTGATCGAACGTGTCCAGGCTCACCAGCGAGGGGGCAAGCGAGAACCGCGCGTCCGTACGGCATGGAGCTACGACCCTGCCGATCTCGACGTCCTCCTCGGCGGGAAATCGCGATGAGAACCTCGAGTCTCGCCGAGGCTGACGCCCAGTCCATGTTTGAGCTACTTGAGGCCCACTGGCTACAGGTGGGTTTTTGTCGCACCACGCGCTGGGTGGCAAAAGCGGGGATTGGGCTGCTGCTGGAATGGCTGAAGCGGGCCCGGGGGTCAATATGGCAGGAGCGCGGGGAGTCCGCGGCTGAAGAGGATCAGTCGCTGGACTGGCGGCGGGCGACTGGAGCGAGCAATAACAAAGAACTCTACGGAGTGGGGCTCGCTTTGCGCGCCCTCATGTGTCATCGCATCATCCGTCCGAGCTACGAGCGCCTGTACGAGTTCCGCCGCCTGACCGAGGAGCTTCACAAGACGACGGATCGAGATGACTTCGGTCGCGTCATTGCCGAAGCGACCAAGCTAGGGATCTCTGGTCCCAGACGGCGTGCGTCCTCAGCCTCCTGGCCAAGGTGCTCGTCCGCAACGGAAAGACGCTCGACGAGGTCACCACCGAAGATCTGATGGGTTACGCGGCGTCGACTAGGGCGTCCGGCAGGATCACAGCTGGCCTCTACTCAGCTCACGAACTTCTGCGTTCGCTCGGGGTGGTCGACGATTCGCCGTTCCCCCGTGACAGCGGACGCTACGTGGGACGACAAACGATAGAGGAGATGGTGAGCCGGCGGCAGGTGGCGTCCGCAGAGATGCGCGCTCTTTTCATCCGCTATCTGCGAGAGCGCGAGCCGGGGCTCGATTACTCGACCCTGATGCACCTCGAGAACCACTTGGTCAATCTGTTCTGGCGCGATCTCGAGCGCCACCACCCCGGCATCGACTCACTTCACCTGCCTACGGACGTCGCCACAGAGTGGAAGGCGCGCATGTGGGTTTTGCCCAACGGCGAGCGCCGCACCAACATCACGAGCCTGTTCACGACCGTGCGGGCCTTCTACCTCGACATCGCCCAGTGGGCGATAGAGGAGCCCGGACCTGGGGCCCATACGCCAGCCCGTGTCCGATATCGGACGCAGATCTCAAGGGCGCCCGCAAGGAGGCGCATCGGCGGGAGGCTCGAATCAACGCCCGCACGCGCACGTTGATGCCCGCGCTTCCAGCATTCGCGGCGGCGGTCCGGGAAAGACACCGGTTCACAAAGGATCTACTCGCTGGCGCGTCGGACTGCCCGGAAGGCGAGCCTTCGTTCATGCCGGGCATCGCTACAGGCGGACTAAACCGGACATGTCCAGGAGAAAGAGGGCGTGGGGCCGATCTCGGTTCGCGTTCGGCCTCTCGACGATCCGGGTGCGCCCATCATCAGATGCCAGGCCGAGGAAGAAGACGCGTTCTGGGCATGGGCGGTCGTGAAAATACTGCGCCTAACCGGGATCCGCCTCGAGGAGCGTTTGGAGCTCACCCACCTGAGCATCCGCGAACACCGGATGCCCGACGGCCAGTCCGTGCTGCTACTGCAGATCGCGCCCTCGAAGACGGATCGAGAACGCGCGCTGCCGATATGCCCGGAGCTCGCGCATGTGCTGGCCACCGTCATCGCCCGCGTGCGGGGAAACTCCGATCATGTGCCGTTGGTTTGGCGCTACGACCCCCATGAGCGGACCACAGGGCCACCGCTTCCGTACCTGTTGCAGCGAATCAACATAAACGGCGCCCGGCGGGTGCTCATGGGAAAGGAAGCTGTGCCAAATCTGCTGGCCCGGGCCGCCACGCGTGCCGGGTTGCGCGACGTGGATGGACAGCCGCTGCGGTTTACAGCCCACGACTTTCGCAGGCTATTTGCGACCGCTGCCGTCAACGGCGGCCTGCCCATCCACATCGCGGCCAAGCTACTCGGCCACCTTGACCTCAACACGACCCGCGGCTACGTCGCCGTCTATCCCGATGAGGTCGTGCGGCACTTCCAGGCGCACCTGGCGCGCCGACGCGCCGGCCGGCCGAGCGAGGAATACCGGGAGCCGACCGATGCCGAGTGGAAGGAGTTTCAGAACCACTTTCGCCACCGCAAGATGGCGCTCGGAGACTGCTACCGCCCCTCGGGACGGACTGTCCCCACGAGCACGCGTGCGTGCGATGCCCGATGCTGCGCATGGACCCCAGCAGCTCCCGAGGCTTTTGCAGATCGAACAGAACACACACGACCTGGCTGTCCGAAGCCAGGGAGAAGGGCTGGGACGGGGAGGCGGCAGGGCTTGAGGAGACCCTGCTCCACATCGCCGAGAAGAAGGCGCAGGTGGACAGAATCCGGCGTTTGCCTATCGTTCAGCTCGCCGGTCGTTCTTGAGCCCGGATGTTGCCCGGGACACGCAAGGATCTTTCGGGACGGGCGGGGATCTGCACGTCATACAGGGCCCTGGGCCCCCGCTTGTCGAAATCGCAGAGCCGGCCTAAGTTCAGACCTTGAGCCGAAGTTCGGCATAAGGGGGTGGGACGGTGAGAGGGAGACTGTTACGGGCTACGCTTGCTGCGGCGTCGGCTGCCGCCTTGCTGGCTGTCGCTGCGGCGGCCGCTGGAGGAACTGGGAACGACGGGCCGCGCGACCCCAGCGGGGGGTCCGGGCCCGCCAAGAACGTCATCCTGGTCATCGGTGACGGCATGGGCGCATCGGAGATAACGATCGCGCGCAACTACGCGGCGGGGGCGGGCGGGCGCCTGACCTTGGACACGTTGCCCTTGACGGGACAGATGACGACCTACTCGGTCGAGGAAAGCGAGCCGGACACACCTGACTACGACCCCGACTCGGCTGCCACCGGGACCGCGTGGTCGACGGGAGAGAAGACCTCCGACGGACGGATTTCCACGACCCCGCTGACCGACGAGGATCTCACCACGATCCTCGAGCTTGCGCAGCGGCGAGCGATGCCGACCGGCGACGTGAGCACCGCCGAACTGACCGACGCAACACCTGCCAGCCCGGTGTCTCACGTAGCCTCTCGCACCTGTCAGGGGCCCGAGGACATGGCTGAGTGCCCCCAGGATGAGAAGTCGGCGGGCGGTCCGGGCTCCATCGCCGAACAATCCATAGACCACGAGGTAGACGTGCTCCTGGGTGGGGGCCGCCAGCGCTACGAGCAGTTCATCGACGCGGGGCCAGACGCCGGAAAGACGGTTATCGAGGCCGCGGAGGACAAGGGCTACGACGTTGTTTTCGATACGGCTGGCCTCGAATCGGTGCAACCGGGGCAGAAGGCGCTCGGCCTGTTCACCCCCGGGAACATGAGCGTCGACTGGACCGGGCTCCCGGCGACGAACCCGCCCTCAGGCCCTCAGCGCTGCGATGAGGGCCAGCGTCCCGCAGACGAGCCCAGCCTTGCGCAGATGACGGCCAAGGCGATCGAGCTCCTTGACACAAGTGCCGGCCGCCGCGGCTTTTTCCTTCAGGTGGAGAGCGCCTCCATCGACAAGCGCGACCACGCCGCTGAGCCCTGTGAGCAGACGGGTGAACTCATCAACCTTGACGAGGCCGTAAAAGTCGCGCTCGACTTCGCCAGAAGCAGCCGTGACACGCTGGTGATTGTCACGGCCGATCACGCACACACGAGCCAGATCGTGGAGCGCGATTCGGAACCACCGGGTGCATCAAGCATCCTCGTAACTGACGAGGGGGCAGAAATGATGGTCACCTACGGAACCGCGCCGATCGGTGCCAGCCAGCAGCACACTGGGGTCACCGTACCGGTGGGCGCGAGCGGTCCTCGGGCACGGAGCGTCGTCGGGCTCATCGACCAAACCGACATATTCGACATCATCAAGGCAGCACTGAGGTTATGAAATGAGGCTTTCCGAGAAGTCGCGCTTGACGTGATGCGAAATCCCTAAACAACTGTGCCCCTTCGGCTCTCCTTGGGCTTGTCCAGAGTCCAATCGATGTCGGAGGGGCACGTGACACCTGCCAGTCTCGTGCATAAGACGCCAGAGCTCGAGAACCGATCTTGGCCTGCTCGCTCGAGGTCCATGCGGTCGATGTGGTAGCGGAGCGATCCGCTGAGTCCGGGCGGCGAACGCGCCGAGCTTGATGCGCCGCAGGGTTCGCTGCCCCAGCACACGCACGCGAACGGCGGACAGCGCGAGTCCATGTCGAAGTTGGACAGCAACCGCAGTTGCTCGAGCGGGCCGACATCCAGCAGGTGCGTCTCGTTGACGGATAAGCCACCGCCCGCTTGCCGCGCTCTCCTCTTCTGCTAGGAGCAGCTGTCTCGCCTGGGCGATGAGCGCGGGGCGGTGAAAGCGCGGCTCGGCGGCCAGCGACGACGCGATGGGGCCTGGTCGAGGTTCGCAATGAGGGCCGCGTGGTCGCGACCTACGAGCGCGCCCACCTCAAGAACCAGGACCGCCTCGAGCTCGACCACTACCCTGGAGCTGCTGTGGCGGAAGCCCGGGCGTTGCCCGGTAGCCTGCCGCTGCACAGACGAGAGCGCGCGGCGAGTTTCCGCCCGCCTACGACGAGCTCTGGCAACGGATGCGCAAGGCCGTGGTCGAAAACCGCGGCACGCGCGCTGATCGAGGTCCTGCTGATCAACCGCAAACACTCGCGCGCCCTCGTGCTCAACGCGCCTTCTCAACGGGTTAGGCCTATGTCGCGACGAGCAAGAATAGATGGAGCACAACAGTGAATTGGAGCTTTGCGACTTCGGTTTCGCCGAAGACCGCCGGCGCGCTCTGCGAGCACAGTCTTCATTCGAACGATCCACGGAGACAATGCTGCGATCGCCGACTCTTGCTCGGGCTCTGGACCACACTCTTGAGCGTGATTCGCTCGTTCTACGCGTTCCATGTGCGGGCAGGCGAGGGCCGCTTATCAACCCGGTGCCGACGGCAACCGGCAAGGGTGACCGGCGCGGCGCCCACCATCGCCCCGGCGAGCCATGGCTTATCGAGGGCAGAAGCCCGTACCGGCAGCGACAGCCCAAGCGCCACCCGCGCGCGATCACCGACGACCTGTGGGAGGAGGCCTTCGCCTCGCTCAGAAACGACCGCGAACGCTCGGCAACTCGGCTGGGAGGGGCACAATCGGGAACCAAGAGGTTCGGTAGATAGCCCTACGGGCCAGACTCACACGAGGGGACGACCAACCGCCGTCCCCTCTCCCTCTTCCCGACGCCAGGCACCTCGAGGAAGGGCTCGGCGCGCGACACCGATGACTTTTGCGGTCCCCTCCCGTCTATAGGGAAACAGGTGGGAGGGAGACCCAAAATGAGCAAAGTGACATCACGCGACGGCACCACCATCGCGTTCGATCGCTTGGGTAGTGGACCGGCGGTCATTCTGGTGACAGGTGCGTTGGTCGACCGTTCGCATCCGATGCAGCAGGACCTGGCCGCGCACCTGGCGCAACACCTCACCGTGTTCAACTACGACCGCCGGGGTCGAGGTGAGAGCGATGACACGCTGCCCTACGCGGTCGAGCGCGAGGTCGAGGACATCGGGGCCCTCATCGTCGAGGCGGGCGGGTCGGCGTTCGTGTACGGGATCTCCTCCGGAGCGGTACTTGCCCTCGAGGCGGCAGCTCACGGCCTCCCGATCACGAAGCTGGCGCTGTACGAACCCCCGTTCATCATCGACGACAGCCGCCCTCCGCTTCCGAAGGATTACGTCGAGCAGCTCAAAGAGGCCGTGTCGTCGGGGCGCCGCGGAGACGCGGTTGAGATCTTCATGACCAAGGCGTTGCGAGACCCGGACGAGTTCCTCGACCCGATGCGCGCCGATCCCTCATGGGCGGAGATGGAGAAAGTCGCGCACACTCTGGCGTACGACGGCACCATTATGGGAGACACCATGTCGGGCAATCCGTTGCCATCGAACAACTGGACCTCCGCCGCGATGCCCGCGCTCGTGATACACGGGGAGTTGAGCGAAGCGATGTTCCACGTCGCGGCACAGGCGCTCGCAGACATCCTCCCCCATGCGCGGCGACGCACTCTCGAGGGTCAGGAGCACGCCGTGGCCCCGGAGGTGCTGGCTCCCGTCTTGAGGGAGTTCTTCGCCCCCGAGCCAACTGCCCGACAAACACCCAGGTGACGGAAAAGGAGCGATCGTGTCGGACAACAGGGAACCAAGCGCGACCGGTGTGGACAACGAGGCCGGGTACCACGTCATCCGATCAGAGCAACTCGCCCCCACATCCGGTCGCACCGTGAAATTCGAGGGTGAGCCCTACCGAGCCGGAATCTCTTTCTTCCATGTGAACAACGGACCGGATGAGGGTCCGGGGTTGCACCGCCATCCCTACCCCGAGACATGGATCGTCCGCTCCGGCCGGGCGATCTTCAGAGCCGGGACCGAGGAGATCGAGGCGGGCCCCGGTGACGTAGTCGTGGCCGAAGCCGGGACGCCGCACGGCTTTCGCAACCCCGGGCCCGACCCTCTCGAGCTCGTCTGCATACACGCGGCCGAGCGCATCGTTCAGGAGTGGTTGGAGACCTGAGTCCGCCCCGAATCGGGGCCACAACATTGAGCGAGACGAGTCGCCGACGGAGACCTCGTTCGCCTTACGCTACCCGGGTGTTCGTAGGTATAGGTTCGGTCTCGACGAAAGGACGGGCATGGGTCGTTCCTATGTAGTGACGGGAGGAGGGCGGGGCGTCGGCCGCGCGCTTGTCGAGAGACTCGTAGGAGACTCAGACTTTGTGGTTGCAATCGACATCGACCAGGACGCGTTGGCTTGGACGAACGACCATCCGTCCGGCTCCCGGCTGATCACCGTCGTTGGAGACGCCTCGAACGAGGCCGTTGCGGAGAAAGCCGCGGATCTCGCACAGGGCGCGGGGCCGCTTGCCGGCTGGGTCAACAACGCCGCCATCTTTCGTGACGCATCGATTCACTGGGCGTCGACACACACAGTGCTCGAACTCATCGGCCTGAACCTCAACCCCGTCGTGGTCGGGTGCGCGACCGCGATCAGGCGGTTTCTCGCGGCGGGAACCGGTGGAGCAATTGTCAATGTTTCCTCTCATCAAGCGCAGCGGGCGGTTCCGGGCTGCATGTCCTACGTGACCGCCAAGGCGGCAATCGAAGGCCTCACTCGCGCGCTTGCGGTTGAATACGGGTCGCTTGGTATTCGGGTCAATGCCGTCGCACTTGGTTCGATCAGCACCGAGCGTTACCAAGCGTTCCTGGATCAGCAGGACCCGGTAACGCTCGCGCAGATCGAGAAAGAGATGCGCCGGCTCCACCCGATCGGTCGAGCCGGACGCCCCGATGAGGTCGCGGCCTCCGTCGCCCACCTGCTGTCCGACGATGCGAGCTTCATTACCGGTGCGACGGTCCCCGTCGACGGGGGGCGGTCAGTTCTCGCACGCGACCCCGAGGCCCACAATCCACCTCCTTAGGCGGTCGGCCGGGGATTCGCGCGTCGAATCGAACTCCCACCGGTAGCAACGAATACCGGAACTGGACGCCGCGAGGGTGGCCCGCCTCGAGAGCGACGGGAACGCCCGGTGATCAATCCTGTTCGATCACCGACAGGATGTTTCCTGCAGGATCCTTGAACCAAGCGATGTTCGGCCCCCCATCGCGGAAGACACCGCGTTCGTCGGTCTTGAGGTCGTCCTCGTCGTAGATCTCGAAGCGCACTCCGCGCCCGGTCAATTCGTCCACGGCCTCATCGATGTTGGCAACTGGGAAGTTCAGGATGGTGAACACCGCAGGGACATGGTCGGGCTTCGGATAGACCAACACCGCGGTGTCGGGGTCGAGTTGCAGGGACAACAGGCCGTTCGTCTCGGTCACCTCAAGTCCGAGCGTCCGCTCATAAAAGTCCTTCGCCTTCGGAATGTCGTCTGCGGAAAAACTACCGAACGGCTTCGCGTGCTTGAACAATTTCCTCGCCTCCAATTCCAGTTGCCGAGAGGGCTGCCCGCTCGTTCGAGTGTTCCACTTACGTCGAGAATAGACACCCTCGGACTCAATTGTCCGGCCGGATCCCGGAGCCGCCCGAGATCGTGTCTGGACCTGTCTCGTACTCCGGTGAGAGCCTGGCTCTCGTGAACGAATGACTCAGTTCACGGCGTGGTCACGACCGGCATCTAATGCCGGCGAGGTTGCGGTGCGAAGCCGTTGGGCGCAAACCGTGGCATCGGGGTCGCCGTCCAGTTTCGAACAGGTTGTCGACATCGGCTCGATGTCATTCAGACGTGCGCGGGAAAACGACTAACGACGGCGCCGAGAACTTCGTCCCCGGCTCGGCTCCACAGGTCGCGGTTGAGGATCTCGACCTCGATCGGCCCCCGATATCCCGCCGCCTCGACCGCTCCACGAATCCTCCTGAGCTCGATGACACCGTCTCCCATCAGGCCGCGCCCGGCCAGCAACTCGTGGGTCGGAACCGTCCAATCTGAGACGTGGAAACCA
>WHSV01000058.1 GCA_009379915.1 Actinomycetota bacterium | reverse complement strand
CAGCCCTGCAAGCAGGGCTAGCCCTCATCGGGCCACCGAGATTGGAGAAAACTCCCAGCTTGAGTCGCCCCCCGCAGCGGCCGATGAATGGAGAGATGTACGACCAAGCCACTGCCGCGCCCCCGGAGTTGGAAGCGATCAGGTGCCCCAAGTGCGGGGGCCTGAATCGGGCCGGCGCGCAGTGGTGTGGACAGTGTCTCGAGCGCTTTACCCCCCCCAAACCGCTCGAGATCCCAGGCGGGACGGCGGATGGTGGACCTCCTCCACCTCCGCCGCCGCCAGGGGCCCCGCGGCCCGAGGCCGGCCTCCTATCCGAGTTGGTCGCAACCGAGCCGTCCGCCGCCGAACCGAACCCGCCCGAGTCCGCTCGCACAGACACCGCAGCGCCATCCTCGTCACATCCCGGTGAGGGCAAGGCGTTTCTGGTAGGTGCGGACGGAATCAGCTGGGCCTGCAAGCACTGCGAGACCGTGAACTCGATCGAGACCGAGACCTGCTCGGCCTGCGGGATGTCGTTCGCCGACCTACTGCGACCGCCGGGACCCGACAAGCCGACGCGCGACCCGAACACGGTGGCACTCATCTCTCTGTTCTGGCCCGGCGCGGGTCACGGCTACATCGGCCACTGGGGACAGGCTGTCGCACGTGGTGTCGTGAGCTTGTGGGTGCTCATGGTGACCGTCTTTTCCTTGATTCAGAGTGGAATCGGGGCCATGGCCACGATCTTCGGCGGCATCGCCTTCGGGCTGTGGGCCGTCACGGCGCACGATGCTTTTCAAGAGGCGAGCAACGCGTCCAGCAAGGTCATCCTGCGGCCCAGGTACTTCCTCTGGCTGGTGCTGGGACTCCTGGTGCTGCTGATGGCGATGCTGATGGTTCAGGGCCTGCAGGCTAACGCCGCCCGCTAGGGGCCTGCCCTCCGCTTTCCGGCGAGTGCGTCTTGGCCGTAACGGTTTTCGGACGTTGCTTTGAGCTACTGGCGTCGTGTCACCGGCGCGTCCAGGGGCCGGCGACTACTCGAGGCACACCGCGCCCAGCGGCCCGCTCGGACCCTCGACGGGCCAGGAGCCCCCTCGGTACGCGGCCCCGACCTGGCCGTTCGCAGCCAGGGCGAGGAGGCCGGCCGGCGCGTCGGATCTAGTGCCGAGGTAGGCGATGACGCGCTCGCAGGCCGACTGAGGGTGAGCCCCCTCCTCGATCAACCGGGCGACGCGGGCCGACGCAAGCGTCTCGAGAAAGAGCTCCCCGACGCCCGTCCCGACCACGGCCGCGCCGGTCGATGCGTAGGTGCCCGCTCCGAAGATCGCCGAGTCTCCCACGCGCCCCGGCAGCTTTCCGAACACACCGCCGGTCGATGACGCGGCGGCCAGATGATTGCTCGAGTCCACAGCGACCGCGCCGACGGTGTCGACGTGCTCGTCGGCTCCGTAATGCTGGACCTCGAGCTCGCCGGAGTCGAGCGCACGCTCGTAGCGCTCGATCTGCCGCTCGGTCGTCCCGTCGAGAACCTCCATCGATTCGGCGAGGGCCATCGCACCATCACCCGCCATCAGGACGTGGGGCGTGGACCTCATGACCCGCCGCGCGAGCGAGACCGGATAGCGGACGCTCACGCCCACCACTCCGCCGACGCGGCCGGTGGCTCCATCCGCTATCCCCGCGTCGAGCTCGATTACGCCGTTGCGGTTGAGAACCGAGCCCCATCCGGCGTTCAACTCGGAGTCGTCCTCGAGCCTTCTTACCGCCTCTTCGACCCCGTCCAGGGCGGTGGCCGCCGCTACGGCTTCCACGAGCGAGTGGGCGAGCGAGGGCAGAGGCTTGTCGGTGCCGGATACCCCGCCGTGCACGTAGACGTGCGTTCGTGACTCGGTCATAGGCCACAGAGTTTAAGGCCGCCCGCAGGGCGGATTCCGAGCCTTTTGCTCGGCGAGGCGCAGCGGAGCTTCGCCGAAGCCCAGAGCTTAGATGAGGCCGCCCGCCCGCGTCGCCGCGCGCCCGGCCGCTCGTTACGATTCAGCCCATGCCGGTCTATGTCGTCGCCGACCTCCACGGCGCGCCCGATGCGCTGGCCAAGGCCGTGCCCGAGTCCTCGATCTTGGTCCTCCTCGGCGACCTCATCAACCTCCTCGACTACACGACGATGACCGGGATCCTGACCGACGTCTTCTCGGTCGAGGCGGTGACCGAGGTCGCCCGGCTCCGAACCGAGGGCAAGATACTCGAGGCCCGGGACATCATGCGCCGGCGCGCGGAGGGCCGGGAGGAGACGATCCAGGAGGACATCAGGCGGCGAGTGCAGGAGGCCTATGCGTCGGTCTTCGCGGCTCTCCCCGATCCCACCTATCTGCTTCTCGGCAACGTCGATCATCCTGCTACGGCGCAACGCTTCGCCGCCGAGACCTCCGCGGCCAGGTACCGCGACGCGCAAACCGCCGTGCTCGACGGCGAGGTTTTCGGCTTCGTCGGCGGAGCTCTGCCCACACCGCTCAGGGTCGCCGGTGAGGTCACGGAGGCGGAGCTGCGGTCCAAGATCGAGGCCATCGGGGAGGTAGACGTCGTTTGCTCGCACATTCCTCCGGCGGTGAACGAGCTCTGTTACGACACGCTCGCGGGCAGGCTCGAGAAGGGGAGCGCCGATCTCCTCGAGTACGTCCAAGACGTGCAACCGCGTCGCGCCTATTTCGGGCACGTCCATCAACCGCTCGTGTCGACTATGCACCTAGGAAGCACGTTGTGCGTGAACGTCGGATACTTCCGTGCAACGGGCAGGGCATGGCCACACCGTCCGGCAGGGCGGACAGGGGGCTGACGTGGCGGACCGAGTGAAGGATTCGATCGACATCAAGGGCACGTCCGAAGAGATCTTGGAGGTCGCCGCCGACTACGCCAAGTACCCGGAGTGGCAGGATCAGGTCAAGAAAGTCGAGGTGCTCGAGACCGACGAGGACGGATACGGCACCGTCGTCTACTACGAGGTCGATGCCGTACTGAAGAAGCTCAGCTACACGCTCGAGTACGACTACACGGGCTGGCCCAAGTACTTCACGTGGAAGCTGCGCGGGGGGGACGTGAAGTCACTGGACGGGAGGTACGGCTTCGACGAGTTCGACGAAGTCACCGAGGTCACGTACGAGATCTCGGTCGACCCAGGTTTCAAGATCCCGTCGATGCTGCGGCGACAGGGCGAGAAGCAGATCGTGTCGACCGCCCTGAAGGGCCTCAAGAAGCGCGTCGAGTCCGGCTAGACGGTGCGCATCGTTCTGTTCACCGGCAAGGGCGGCGTCGGCAAGACGACGGTTGCGTCCGCCACCGCCCTTCGCATAGCCGCCTCCGGCGCAAAGACACTGGTCATGTCGACCGATCCCGCTCATTCGCTTGCGGACGCGTTCGACGTCGAGCTCGGACCCGAGTCACTCGAGGTCGCACCCTGCTTGTGGGCCGAACAGATCGACCCTCAGAGGCAGCTCGAGGACAGCTGGCAGGACATTCAGAAGCACGCGATGGAGGTTTTGAATTGGGCGGGATTGAACGAAGTCGAGTCCGAGGAGCTGGCGCTCATTCCGGGCCTCGACGAGGTGTTCTCGCTCGCAGACGTCAAGCGCCATCACGACGAGGGCACCTACGACGTGGTGGTCGTCGACTGTGCACCGACGGGGGAGACGCTGAGGCTGCTCAGTCTGCCCGACGTCATCTCCTGGTACATGGAGCGCATCTTCCCGGTGGAACGGCGTGTGATGGGCGTGATTCGTCCGGTCGCCAAGAAGGTGACGAGTCTTCCTCTGCCCGGCGAAGAGGTCTACGGAGCGGTGCGGCGCTTCTACGACCGCCTCGACGGAGTTCGAAGGATCCTGACGGACGGCGCGGTCACGTCGGTTCGTCTCGTAGTCAACCCCGAGAAGATGGTGATCGCGGAGGCGAAGCGAACCTTCACCTACCTGAACCTGTTCGGCTATCGAGTGGACGCGCTCGTGGCCAACCGTCTGTTGCCGGAGGAGATCACCGACCCCTACTTCGAGCGCTGGAAAAAGCTTCAGACCGAGCACCTCGCGACCATCCACGACGCGTTCGCTCCGGTTCCGATCCTCACGGCGCGGCTGCGCGACACGGAGCTAATCGGAACAGACCTTCTGGCAGACGTCGGACGAGAGGTCTACGGGGAGCTCGGCGCGGCAGACGTGCTCTACGAGGACGACCCGATGACGGTCAGGCGTCGCGGCGATGGTTACGTTCTTGTCCTCAGGCTTCCCTTCGCAACCCACGACGATCTCGAGCTCTCGACGAAGATCGACGAGCTGTTCGTAAAGGTCGGCCCCTACCGGCGAACGATTATGCTGCCCAGAGTATTGGCCTCGAAATCGATCACCTCGGCCAAGCTGGCCGGTGACCGGATCGAGATGGTCTTCGACCCACGCGACGCTGCGGAAAGAAGCGACCAACGATGACAACCAGCGAAGAACGAGCCGCGCGCTACAGCGATCTCTTCGAGCGGACGCACTCGGAGCATGGCTCCGACTGCGCCTACTGCCCGATCTGCGCAACTATCGCGGTCGTCAGAAACACGCGTCCCGAGGTCCTCGACCACCTTGCCGCGGCAGCCCGCGAGATGGTCGTGGCGGCCGGTATTCTGCTCGAAGAGGCCGAGAAGGTGGTGGGGTCCTCCACCACCCCGGATGACGACGATCCGCCCGAGACGAGCTCGAAGGTCCGCCGCATCGACGTCGGTTAACCGTCGGACCACTACGATGAGGGTATGGCTCATACCACGATAGGGGTGGATGTCGGAGGCACCGGTACGAAGGCGGGACTCGTGTCCGACTCCGGAGAGGTCCTTCTTCGCGTCGAACGCCCCACCGATAGAACCGCCGGGACGAAGGGCGTCATCGAGGTCGTCGAGGAGCTTCTCGAACGGACTACCGATGGGGATTCTCCCGTGGCCGTCGGAGTTGGTGCCGCCGGGTTCATCGACGCAACCACGGGCTCGGTTACCTTCGCTCCCAACCTCAGCTACGACGACCCGCACATCGCCGACGCCGTCGGAGCGCGCACGAACCTGCCCGTGATCGTTGACAACGACGCGAACGCGGCGGTATGGGGCGAACGAGCCTTCGGTGCTGCCAGGGGGCTCGATCATGTCGTTCTGCTCACGCTCGGCACCGGCATCGGCAGCGGATTCATCATCGGCGGACGCTTGCTGCGTGGATCGACGGGGGCCGCAGCCGAGTTCGGCCACATGATCGTTGACCCGCGCGGACCCGAGTGCCCGTGCGGCCTGCGGGGCTGCATAGAGCAGTTCGCATCAGGGGGCGCCATCGCGCGTGCGGCACGCCGGGTGGCCGAGGGGAATCCGAACTCCACCCTCGTGGCCTTCGCCGGCTCGATCGACGCAATCACGGCCAAGCACGTCGCTCAGGCAGCCCGCGAGTACGACGAGGCGGCGCTGGGCGTGATGCGCGACGCGGGTCACTGGTTGGGCATTGCGCTGTCCAATATCGCCAACCTGTTCGATCCTCAGACCATCGTTCTCGGTGGCGGGGTTGTGAAGGCGGGCGAGACCTTCCTCGGGGTTGCTCGCGACACGTTCGTTGCGATGACCACCGCGCAACGACGACGCCCGATGCGATTGGACGTGACTGCTCTCGGAAGCGACGCGGGAATCATCGGCGCCGCGGCCCTGGCCTTCGACGAGGGCCCACGCGACGCAGGGGAGGCGCGATGACGGAGGACGAGATCCTGCACGGAGAGGGCGTCGACGAGCGAACCCCTCCGCGACGTACCCCTGCGACCAAGCAGGAGCGACGGGACCGCCTCCGTCACTACGCTCAATTCGTTCCTCTCTTCGGCAAGCTGATCTACCGCCTGATGAAGGACCCGCGCGTGCCCACGCGCGCCAAGGCGACGCTGTTGGTCGCTGCCGGGTACGTCATTTCGCCCGTTGACTTCGTTCCCGATTGGATACTGGGACTTGGCCAATTCGACGATCTGATCGTCGCCGCCTTTGCTCTCGACCAGATACTCAATCGTGTGCCGGATCACATCGTCCGCGAACACTGGGACGGTGAAGAGGATGTACTCCGAATCATCAAGGAGATTCTCGACATCTCGACGGGTTTCATGCCCGCCCGCATTCGTAGGCGTTTCATCAATCGGTGACCGGAGCCGGTGCGGTGACCGCCCTCGTGCTGCTCGAGTGGACGGTCGGTTGGGTGGCCGTCGCAGCGTGGTCTCAGTCCTGGGACGTCATAACGCGAGGACATTTCCGGATAACGGCGTGGGGTGGCTTGCTGCTGGGGGTCGCGGCGGGCTACGCCGTCTTCCTTGCGCTGCAGGGATTGACGGATACCTCGATCACCAAGGGCCTCGTCCTCGGCGGCGCAGTGCTGCTGGTTGGGTTTCTCGCGGTTCAGTACTCGAACACCGATCTGCCCGGCGTGGTGGTGGGATCCCTCGTCGGCCTGTTCGGTCTCTATCTGCTGTTCGATATCAGTGCATACATCGACGGATGGCACCAGGTCCTTGCGTGGTCGCACTTGACCGTGGGCGCGCTGGCTCTGGGCGGCGTGACGAACGGGATGATGCTCGGGCACTGGTATCTCAATCAGCCCGGTCTCAAACCATGGGCGCTCGCGCGCCTCACGATGCTGTCGCTCGTCGCCTGCGGCGCATCGCTGGTGTTCGGTCTCGCTACGGTGAGCACGCTGGCGAGTGCCTCGACGGACGGAGCCGCGATGGGCATCCAGGGCTTCGGCCAGGACTTCGGAGTCTTCTTCTATGGAATCTGGATCGCGCTGGTGGCGTTTACGGGAGCCATCGTGTGGATGGCGCGCCGCTGCATCCAGATCAGATCCATTCAGAGCGCTACCGGGCTCTACTATGTGGCGATTCTCACGGCAGGTGTGGCCGAGTTCGTCTTGCGCTACCTGATGGTAAACGCGCCATGATCATCAAGTTCGGAGTCACGCTTCCGCAGTTCACGGAGAAGCGAGAACGGTTTGTGGACGGTGCACGCAGAGCCGAGACGTCCGGGTACGACTCGGTCTGGGTATTCGATCATCTCTGGCCGTTGGGCGGCCATCGCGAGCGCCCCATCTTGGAGCCGTGGACCTCGCTGGCGCATCTCGCGGCCGTCACCAAACGAGTCACTCTTGGAACGTTGGTAACGCGTTCTTCCCTGCGCCAAGCGGTCCTGCTGGCGAAGATGGTCGCAACCGTCGGCGAGCTCGCTCCAGGCCGCCTGATCTGCGCGTTGGGCACCGGCGACGATTTGAGCGCGCCGGAGAACGTGGCGTTTGGGTTGCCCTACTTCGCGGGGGGCGACCGCATAAACCAGCTTGCGTCGACCATGGAGGTGGTTACGACCTACTCGAGTGAAGGTGCCGTCGGCCACACCGACGGGTTCGCTCACATCGATCACCTTCCCACCAGCCCGCAGCCCGATCCCGCTCCGGAGGTCTGGATCGGCGGATGGTCCCGGCGCGTGCTCCATCTCGCAGGCGAGGGGGCCGACGGGTGGAACGGCTGGGGGACCGATGTCGAGCGCTTCGCTCGCGCTGCTCGCACGGTTATCGACGCGGCGGGAGGCCGGGACATCGAGCTCAGCTGGGCCGGACAGGTGATGCTTGCGGACGACGACGAGGACGCGCGCAAGAAAATGGGCGACAGGAATCCCGACTCGTTTCTGGTGGGGGGCCCGGAGTCCGTGGCGGCACAGCTTCAACGGTTCGTCGACGCCGGCGCGACTCACCTGATTGCCGCCTTCCCCGATGCCGGGGTAAAGGGGTCGTACGAGCTGTTCGCCGAGGCCGTGATTCCCTGGTTGAGCGGTGTCTAAGTACCCCTGGGGGGTATAAGATGTCGGGCATGGCACGGACGACCAGCGAGATCCAGCACCGCTTCGACGTCGGGGGCATGACATGCGCGGCGTGTGCGCGCCGAGTCGAGCGGACCCTGGCCAAGCAGCCCGGCGTGAGCCATGCCGGAGTCAACTTCGCGCTCGCCAAGGCCACGGTCGAGGCCACCGACGAGGTCGCGCTACAGGACCTCATCGGTGCCGTCGAGGATGCGGGCTACGACCTGGCCCCCGAACGCACGCCTGAGGACGGCGACCACGGTCACGGCATCGACGTGGCACGTGAAGGCGAGCTGACACGCGCGGCGTGGCGCCGCTTCCTGCTCGCCGCCGCCTTCACCATCCCGCTGGCGATCGTCGGGATGGCGCTTCCCATGGACTATCGCCTCGAGAACTCTTGGGTCGGTTGGTTGCAGCTGATGCTCGTCACACCGGTTCTGTTCTACGCGGGCGCCCCGTTTCTCAGGAGTGCGTGGGCCAACGCGAAGCAGGGCGCAACGAACATGGACACTCTCGTTGCGCTGGGTACGCTCGCCGCCTACGGATTCTCGATCTATCAGTTGCTCTTCGGAGCTCGCGACGCCGTCTATTTCGAGACAGCGGGGATCATCATCACGCTTCTGCTTCTCGGTAAGTACTTCGAGCACCGGTCGAAGAGCCGTGCGTCGCAGGCGATCAGGTCCTTGATGGAGATCGGTGCCAAAGAGGCGAACGTCATCCGCGGAGGAGCCGAGGTTGCCGTGCCCATCGACGAGGTTGCGACCGGCGACCTGCTTCGGGTTCGGCCGGGGGAGAAGATCCCCACGGACGGTGTCGTTCGTGAGGGCTCGACCTCGGTGGACGAATCGATGCTGACCGGAGAACCGGTACCCGCGGACAAGAACGAAGGCGACGCGGTGTTCGGGGCAACTCTCAACACGTCCGGCTCCGTGGTCGTCGAAGCCACGCGAGTGGGTCCGCAGACCGCTCTCGCTCAGATAGCCAGACTCATCGAGGACGCCCAGACGCGTAAAGCTCCGATCGAGCGCCTGGCGGACAAGGTCGCAGGAATCTTCGTCCCCGCCGTTCTCATAATTGCGGGCCTGACTCTCGGGGCGTGGCTTGCGACGGGCAACTCCTTCGAGGACGGGCTGCTGGCGACCGTCGCGGTGTTGATCATCGCCTGTCCCTGCGCGATGGGACTCGCCACGCCCACCGCCGTCATGGTGGGCACCGGGCGGGGAGCCCAGCTCGGAATTGTGATCAAAGGCGGAGACGTGCTCGAGCGTTCGGGCGCGATCGACGCCGTCATCTTCGACAAGACGGGCACCATCACGAAGGGTGAGATGACCCTGACAAGCGTGATCGCCGATGGCACCGAGCAGAGCGAGGTGCTTCGACTAGCCGCTTCGGTCGAGGCCTTGTCGGAGCACCCGATCGCCAGGGCGATCGTCGACGGCGCCCGTGCTAGAGGTGCCGAGGCCGAACCGGCCGAGGCCTTCGACTCCGCCGCGGGACTCGGTGTGAGAGCGAGGGTGAACGGTGACGCGGTGTTCGTCGGTCGCGCCGATCCGGATGACGGCGAGATATCCGCAGAGCTCAGGACGAAGGCAGAGGAACTGATCAACGAGGGCGAGACCGTCGTGTGGGTCAGCGTGAACGGCAGGGTCGCGGGCGCCCTGTCCGTCGCCGATACGTTGAAGCCGGGCGCAGGCGAAGCCGTTGCTCGCGTCCGGGGCCTCGGGCTCGAGACCCTGCTGCTGACGGGCGACAACGAGCGCGCCGCGCAGGCGATCGCAGGACGGACCGGCATCACGCGGGTGCTCGCGGAGGTGCTCCCGGGCGACAAGGTGTCCGAGGTGTGCGCCCTGCAGGAGTCGGGTAAGCGCGCCGCCATGGTGGGGGATGGAATCAACGACGCTCCGGCCCTTGCTCAGGCCGACCTCGGAATCGCTATCGGGACCGGGGCGGACGTCGCCATCGAGGCCGCCGACCTGACTCTGATGTCTGGAGACCCGCGCCTCGTGCCTACCGCCATCGACTTGTCGCGTCGCACGCTGCGGACGATCAAGCAGAATCTCTTCTGGGCTTTTGCCTACAACATCGCGGCGATCCCGCTCGCGGCGCTGGGATTGCTCAACCCGATGATCGCTGCGCTCGCGATGGCCATGTCGTCCGTGAGTGTCGTTTCGAACGCCTTGAGACTGAGGCGATTCGGCTAGCTCGACGCCGCGCCTCCTCTCCGTTGGACCGGGTCCACCGCTGCCGCGGCCATAGAGAGGAGGCCCGTGGATCTCATGAAGCCGACAACATCAAGAGCGGGCACAATGTCCGGCGTGATCGTCGGCATGCGGCCATGCTTGCCCACACGGCGCGGCGGAGAGCGAGGAGGTAAAGATCACCCGGATCTGGTTGGTTCGTCACGGCGAGACGGAATGGAATGCGACCAAGCGCGCTCAGGGGCAGGCCGATGTTCCCCTGAACGACGTGGGGCGCCTCCAGGCGCAAGAGGCGGCGGCGCGGCTCGATGGAGTGAACCTCGCCGGTGTGTACTCGAGTGACCTGAGCCGCGCCGTCGATACGGCAGAGCCGATCGCTCGTTCGCAGGGCCTCGAAGTCGTTACCGATCCGGCCTTCCGGGAGATAGATCAGGGCGAGTGGGAGGGACTCGCGCTGGACGAGATCCAATCGCGCTGGCCCGAGTTGTGGGGCCCGGCTCGTCACTACGTTCAGCGCCCGGGAGGCGAGTCTCCACAACAGGTCCAGAAGCGGGCGCTCGAGGGAGTGGCGCGCGTGGTCGAGCGCCACCCGCGGGGGGCGGTGGCGATCGTCACCCACGGCGGGACGATTCGCTGGATCGCGGCCCACGCCCTTGGTTACGACATGGAGGGCTCCGCCCGGATCAGGGGGTTGAGCAACGGGGGAGCGGTTGTACTGGACGCGACTCTGGAGGCCGGCGAGCGCGCGATCGGGTTCGGGAACCTGGTGCGGATCGACGGCAAGACGACCGACCTCGAGGACCCGAACGCCTGAGCGCGAGTGGGTCATGGGCGGGAAAGGCAAAAACCGGCATCGAAGGGGGAAAGTTGGTAGAGGTGCGTCTTTATCTGCCCGCTTCGGGTGACTTCTTGGGTCGGGGAACCTTTTTCGAGAGGTGTTGTACACGTTTTTGGTCTCAGTCCCGCCAGGCGGTTGCCAAGCCACAAAGGTGTCCCCGTCGATGCCCGGTTTCTTCGGCGAGCCCTGGCGGTCGGGGTGCTTGTGCGGACTGCTAGGTTCAGCCCTATGGAGTTCCGGCGCATCGAACGCTTCCCGCCCTACGTCTTCTCGATCGTCAACGACCTCAAGCTGACGGCCCGGCGGGCGGGCGAGGACATCATCGATCTCGGCATGGGTAACCCCGACATCCCGACACCGGAACCCGTGGTCGTCAAGCTAAAGGAGGCCGTCGACAACGGCCGCAACCATCGCTACTCGGCCTCCAAGGGAATTCCGAAGTTGCGCCGCGCGATCTGCGACCACTACGAACGCTCGTGGGGCGTGACGCTCGATCCCGACACCGAGGCGATCGCGACGATCGGCGCGAAGGAGGGCCTCAGCCATCTTGCCTGGGTGCTCTGCGAACCGGGGGACAGCGTGTTCGTGCCCGAACCGACCTATCCGATACACACCTACGCCATGCTGTTGTCGGGAGCCAACGTCACGAGCGTCGAGTTGACGCACGAAAGCGACTTCTTTATCGACATGGTAAGTGCCTACGAGCGTTCCTCTCCCAAGCCACGGGTTGTGCTGTGCTCGTTCCCACATAATCCGACGACCGCGGTGGTTGGTCTCGAGTTCTTCGAGCAACTCGTCGCGTTCGCGAAGGCGCGCGACATCATGTTGGTCCACGACCTCGCCTACGCGGACATGGTCTTCGATGCCGAGCGCGCGCCGTCTCTTCTGCAGGTGCCGGGGGCCAGGGACGTGGGTGTCGAGTTCTTTTCGATGAGCAAGAGCTACTCGATGCCGGGCTGGAGACTTGCGTTCTGTGTCGGCAACTCGGCCATGATCGGTGCGCTTACCAAGATCAAGAGCTATCTCGACTACGGAGTCTTCCAGCCGATTCAGATCGCCGGGATCATCGCGCTCAACGAATGTGACACCGTGCCCAAGGAGATACGCGAGATCTACCGCGGTAGGCGAGACTGCTTAAGCGACGGGATGGAGCGCATCGGATGGGACATGGTTCGGCCCCCTGCCACGATGTTCGCGTGGGCTCGCATCCCGGAAACCTTCCGTCACCTGGGCAGCCTCGAGTTCGCAAAGTTCATGCTCACCGAGGGGAGGGTCGCGCTCAGTCCCGGCATAGGGTTCGGTCCTGCGGGAGACGAGTTCGTTCGCTTCGCGCTGGTCGAGAACGAACACCGCATCCGACAGGCGGTCCGGGGAATGAAGCGCGCACTGGACCTCGGGCCCCCGGCCTAGAGCGCTCGGGAGACCGTGGAGGACCCCAAGAATCACCTGAGCCGTTCGGTCGTCAACCTTTGGCTGGTCGCGGGTGGACTGGTGGCCCTGATTGCAACCGCGGTTCTCGTGGTGGCCATCGTGGTCTTCGAGTTGCCCCTCTGGGTACCCCTCGCCGGTGCAACGCTCGCGTTCGCACTTGCGATCGTCGTACCCCCGTTGCGCTACCGGCGCTGGCGCTACGAAATCCGCTCCGACGATCTCTATTTCTCGAGAGGAGCGCTGTGGCTCGTTCGCACCCTGGTTCCGTTCGACCGGATCCAGTACGTCGAGACCCGCCAGGGGCCGCTCGATAGGAGCTTCGGCCTCCACCAGCTGGTGGTGTACACGGGGGCCGGACGAGCCGGCACGATTCCGGGACTCGAGTCCGACGAGGCTCAGAAGCTGCGCGACGAGCTGTCGAGGGTGGCCGGCGCGGTCTCCCTCTAGCGCGGCGTCGGACGAATCAATCGACGCGTCGTCCAAGTCCGGGGTAGTTGACGACGAGGCCGTCGACGTCGGCCTCGATGGTCGTTCTGAAATCCTCGCTCGCGTAAACGACGAGCGCTCCGCCCTCATCGATCGGGTCGCTCACCGTGTAGCGCTGCTCCGAACGGCGAACGGCCAGATCGGGGACGGATACCCATGCCATCACGAGGTCGTGTGAACCATCATCGCCCCGATGCGAAGCTTCGACGAGATCGTGCCGAAGAATCGGCATCGTGTTCGTCAGCGGACAGAGGCCCAGATCACAGTCGAGAGCCCCTTCGAGATCCGGGAGCTGAGAGGGCAGCGACCCCAAGCCTTCTCCCGCCCAGTCGGCCGACCACTCACCGCGCCGAGCGACGCAGGACGAGCGACCGCCACCAACCATCCCCGCGCGCACGAACGTCCAGCTCACGCGTAACCCAGCCGGGCTCGGTCTCGAGGCGGTAGTCCAAGGCGTAGGACGCCGCAAGGCTCGCTCCGTGCGCCCTGATGAAGTCGGCCTCGAGGTTCACGTGGGCGCTGTCGATCCGTTGCGGCTCGGGTCCTCGCCAACACAGCATGCGGAGCTCGGTCATGAAAGCCGTCCGGTGGTGTTCACTGTTCAAGAAAGAAGACGGTAACCCACGCTAAGAACCACAGGTGATTCAGACGAACAGGCTTCATCCTGCGGCCATCGCCGTGTGGTGGCTCGACGACGCTCGCCGGTTCCTCTTGGCCCTTCTGGCGGTCGTCATCGCGCGCGGCGGCAACGCCCTGGTCGTCGTGTCCGCGGCGGTAGTGCTTCTGACGCTCTTCGAGATTCTCCGCTACCTGCGGTTCACGTACCGCATCGAGGGCAACACGCTCATCGTCGAGGGCGGACTCCTCAACCGCTTCCGTCGTTCCCTTCCGTTCGCGCGCATCCAAAGCGTGGATGTCGTGCAGAAGCTCAGGCACCGGTTGTTCGGCGTGGTGGAGTTGCGGATCGAGACCGCGGGAGGGTCGTCTACCGAAGCGCCTCTGGTTGCGCTCACGCAAGAAGAAGCCGAGAGTCTGCGCCCCGTGCTGCTCGGCGAGGACGCGGCGACGCCGGCCGGCCCTCCGATGCCCGCGTTGGTAATGCTGACCCCCGGCGATCTGATCGTTGCGGCGCTTACCGGAGGGCGCGTGGCGGTCGTTGCGGTGATCTTCGGTTATGCGCAGGAGGTGCTCGGCGATGAGTTGCTCGAATCTCTGGCGAGGCGCGCCGAGGACGCGCTTCGCTCGGCGTTGCTCGTCACGGTGCTGGCGATCCTAGGAGTCGTCGCCCTCGTCCTGACGGCCTCTGTGATCGCGACGACGCTCGTGTACTGGAACTTCACGGTCAGGAGGCAGGGTGCCCGGCTCATCGTCGAACGCGGTCTACTCGAACGGCGACGAGCCACCGTGCCGCTGAGACGGGTCCAGGCGGTCCAGGTGAGGGAGAATCCGCTGCGGCGCATCTTCGGAAAGGCGGCCCTGACTTCGGTCACGGCGGGCTACTCACCCTCGAACGAGGAGCGGGAGGAGACCTCGATGCTGCTCCCCATCGGGAGCCGGGATCAGGCGTTGTGGCTTGCCGGGCTGGCGCTCGACCTTCCCGCGCCACCGGATCGCCCGCTTCAGAGGGCACCCCGCGCCGCGTTTCTGCGCAGATTGGTGGAGGCATTGGTGCTCGTCGCTCCTCTGGTGGCGATCGCGCTCGTCCTTCTCGGGATCCGTGGGCTCTGGTCGCTCGTGCTGCTTCTTCCTCCCGCGGGGATCGCGTGGTTCTCCTACAGAGCGCTCGGCTTCCGCCTGGACTCGGACTATCTCGCGGTCCAATCGGGCATCCTCAACCGCCGAACGACGATCATCCCCCGGACCAACGTGCAGCACCTCGCTTTGAGTCGCGGTCCGGTGCAACGGGCGTTCGACCTGGCATCGTTGAGGATCGGAGTGCCGAAGGCCAGGCCGTATGCGCATGACCTCGCGCGCTCGACGGCCGAGGCCACGATGACGGAGCTCTACGGAACGAGTTGAGGGCGTTAGAGCGCGGAACCCGTCAGAACGCCGTGAAGGCAGAACGCCACCGCTTCATCTGCGAGCTGAGGCCGATCGGCCGTCTCTTCGATGTCGGTTCCGAAGTAGATCTCGACGAAGTGAAAGACCGTGCCGAGGATTCCGTGCGCCATCAAGTCGGGATCGCCGTGGCGAATCGTGCCTTGAGCCTGGCCCTCTTTGACGTGCACGGCCACGTCGGCGACAACGATCTGTTGGCCGTGCGTCACGAGCGTCGCGAACTCCTCGTAGCGGGCCGCCCCCCGAATCAGCGAAAGAAAGGCCGGAGTCTCTCTGAAGAAGTCGATGGACGCCCTGATGCCCTGCTCGATGCGAGCTACCGGCTGGGTGACCCTCTCGATCTCGTGTTGCTGAGCCCGTCGCAGCTTGTGCAGACACTCCTGCAACAACTCGGTGAAGAGAGCTTCCTTGGACTCGAAGTACCAGTAGAAGACACCCTTGCCGACACCGAGGGTGTCGCACACATCGCCGACGGTCGTGCCGTGGTAGCCCTGATCGGCGAACAAGCGCAGAGCAACGTCCATGACCTGGTCCCTGCGCTTCGTACCCCGCTTGGTGAGCTTTCGAGTTGCCATTCGACGTACCCTACGCCGCCTTGGGGTTCGCGAGCCAGAATTGAAGCTTCTCGACGTATGTGACGGCGCCGGGCGCACCCCGGTTACAGCGCTATCGGGCCAGATGTCGGCCACACCCGTGAGGTAGAGTCCCCGCTCATGGGTGACGGGACGCAGACGCGGGGCGGGCTTGGCCAGACCGCAAAGCCAACCCGCGTCGTCATAGTGGGGGCGGCGGGTCGGGACTTCCATAACTTCAACACCGCCTTTCGGGGAGACCCGAGCCACAGAGTCGTCGCCTTCACCGCCACCCAGATCCCCGGCATCGAGAATCGCGTCTATCCGCCAGAGCTGGCCGGCGATCTCTATCCCGAGGGCATCCCGATCGTGGCCGAGGACGATCTCGAGTGGATCTGCGCCGAGCACGATGTCGATGAGGTCGTGTTCGCTTATTCGGATGTGAGCCACAACCACGTCATGCATGTCGCGTCGAGCGCCCTTGCCGCGGGGGCCGGCTTCCGGCTTCTCGGCCCTCGCTCGACGATGATCTCCTCGACGAAGCCGGTCGTCGCGATCTGCGCCGTGCGGACGGGCTCGGGAAAGTCACAGACGACGAGACACGTCGCCGGATGCCTGAAGGACCTGGGACAGAAGGTCGCCGTAGTCCGTCATCCGATGCCGTATGGGAACCTGAGGGAACAGGCGGTGCAGCGTTTCGAGACCTACGAGGATCTTCTCGCGGCGGATTGCACGATCGAGGAGCGGGAGGAGTACGAGCCTCACCTCTCGCAGGGATCGATCGTCTACGCCGGTATCGATTACGGGGCCATTCTCCAGCGCGCACAAGCCGAGGCCGACGTCGTGGTGTGGGACGGAGGTAACAACGACCTTCCCTTCTACAAGCCCGACGTTCACATCACGATTGCCGACCCGCTTCGGGTTGGTCACGAGACCAGCTATCACCCGGGCGAGGCAAACCTGCGCTTGGCCGACGTGATCGTTATCAACAAGGTGGACTCGGCCGAGGAAGAGGACCTGGCTACGCTGAAGAAGACCATCGACGAGGTCAACCCGGACGCTCAGGTCGTCGAGGCTCGGTCGCCGATCACCGTGGACGACGAGGAGGCACTTCGGGGCAAGCGAGTGCTCGTGATCGAGGACGGCCCGACGCTCACTCACGGCGAGATGCACTACGGAGCGGGTGTCGTTGCAGCCAAACGGGCCCGGGCGGCCTCACTTGTCGACGCCCGCCCCTTCGCGACTGGGTCGATCAAGGACGTCTACGCCGCGTATCCACACATCGGTCACGAGCTGCTGCCCGCGATGGGCTACTCGGTCCAGCAGCGCAGGGATCTGAGCGACACGATCAACGCGTCCGACGCAGACGTCGTGCTCATCGCGACGCCGATCGACCTCCGGAAGGTGTGCGATCTCGACAAGCCCGCGGTGCGGGCCACCTACGAACTAGAGCCCGTCTCGGAACCGGACATCGCGGCGATTCTCGCCGAACGACTCAAGCTGTAGACAACGACGGGAGGGGGCCGTACCGCGGGACGGACGGCTAGCCGATCCGGTCCAGCTCCCCGGGAGCGAGACGCTCGACCAGCGCACGAACGAACAGGCTCAGGTCCGTGATGATCCCGATCGATTGCCACGATCCCCGATCCATCAACTTGGTTACCGTCGCCTGATTGATGTCGACGCACACCAGAGGCACGGAGGCCGGCAGGCAGTTGCCGGTTGCGATGCCGTGCAGCATCGTGCCCACGACGATGCAGCAGCCGACCAGGTCGGTGCCGTCATGTCCCCAGATGATGTCCCGCAGTCTCCGCTGTACCTCCATCATGTCGGTCACGGTCTCGGGCATAGGACCGTCATCGCGGACGCTTCCACCAAAGAGGTACTCGCGCTCGTGCTTGATGAGGTGATAGACGATGCCATCCTTGAAGACTCCGGCATCGATCGCGGCCTTGAACGAGCCGTGTCTGCGCACTTCGTTGACGGCGCGGATGTGGTGCTCGTGACCGTGCTCCGCGGGTGTGCCGCGATCGAGGTGCACGCCGAGCGACGTGCCGTAGATGTTTGATTCGACGTCGTGGGCGGCTACCCCATTGCCGGCGAAGAGGGCGTCGACGTACCCGGCTCTGATGAGAGCGCTGATGTCCGGAGCCGTGCCCGTGTGCACGAGGGCGGGTCCCACAACCCAGAGGATGCGCTTGCCCTCGGCCTTCACCGCCCGCATCTGGTCGGCCACCTGGTCGAGCAGCAGGCCCTTGGGTTTCTCGGAGGACAGGTCCGAGCTCATGAACTCGAATGCGCCCCGGTCCTCGCCGCGCGTGCGCTCGATGGGCAGCGCGCGTATGCCGAGGCCCGACATGACGACCTTCATACCCTTGGTGATCTCGCCCATCGCGACGGTGCGAGCGCGGTCTTCCTCGACGACGATCCCGCAGTCCATCTCGGGGTGAGTAACCCGCAGCCACTTGCCGTCGATGCGGACGTCGGTCTCCAGGTTCGTCGAAGAGTAGAAGCCCGGGGGAAGGGCTCCGTCCATATCGGCTTCGATCAGACGCGCGTCCTCGACGGTCTCGGGGTTGGCACCGTGCGCGCGCAATTGGTCGAGGAGATGAGTCATCTCCTCCTCGGTGCCCGTCGTTACCTCTATGCGCGCGGTCGAGGTGTCGTCGTGACGAACGCCCAGGTTGAGGTCGATGAGCCGGTACTTGAAGCCCCCGTTGACGACCTCGTCGAGGACGTTCGGCAAGGTGAGATTGTCGATGATATGGCCGCTGAGAGTGACGGTCTCCGAGGGCATTCGCGGTAACTCCCTTTGTCATTTGCATTCGTGGGATGTCGTGCGTTTCGCTCTAACTCTAGGCTTCGGCGGAGCTCCGCTGCGCCTCGCCGAGCGAAAGGCTCGGCACCCGCCCTACGGGCGGACGAGTCTCTTAGGCTTCGGCGGAGCTCCGCTGCGCCTCGCCGAGCGAAAGGCTCGGCACCCGCCCTACGGGCGGACGAGTCTCTTAGGCTTCGGCGGAGCTCCGCTGCGCCTCGCCGAGCGAAAGGCTCGGCACCCGCCCTACGGGCGGACGAGTCTCTTAGGCTTCGGCGGAGCTCCGCTGCGCCTCGCCGAGCGAAAGGCTCGGCACCCGCCCTACGGGCGGACGAGTCTCTAGGATCTGTCCCTGATGAACTCGTAGGTCGATTCGAAGACCCTTTGTCGATCGACGTCGAGCGTGATGACGTGATAGCTGTCGTCGACCCAGACCAGCCTTTTGTCGGTCGACGCGGCCCGGCGGTGAATCTCGAGGGCATTGTCGGGATGGACCGTGTGGTCGTTGTGCGAGTGCATGACGAGCAGGGGGCAGCTCACCTGGGGAAGTGCCCGGCGTGCGGTCTTGATGAACCGCAGCATCTGGTGGCCGGCCGAGGTGGGGAACCGCTCGTAGACGATCTCACGGCCCCCAGGCTCGGCGATGTCGTTTCCCACGCCGGGGATCGAGGGGGTGAGCCGGGCGATGATGCCGGACACAAACCGGCGGGGGTCCTTCACGAGCACCATGCCGGCGAGCGATACGAGCCCCGCCACCCGGTCGGGGTGGTGCGCCGCGAAGTCGAGCGCGAGCGCGGACCCAAAAGACAGCGACACCAGGAAGACTTTGTCTCTGCCCTCCGCCAGCTTGGCGTGGCCCTCTTCGACCGCGCCGACCCACTCGGACGAGCGCCGGGTGTTCAGGTCCTGCCAGGTAGTGCCATGTCCCGGAAGGCGGATCCCCTCGACCGCGATGCCCCGCTCGGTGAGGTACTCCCCGAGACCTCTCAGTCCCTGCGGGCTCCCGGTGAACCCATGTATGAGCAGGGCTCCTACGGGCCCTCCATCGAAGGAGAACTCTTCGGCCCCCGCAAGGATGTCTAACTCCACGTGCGGCCTTTCTCTGAATGAAACTTCCCCGAAAGGGGATGAACTCCCCGAACGCCGCATTACAACGATTGACTCCCGGGGTCGGTTTCAAGTCTTTAACATGACCGGGGGATCGACCGGCAATCGCGCAGGACCGGCGAGCGGGGCGGGGCTCGGCCGGATCGCAGGGAACAGGAGTGGTTCGAGCGATAGAGCAGCGCCGATGACCGTGAGGAGGCACCCCCTGGCCGACAGGGCCAGCCTTTCCGGCGTCCGCAAGAAGATCCGCGCGGATCTGAGTAAGGCGGGAGCCGATGCCTCGCTGTCCTTCGACTGCCTCGTAGCAGTCACAGAGGCGTGTACGAACGCACTCGTCCACGGCCACCGAACGGAGGATCCGCCCCCCGAGATCCTGTGGGAGATCGACGGACATTCCGCCCGTTTCTACGTCCAGGACTACTCGACACAGGAATGGTCGAAGACCTCGCACCCGTCGCGTGATGCCGAGGCCGAGCTCGAGGAGCGAATCGGTGGGTTCGGTCTCGACCTCATGCGCGGGCTGATGGACGAGGTCGACATCCAGATCGGTCCCGACGGCACGACTGTGTGCCTCGTAAAGCAGCTTGTGGAGGCGGAGGCTATCTAGCCGGACCTCTAACCGGCTACCTCTTGACCACGATGGTGGCGTCGATCCATCCGATGCCACTCATCCCGATCGCCTCCGCGGCCCCCTGAGACAGATCGATGATGCGGTCGCCCACGTACGGGCCCCGGTCGTTTATTCGCACCACGACTCCGCGCCCCTGGTACATCACGAACAGCAGGGTATTGAACGGCAGCTCCTTGCTCGCAGCCGTCAGCCCCATCGGGTCGTAGACCTCGCCGTTCGCGGTCAGGTTGCCCGCGAACCCGGGCCCGTACCAGGACGCGACGCCTCCGAACGTGACGCCGGTCGAGACGTAACCGGCCGGGATGTCGCTCGTCGCGGTGGCCGACGAGGCCGGTTGGGTGCCGCTGGGTTGCGCCGTGATCTGAGCGTCGCGCCGGACCTGTTTTTCGAGCTCCTCGACCTCGGCTGCAAGCTCCCTCAGCGAGGCTCGGCGATCGTTCAGCGTGGTCTGCAGTTGGGCGCCGAGGACCTCTATCTCGGCTCTCGCCTCGAGCTGCCGCTGCTTGCGTCGGTCGAGCTCGTCCTGCGCCTTCTCGATCTCGGCTCTCGCGCCCTCGAGCTCCCGCAGCCGCTTCAGGTCGACCGCCGCGGCCACGCTATTGATCTCGGCCACCGCCATGAGCTCGGACATCGTCTCGGCGGCCAGAAGGGAGTCGAGCCTGGCCCCCGATGAGCCGCTCTTGTACGCCTCTACCGCCCGCTCGATGTAGAGATCCTTCGCCTCTGCCAGGTCTCGCCCGGTGTCGCCGATCTTGGATTCGAGGGCGCCGATCTCACCGCTCAGATCGACGATGCGGTCGTCGAGGGCGTTCTTGCGCTCCTCCAGGGTCTGGGCCCGTCGTTCGAGCTCGGTCACCTCGTCGGCGACGCTCTGAGCGCGGGCCTTGACCGTGCCGAGGTCCGCGGCGCCTGCTGTCTGAGTGGTGATGGACGCGATCAGTCCCGCGACCATCACGACCGCGGTCACCACGCGCGCAAGCGTCGAGCCGGATTTGCCCATAGGGGTTACATCGGTACCTCGAGGGCCCTGATTGAGCGCCTCCGGGGTCCAATCGAAGGG
>WHSV01000153.1 GCA_009379915.1 Actinomycetota bacterium | reverse complement strand
TCTCGGTCATCTCCAGGACTTCACCGTCGTGACGGGAAGGCCTGCGCGGGGTCCGACACGACCTGCGCAGCCTGAAGGGTGCATTTATCCGGTTCCCGCCTCTGAGCTGGGGCCACGTTGGACCCCCCAAGACAGTCCTCGACGTGCTGCGAATCGCCACCTACACGGGAAAGCTCCCGTTCAACGGCGACCTCTACCAAGCCGAGTACGAGCCCATCATCGACGAGCAGAAGTTCGTGGAAGGGAGTCAGAGTGGGCTGCGACAAGTGGCTGTACGGTAAGAACACTGATCGACGAGGTCCTTCACGCGGCTGCTCTGCCGACCGTCCCCATAGCTGCGCGTGTAGGCGTGCACCTTCCCCGCTATGTGCTGCTCAATCGGGAGTGTCGGGACTTCGATCGGCTCGATGCCCGCGAAGGAGAGAAAGTCTGGAGCCTGGAGACGCTCGGGTTGCCACCCAAGAGCGTCTGAGAACCCGATGTCGACCGTGACCTGCTCGAAAAGTCGACCGGCGAGTTCCGCGCGGGCGCGGTACCGAACTGCTCCTCCATCTTCCTCCTCGGTAATCCGACCAACCTTCTCAATCGCGAACACGAAGAAATCGTCGAACTTGACCGACTGGCTGAAGGGTGCGGAAAACATGATCGCGGGACTTGACCGGGGCGTTCTCGCGTGGGTCGCTCGCCCGTAGGTAGGGTTCTGTCCATGTGGCCGATCCAGGGAGGTTCAAACGCTGATTTCGCTCGCTTATCTGATCTGCCGCCTGCTGGTTCGCGCTGTGGTCTCAGCAAGCCGAACAGTCGACGCCAAAGACGTCGAGATCCTGGTTCTGCGTCATCAGCTCGAGATCCTTTCTCGCAAGAGGGGCAAGCCTCGTTTCCGTTCCGAGGACAAGGTGTTGCTCGCCGCCTTGAGCCGCCTTCTCCCGCGCTATCGCTGGCGCTGCTTTGTCGTGCGACCCGAGACCGTGCTGAGATGGCACCGCCAGCTGGTAAGCGGCCGGGCGCGCCGGTGGGGGAGGACAAGCCCCGGCAGGCCTCCGACCCCGGAGCCGCTCAGGGAGCTCGTCGTCCGTCTTGCGCGCGAGAATCCGCGCTGGGGTTACCTGCGCATCAGGGGCGAGCTCAGGAAGCTGGGCCACGATCTCCCCGCGACCACGATCCGAGACATCCTCAGGCGCTCAGGCATCGACCCCTTCCCGCGAAGAGGCGGCCCGAGCTGGTCGGAGTTCCTGCACCAGCAAGCAGCGAGCGTCATCGCCACCGACTTCTTCACCGTCTACACCCTGTGGGGACGCGTCCTGTATGTGCTGTTCTTCATCGAGCTGTCGACCCGCAAGGTGCATGTCGCCGGCTGCACCGCAAATCCTGACGGCGACTGGGTCACCCAGCAGGCGAGAAACTTCACGCTCCATCTCGAGGGTCGCGAGAGGCCACTCAGATTCCTGGTCCATGACCGCGACAGCAAGTTCAGCGGACCCTTCGACGTGGTCTTTGCAAGCGAGGGCGTGGAGGTGATTCGCACGCCGATCCGAGCCCCGAGAGCCAATGCGGTCGCGGAGCGCTGGGTCAGAACAGTAAGAGAGGAGTGCCTCGACTGGCTGCTGATCACCGGGCGCCGGCAACTTGAGGCGGCGCTGAGGATCTATGTTGGCCACTACAACCACGCCAGACCGCATCGCGGCTTGGAGCTTGCAATCCCGGAGCCGAGCGAGGCTGCAACCGATCTCGCTCACGGAGCTGTCGACCGTCGGGACCGGCTTGGCGGCCTGATCCATGAGTATTACCGAGCCGCGTGACCGATGATCTTCTTTTTCGCACCCAACAGGGTTTCGAATACCTTCGGGTGCGCCTCAGATTGTCCTGTTCGCGTGCCACGGGCAGGGTGAGAGGGCTCGGGCGTGGCGGTGGGGGGGCCGCCGTAGGTGGGCCCCCAGGGACTCGAACCTTGGGCCGGAGTGGCGGAGCCACGGGCAGGGGGAGAGGGCTCGGGCGTGGCGATGGGGGACCACCGGAGGTGGGCCGGAGGTGGTCTTAACAGAACACTGCGCGAACCGCTTCGAAGGAGGCTCCCAAGTTGATCACGTGCTAGGAGAACAGATCGCCATCCAGGTACTTGAGTCCGGAATCCACAACCACGGTTATGACCCGATGCCCGGGGCCGAGATCGGCCGCGACCCTGAGCGCGGCAAAGACGTTGGCTCCGGAGGATGTCCCTCCGAAGATGCCCTCGGTGACGGCAAGTTCACGAGCAGTGTTCATCGCATCGTCGTCACTTACGGCCAGAATCTCGTCAATCAGGTCCATCCTCGTGATGGACGTAACGAATCCGGGTCCGATCCCTTCTATCCGATGACCCCCGAGCGGACCCCCGGAGAGCTGCTTAGAGGCTTCGGGCTCGACGGCTATGCATCTCATGCTCGGCAGGCGGTCCTTCAGGACCTCCGCGTTTCCGGAGATGCAGCCGCCTGTGCCGACCGACATCACAAACGCGTCAACTTCATCGCCAGTTTGATCGAGGATCTCCCGCGCCATCGCGTGGTACGCCGCGCGGTTGTCCTCGTTGTTGTATTGATCGACCCAGAAAGTGCCGGGTTCGGCGGCGAGTTCCCTGGCCCGCGAAATGATCTCCTCGACAAGGGCAGGCGTTATACGACCTTCTTCACTCGGGATGATGTCAACTCTTGCCCCGAACGCCCTCATCGTTCGAAGCTTCTCTTGGGCAAAGGCGTCCGACGAGACAAAATGTGCTTCGTATCCCTCGACGGCACACACGAGAGCAAGCGAACTGCCGGTGCTGCCTCCGGTGTACTCGACGACGCGGTTGCCGGGTTGCAGAAGCCCCCGCTGCTCGGCGCCTTCGACCATGCTCAAGGCCATACGATCTTTCATGCTTCCGGTCGGATTCGCGCCTTCCCACTTGACCCATATCTCTGCGCCGCGTGGATCGGGCAAGCGTTCCAGACGGATTAGAGGGGTGTTTCCGATGGAGCCGAGAGCGTTCACCTTAACGACTCCCTCCCTGAAGGGACTTACTTTCGTTCAGGTGCGCCGCCTTGTGCCGCGGTGTCAGGTTCGATGGGGTTCAGCCTCCGTGACCTCGTCGTCGGGGTTGGCCGACCCTACCGTAAGCGTCTCGATAGCTCCCGGAGCCGCCCGGAGAGCAGATCGAGCGCCCGCCTGTCGACGCGATAGACGTTGAAGCCGGTCCGGACGGCCTAGGAGATCCGCGTGATGAGCCGAGACGAGATTGTGCCGACGTACCGGATACCGGCCCTTGGTTCGCGCAATGTCAGGATCGGTGGGTCTTAAGAGAACACTGCGCGAACCGCTCTGAGCCCACGTTGGTACATCCCGCGATCGCTCTCCGAAATGACTGAAGTCGCCCAGGCGATCTGGCCATTGGAAGGACTCCGGGATCGTCGAGCTGTGCCGGTCCGGGGGCGCGTCGCACTAGAGTTCTCGCGTGCTCCC
>WHSV01000057.1 GCA_009379915.1 Actinomycetota bacterium | reverse complement strand
ACCGGCCGCTTCCGCCAGCACCAGCAACTCGTCTGCCGCACCCGCCTTCAACACTCCGCCCCCGACGTAGAGCACCGGCCGGCGAGCTTGCCGAACGAGCTCGGCGGCGGCAGCGATCTGCCTGCGGTTGGGGCGGGTGGTCGGTCTGTATCCGGGCAGATTCACGCTCTGGGGGAAATCAAACCCCGTGGGGCTCGTGAGCACGTCTTTGGGAATGTCCACGACCACCGGACCTGGACGACCGGTTGACGCGATGTGAAACGCCTCGGCGATGGCGGTTGGAATCTCCTCGGGATCCATGACCTTGTAGGAGTGTTTGGTCACCGGCATCGTGATGCCGGTGATGTCGGCCTCCTGAAAAGCGTCGTTTCCGATGGCCGCGCGCGGCACCTGTCCGGTGATGGCGACCATGGGGATCGAATCCATGAACGCGTCCGAGATCGGCGTAACGAGGTTCGTCGCGCCCGGCCCCGAGGTGGCGAAGCACACGCCCACCTTTCTGGATACGTGCGCGTATCCCTCGGCCGCGTGTCCCGCTCCCTGCTCGTGTCGCATGAGGATGTGGCGGATCGGCGAATCGAGGAGCGGGTCGTAGGCGGGAAGAATCGTTCCACCTGGAATCCCGAACACGACCTCACAGCCCACACGCTCGAGCGAAGCGATCAGTGACTGCGCGCCCGTCATCTGGGTCATCGGCGTGGTCGCCTTCTTCGGATCCGAATCTGCCTCATGTGTCCCTGGCCCCGCCGTGGCTTGCTGCGTCACGGAACTTGTAGGAATAGAAGCCCAACCGGTACAGCGCACGGGCGAAGGCCTCCTCGGACGAGTCCCCGCGCTCCGCGCCCGTCATGGACGCGCACTCGACGGGGCCGTCCAGCGTCGAATCCTCCGTCGCGAAGAACGACTCGAACCAACTTCTCCGCTCTGGATCCGGGACCTCGAGAGCAACCCGTCCCGGTGCCTGCCACTCGGCGGTTCCTACGTGCTCCCCGTTGTAGATCTCGATCTTCATCACTGCCTCCTGTCGGTTGATTGCCGTTCGGTTTCTTTGGGTTGTTCCTGCTGAAGAGTCGGGTCGGTGCAACACCTCCGTGGAAAGTCGGGGAACGAAAAAACCCCCCGATGCTCGGAGGGTTAGCGCACGCCGTTTCGGCCCGGGGGGCCGTTTGAGCGCGCGCTAGGTAATAAGTACGAGGGTGTGGAGCAGCGAGGGGGAGGACGACGTCGTCGTCCCGTTCGAATGAGCTGTCGCCTCTGCGATGGTGATCATGAAGCGTTTCCCATCTGTTCTGCTCGGTCTTGTTCTGCTGGGTCTCTGCTCGGTTGCAGTCAACCCCGGCGACAGTGACGAGGTAAGTGGCGAAGTATCGCGAACGCCGTCTCAGTAGTCAAGCCGCGGTCCATCTCGTTTCCTCGACCAAGGCCAAACCGGCATCAGCGAGCGGTTTGGTGCCCCGGACTGTTCCGGCCGGCTCAGGGTTTCTTTCGACCTCCAGGGACGCGACCAATGATGGTCGAGTTGCCGCCCACCCGATCCGGCCCACCAATCGGAGTTTTGGCAACCTAACGGGAAGTCATGACCTGGCAAAAATTTGCTTGGTTTCTTTTGCGGGACTAGGTGGAAGTAATCAGCCCACGAAGCACACAAGGGGGATGGGCGGGAAAGCGAGGAGCCGATATGCCTCGTCTGCACCGTTCCGTGTTCGTCGTCGCCATCCTCTCTCTTTGTATCGTCGCCGGCTCGTCCGCGTCCGCCGACGGGTCCTGCTACTGGTATTCGAAGAAGGATCGCCTGCTCGCCAAGAAGACAAACGCCGCCCGCGCCAACGCCGGAGTCCGCAAGCTGTCGCTCGACCCTCAGCTCTCGCGGGTGGCGAGGCGTCAGGCCAGAGCGATGGCGAGGAAATGGGCGCTCTACCACACGCCCTCGCTTGGCTCCCTCGTAACCAGGTGGCGAACGCTCGGCGAGAACGTCGGCTACGCGGGCTCCGTCAAGCGCGTGCACCGGGCGTTCATGCGCTCCTCGTCCCACCGAGCCAACATTCTGAAATCGAGCTACCGGCACGTCGGGGTCGGCGTGAAAAAGAAGGGCGGACGCGTCTGGACGTCCGTCGTGTTCGAGAGCCGCAGGGATCCCGGAACGACGCTGACGATGCCCTCCTGCTGAACGGCGTCGACGACAGGGGTTGCCTTCTGTAAGGATCACTTCCCATGCGAAACCCCTACGACGAACACACCGATCCGGCCAAGAGGAAAAGCGCCGCACTCACGGAGGGGGCCGACCGGGCCCCCGCGCGCGCCATGTTGAAGGCGGTCGGGTTCACCGACGACGATCTGGCACGCCCCGTCATCGGTGTCGCCACGTCATGGATCGAGACGATGCCGTGCAACTTCAACCAACGCCAACTCGCACAACACGTCAAGGCAGGAGTGCGCGCGGCGGGGGCCACGCCGATGGAGTTCAACACGGTTGCGGTGTCCGATGGCGTATCGATGGGCACGGAGGGGATGCGCGCGTCGCTCATCAGCCGTGAGGTCATTGCAGATTCGATCGAACTCGTCGCGCGCGGGCATCTCTTCGATGGGCTCGTTTGCCTCGTCGGCTGCGACAAGACAATCCCCGCAGCGATCATGGCGGCTTGTCGCCTGGACATACCGACCCTCGTTCTCTACAACGGCTCGATCGCTCCGGGTCGTTACAACGACCGGGACGTGACCATTCAGGATGTCTTCGAAGCCGTCGGCCGCCACGCCGCCGGCAACCTCTCGGCGCAGGACCTTCACGCACTGGAGGGCGCCGCTTGTCCGGGCGCAGGAGCCTGCGGTGGTCAGTTCACCGCCAACACGATGGCGATGGCCGCGGATTTCCTCGGCATCAGCCCGTTCGGCCTGAGCGGCATCCCGGCGACCGACCCGGCCAAGACCTCCGCCGCCGAGACCGCCGGGCGGATCGCCGTCGACCTGGTCCGCGCCGACCGGCGGCCCTCCGAGATCATCACGGCCCCCGCCCTTCGGAACGCCGTCGCGTCGGTGGCCGCCTCCGGGGGCTCGACCAACGGAGTGTTGCACCTTCTTGCGATCGCTCACGAGCTCGGCATCGAGCTTCCCCTCGAGGAGTTCGACCGGATCGCCCAGAGCACGCCCATCGTGGCCGACCTGAAGCCGGGAGGCCGCTACGTGGCCACCGACCTGCACGCGGCGGGAGGGACCGCGCTCATCGCGCGCGAGCTTCTGGGGGGCGGCCACATCGACGGGTCGGCGCAAACCGTGGACGGCCGCACGATCGAAGAGGTCGCCCGAGCTGCGATCGAGAAGGACGGCCAGGACGTGGTCGTTCCGCTCGAACGTCCACTGAAACCGACCGGAGGCCTTGCCATCCTCCGCGGAAACCTCGCACCACGAGGATGTGTCGTGAAAGTCGCCGGTCATGAGCGCTTGCACCACAGGGGCCCCGCCCGCGTCTACGACTCCGAGGAGCGGTGCTTCGAAGCGGTTAAGAACAACGAGCTGACCGCCGGTGACGTCGTCGTGATCCGCTATGAGGGGCCGGCCGGGGGGCCCGGGATGAGGGAGATGCTCGCGGTGACCGCGGCCATCGTCGGAGAGGGTCTTGGGGACGACGTCGCTCTCATCACGGACGGCCGCTTTTCGGGGGCCACGCACGGATTGATGGTCGGCCACATCGCGCCCGAGGCCGCCCACGGCGGGCCGATAGCCGTAGTCCGAGACGGCGACGTCATCGAGATCGATGTGCGCGAGCGAGAGCTGCGCATCGTGCTGTCGGGCGAAGAGATCGAAAAGCGGTTGGCGGATTGGAGCGCTCCCGCCCCCCGCTACCGAACGGGCGTGTTCGCCAAGTACGCGGCCACGGTCTCCTCGGCCGAGCGGGGAGCCGTCACCGGCGAGGTCCTCGAGTCCTAGCGGCGGGTCGTGCGGAAGGTCACGTTGCCGACCTTCTTACCGTCTACCTTCAGCTTGCCGAGCCATTTCCCGTCCATTGACTTCGCCGGAGTCGAGCCGCTGACGTCGAGACCGCAGCGGTAGGTGCCGAGACCGACGTAGTCCACGGCGCAGAACTGCCAGAGCCGACGCTTGCCTTTGACCCTGGGCGTGAGCAGCTCGATTCGGACCTTGCGGGCCTTGATCTGCGGCAGATCCATCTGAATCCAGCGGACCTTGTCGTCGCGCACCACGGCGCCTCTGGCCTTGAGGCCGGCGGCCTCGCTGACGACCGGGGTGCCGACCATCGAGTAGACGATGAAGGCGACGACGAGAAACGCCATCGCGGAGAGCACCTTCTTCACAACTCACGACTCCTTCGGCGGCTGGGCCGTCTCTCTGTGAGAGACCCCTGGCTTTGCGTCCCCGCCTCGCGACGGGTTTGCCTTTGTCGGGAGGGCCCGGTTGGTGCCCTTCCTCACCACAAATATCGGCCGGCCGGACGACCACTGAACGACCGGGAGACTTTTCCAGCAAAGATGGCCCGCGCCAAAACACCTCAGGGCGGGGTCGGCGCTGAGCTGACTAGTCAAGCGTCCGAGACATATGTCCGAATTTGTGTCCCTTTTTCTTCCAATCTCTAGTTGGAACTACTTATTCAGACACCGAGTGGCACGCACCGATGGACAGGTAACAGTTTGTAAGCCAAGCGGAAAAGGGAGAAGAAAATGCAGAAGTTGGGAAGGAAGCTAAGCCTCTTGGGCGCCGTGATGGCCCTCTTCCTGGTTGGAAGCATCGTGTTCGCAGCGTGGCTCGTGACCGGCGAGGGTAACGGTGCAGCGCAGGCCACCACGGCCGAAGATCTCGTCGTGGAGCCCGGCACCACCTCGGCCGACCTGTACCCCGGTTCCGACGGCGACGTCGAGCTCACCATCGAGAACCCGAACGCCTTTGATGTCGCGGTCGAGACGATCGTCGGTAACGGCCCCGTCACCTCCGGCTCAGCCGGATGCACCACCACCGGCGTCAGCTTCGCCGACCAGAACGACGTGACCGGTATGACCATCGCTGCGGGCGCCACGATCAACGTCTCGCTCGACGGCGCAGCCTCCATGAACAACAGCTCGGACAACGGCTGCCAGGGAGCTACCTTCAGCGTCCCCGTCACCGTGACCGCGCAGAGCAACTAGCACCGATTTCCCCCCCCTCAGCGTGGGGGCGTGGTCACTCACCGGACCACGTCCCCACGGTTCCCTCTCTCGCAAGGACTTGGACGATGTCTCGACCGAAGCTGCAGAGCCTGATGGTGGCGACGATTCGTTGCCTTCTCGGGCTGTGTGTCTTCGGTCTCTTGTTTGGTTCTGAGGTCGCTGCGATGCGAGCCACGAAGCGAAGCTCCCAGTCGCAGGCCACCAAGCAGACCGCAGCCAAGAAAGATCTTCGACCCTTCGCCATCGAGGGCGAGATCGAGGGTCTCTACCCCGGAGCGCAAGTTCCCCTCAACATCCGCGTAACGAACCCGCACCACGACTTCCTCCGGGTGCGCTCGATCGACGTGGAGGTGCAGAACAGCGACCTCGGCGGCTGCCGACGTGAGTGGGTTAGGCCCGGGCGCAACGTCACGATCTCAACGCTCGTCCCACCCAAGAGCACCTCGTTCCTCTCCTATCCCGTCTGGATGGTCGATGGCGCCCCCGCGGTCTGCCAGGGAGCAACCTGGGCGCTCAACTTCTCGGGCACCGGAACGGTGGCTGGAGGACAGGGTCCCTCGGGCGGGGGAAACGGAGACACCCCGGGCGACGCGGCCGCCCCCGTCGGCGAGAACGACAATGGCTCCGTGCTCCCGTTCACCGGATTCAGCCTGGTCATGGTCCTCGGAGTGGCGCTCACATCGATCCTTTGCGGAGTGTTGCTCGTGGTTAGGCGCCGGTCGGGAGACGAGGCGTGATGCGCTGGTTGCGATCCATCGTCGTGCTGACCGCCGCGACCGCGTTGGTCGGCGTCGGTCCGGCCGCCCTCGCCGCGTGGAACAAGTCGAGTAGCGGCGACGGGCGGAGCAGGGCCATCACCATGCCGGCAGGCGACACGCCGTGGACATCGGTCACCAATCGCAACGTCACCGTTTCCTGGACGGCGGCCACGATGCCGGGCGGCATTCCCGTCGACGGCTACAAGGTGTTCCGTTACAACGCAGGTGGCGCCGCCTTCCCCGTCACCGGCAGTTGCACCGGTGTCATCGCCGGTCTCACCTGCACCGAAACGGCCATGGCGCCGGGAAGCTGGCGTTACGCCGTCGCCCCCGTCTACGAGATGTGGCAAGGAGCCGAGGGTCCCCGCAGCTCCGCGGCCGTTGTCTCGGTGCCCCAACTGAATCTGACTGGGTCGACCAACATCACGTCGTTCCCGGCAACCCTCAACGGGAGTGTGAACAATTACATCCCGGGCCAGACCCTGACCATGAGGTTGGACGATCCGACGACCGGTCAGGTGCTAAGCGCCACGGTTTCGCCCAACTCGATTCCCGCCAGCGGCACCGCATCCGCCCAGGTCACGGTGCCGAGCACCCTTGCGGACGGCGGCCATACCCTTTACGCCGCCGGCAGCGATGGAGACCAGGCGAGCGCTGCGTTCACGGTGAACGCCCCGGCCCTGACGCCGACCGCGCTGGCCCTAATCAACGGTGGCAACCAGACCGGCCGCATACAAGAGGGCGACAGCCTTCGAGTGACCTTCTCGCAGCCCCTGAGCGTTGGATCGGTGTGTAATGGGCTCACCGGAGACAACCAGACTCATACGGCTCCCGGCTCGGTAAGCGTCACGGACGACAACGGCTCCTCGGGACACGACCTCCTAACCGTTGACAGTTCCTCCTGCGCCGGGGGCCTCAACTTCGGGTCCATCAGCCTCGGATCTTCGAGCTTCGTGTCCTCGACTCAGCAGTTCGCCGCCGTCATCACGTACACCCCCGCCGACCGGTCCATCACGGTCGTGCTCGGGGCGAGAACCACAGGCGGAGCACCGCCGTCCCGAGCGAACGAGTCGGTTACGGCGACCTACACGCCGAACCCTGCCATCAAAGCCACCAACGGCCGATCCATCATCGGAACCGTGTCGAGCACCGGAGTCCAGTTCTAGGGTTTTCGGCCGCAGGGGTTTAACGATCCTCGCGTTTCATCGGCGGCGGCACCTCTGGATGAGTTCTACGGAACCAGGCTTGGTCACTCCTGCCGATCTTTGTCTTGGACGCGTCGCCGAACCAGAACTCGCGGCCGATCGCCTGCCAGTTGTTCTCGGCCGCGAGGCGACCGAGCAGGGAGGCGACGCCGAACGACATCCGATTGAAGGTCACCATCACCGCGGGGAAGCCGACCTTGCGGAGCTCGTTGAAGGCCTTCGAGCGCGGGTCGAAGCCCGCCCGGCCCAACTCGGCCACGAGCTCGGCACTGAGCTTGACGCGACGGTCGTCGAGGATGGGCCGGTTCATCTCGCGAAGGTGCTCCCAGACCGCGTCGATCTCGGGGGTCTTGCGGGTGAGGATTCCGATACCCTCCAGGGCCACGCGGCCGCGTTCCTTGTCGTTCTCGATGAGCGCGAGGGAAGTCTCGATCAGCAGCTCGTGGGTGCCCGGATCGATCGCCCGCACCAGACCGTAGTCGAGAAAAGCGACCCGGTCGTCATCCAGGAGCAGGTAGTTGCCCGGGTGCGGGTCCGCCGAGAAAAGCATGAACCGGTTGAGGCTGCCGTAGAAGAAACGGAAGACGATCTCGGCGATCCGGTTGCGCTCGGCGAACGGTTTGTCGAACGCCTCCATGAATGGTTCACCCTCGATGAACTCCTGAGTGATCACGCGGGTACGGCAGTGGTCCATATAGACCTCGGGGACAACGATGTAAGGGTGGCCCTCGTAGAGCGCGGCGAACTTCTGTTGGTTTTTCGCCTCGCGCCGGTAGTCGAGCTCCTCGAGCACTCGCTCCTTGACCTCGTTGGCGACCTCCTTCGGGTCGAGGTTCGGAGCGATGGCGACGGCCAGCTTGCTCATCGCGCTGACGTTCTTGATGTCGGACCGCACCGCGTCGTCCACACCTGGGTACTGCACCTTCACGGCGACGGGCTGCCCACCGGGCAGCGTCGCCCTGTGCACCTGGCCGATCGACGCCGACGCAACGGCGTCGTCCGTGAAAGTCTCGAAGACGTCCTCGACGGGCCTTTCGAACTCCTCCTCGATGACCCGGCGTGACGCCGCCGGATCCATCGGAGGAGCCGAGTTCTGAAGCATGGTGAGCGCATCCCGGTAGGTGGACATGTACTCGGTCGGGGCGCCGAATTCGTAGAAGGATGCGATCTGGCCAAGCTTCATGGCCGCGCCCTTCATCTCGCCGAGCATCTCGACCAACTGCTTGGCGGTCTTCTCGTGGAAGCCGTCGAGAAACTCTTCCGAGCGTTCGGGTGACGCAAACGATTTGAAGCGCGTGCCTACGAAGCGGGCAGCACCTTTGCTGGTCGCCCCCGCCAACCGCGCCCCGCGCTCGAGCCAGCCGGTAGGTATGGGGTCCTTACGCTTCTTGTCGTCGGCCATGTGCGAGCTACTCTAATTGGGTGCGGAAACCAAGAGTGATGTGGAGCACCGCGATCGTGGGGCTTCTCCTCGCGACCGCCTGCGCCGACGGAGCGATCGGTCCAACCCCCGACCTTGCGACCGACCGCACCCCAAGCACGTCCGTGGCAGCCGGGACGCAGCTCGATGAAGAGCTCCGCCACTACTCCAACGAACGAGCCATGAAGCACGTCGAGAAGCTCGCCCGAGGGATCGGCCCCCGAGTCCGAGCGAAACCGGCCGAGTGGAAGGCGTCGAGGTACATCGCCCGGAAGTTCAGAAGCTACGGCTACGAGACGAAGGTCCAGAAGTTCTCGGTCGACGGAGGCACCTCACGCAACGTCGTCGCCTGGTGGCCAGACTCCAGGAAGTACGGGCTCGTCGTCGGCGGGCACATGGACACCGTCAGGCGGTCGCCGGGCGCCAACGACAACGCTTCCGGCATCGCGGTGCTCTTGGAGATGGCGCGCATCTCGGCCGACAGAGAACCCGCTCGCCTCGTGCGCTTCGTTGCATTCGGTGCCGAGGAGTTCGGTACCAACGGCCAACACCACAACGGGTCCCAGGTCTACGTGAACAGGTTGGGCAAGGGAGGGAGGAAGTGGCTGGGTGGCATGGTGTCGATCGACATGGTTGGGAACGGGCGCCCTTTGATAGCGGCGACCACCGGCATGGCCCCCCAGGTAGTAGCGCGCACCGTCTACAACAAGATGCGAAACAAGGTCGCCATGAGCTACAGGATCACCTGCGACTGCTCGGATAACGGACCCTTCGAGCGGGCGGGAATACCGGGCGTCTTTCTCTGGAGCGGCTTCGAGCCCAACCACCACGAACCGACGGACACCGTGGCCAATCTCGAACAAAAACACGTGAGGAGGACGGGCCTCGGGTTCCGCTACTTCCTCAAGCGGGTGGACCTCGGCATGATCCGCCGCTTCCGGAGGGTCCGCTAGGTCCGCTCCCAGTCGCACAGAGCAACGAGCGAAGTAGTGGTCGCAGGTTCGGTTCTCCTTGTCGATGAAGACGACGTGCTTGATCGGATGGTCCTCTGGAAGGCCCGCCTCGCCGAGGTCGATCAAGGGGTCGCCCGGCGTGCCCGAGGGGGCGGTTTACCGGGAGGGCGGGCGAACGCCATAAGGGGGCGAAGGGGCACCGTCTTCCTCTGGTCGAACATCTGGCAGGCTCCGGCAGGCCGAACAGGGCCACGATGAGGGCCGGGCCGATTCGCCCCGTAGGCCTCCGTAACCCTCTTGGGCTGCCGGCCAACAGTGGTGTCCTTTCAATCGGGCAGGTGACGGGAACATAAGTACACCGAACGGCCTCTGAAATCGAGGGTAGATTTGGGGCTACGCTTTGGAGCCGACCAGGACAGTCCGAGGGGAACCAGACGACATGACCGATCACCTGAGCGACCCACCGCCGTACGAACCTCCTCGACCCGAGGAGGACTTTTACGAGTGGGAGAACGAAGAGGAGGGGCCACGGCACAACCTGCTCTGGACGCGCATCGTGGCGCTCGTCGCGGGGTTGCTCCTGGTCTTCTTCCTTGGTCGCATCACGGCCGGCGGTGACGAAGGTGGCGACGAGGCCGAGCTGACCGCGCTGCGGCAACAGAAGGAACGGCTCGAGACTCAGGTGAGTGACCTCCAGACCGAGCTCGACGCCGCCCAGTCCCAGCCCCAGTCCGAACCAACCGAAACGCCTCCCGGCGACGAGGGCGAGGATGAGGGCGACGACACGGCCGCGCCCGTCGACACCTACACGGTTCAGGCCGGTCAGGGGTTCCAGCAGATCGCGGAGGACGCACTGGGCGACATCGGACTCGCGGAATGCATCGCCGAGTTCAACGGGCTCACCCTCGAGAGCACGATCACTCCGGGCGAAGAACTGGATATCCCGGCAGCGGAGGACTGCTGACCTAAGTTGCGCGGCTCGAGGTGATCACCCACCGCTCGCCCCGTCTCTCGAGCGTCCACTCGGAGCTCGACCTCGTTCGATCCAGTTGCACGTCGACCTCGACGTGAGTGGCATCGTCCACGTAGCGCGGTGTCACGGCAGCGCGTTCCCTCACCACCACCCGGGCGGGCTCGATCGCGACAATGGACACCTCCAGAGTGCGCGTGCGAGTCCGATCGAGGAGGTTGTTCCTCTCGAGGAGCCGCAGGTCGCTTCTGCTCCGAGCAAACTGAGCGGAACCTCGTCCCACGGCCTCGTGCAGAACCTCGACGCTCCTCTGGCGGTAGGCCTCCTCGAGCTTGCGTCTCAGCCGGGCGAAGAGCGCACGGGCCTCACCCTCGCCGAGCACCTCCTCGGCCTCGCCGGGAGTAGGCGAGAAGGAGGGTGAAGGACGGGGGCTCGCGCCCTCGACCGGTATCGCGGAGTCCCGGGGGCCGGGAGAATCTGGAACAGACCCCGCGAGGACCACGGCCCCGGCAACGACGCCCACGATCGTGAGCGCGATGAATGCTCGGAGCGGACTCAGCGCCTGCCCGCTGGGCTCGGCCTCGTTGACGCTGTCTCGCCTTATGACTTCATCCTCCGTGGGTCCCGACCGATTACCTACCACGCACGAAGAAGAACAGTCGCGGAACTCCCTAGAACGTTCGGTTGGATTGCGGGTAGTCTCGAATTCGGAGCGGCGAAAGGGGGCCTTTACTGTGGGTTCCGGGAACGGGCGAACGGGAACGCAGAAGCTCAATCGATTCGACCTCGAGGACTTCAATCCTCATAGGTCCGAGGACGCGGCGAGCGACTCGGATTCACCCGCGCCGAGCGATGCCGTTGCTCAAGACCCCCTCGATGACGCCGGTCGGGAGGCGGTCAGGACGGACCAGGCGGTGCTTCGCGAAACGTCCGAGCCAGACCAGCCGCCAAGGCGATCACCCGCCGATGCCTATAAGCCCCTGACTGATTTTCTCGAGAACTTCGGTTCGGACATAGTGATGATTTCGTTCGCCGCCCTCGAGAACATGATCAAGCGCAAGCTTCCGCCCTCCGCACGCGAGCGTGAGACCTGGTGGACGAACACACCCCGGGGCCGGGGACATGCCAAGGCATGGCGTGACCTCGGGTGGCAGGTCGAGCACGTGGATCTGCGCAAAGGGCGTGTGACTTTCACTCGCCTGGGTTAGAAGTCCAAGCCAAAGTCAAAGACAAACCGGCTCCGACGTGGGCGACTTGGTGCCGTACGCCGGTTTTCGGGGCCACTCTGGCTTTGGCGCGAACTATCGACGAAAAACGACGCCCTGCGTCGGTGAATGGTCGGAGGTATGGCCTCGGCAGCCTGAATAAGCGTTTGGCTCGTTCTCTTGCCCTCCATGGTCGGATAGAGCGACCAAATCGGCGAAGAGTTCGGATGCAACCATGCGACTGGGCAAGAAGACGCCAAACATTCACCCAACTCGGCCCCCTCGATGCCGCCTTTGCTGCTCGCCGGCCCACGACCCCACACGAGCGAGCTATCCCTCCAGCCTGTAGCCCATCCCGCGCACGGTCTTGATGCTCTTGTTACCGAGCTTCTTGCGAAGATAGCCCACGTAGACGTCGACCACATTGGATCCGGGGTCGTAGTCGTAGCCCCAGACATGACTGAGCAACTGCTCTCGCGATAACACCTGTCCCGCGTGCCGGAAGAACGTCTCCGCCAGCGTGAACTCCCTAGCCGAGAGCTCGACCGTCTTGTCGGCCACCCGCGCCGTTCTCGTCCGCAGGTCAAGAGCCATGTCGCCCGCCCGCAGCACCGTTTCCTCCGGAGCCCGCTCCCCCCTCAATCGCACCCGCACGCGAGCGAGCAGTTCGTCGAAGCTGAAAGGTTTTGTGACGTAGTCATCGGCACCGCCCTCGAGGCCGGTGACCGTATCCTGAACTCCGTCCCTTGCGGTCAGGATGATGACCGGAAGCCTAAGGTTCTTGGCCCTTAGATCGCGCAGCACGTCCAGCCCGTCCTTGCCGGGAAGTCCTAGGTCGAGCACGAGGAGGTCGAACTCACCCGATCGAGACATGAACAGCGCGTCGTGCCCCGTCCGTCGCCACGGACGTCGTGAACCCGTTCGCCTTCAGTCCTTTCTCGAGGAATGAAGCGATCCGGGGTTCGTCCTCGGCAATGAGTATCCGATTCATCGAGAGGGCTCCTCCGGATCCGTATAGGGCTGGTCGATGGGGATGATGATCGTGAAGGTGGAGCCTTGGCCCTCGGCGCTCAAGAGCCGCACTCGGCCGTTGTGACCCTCGGCGATCGCCTTGACTAGTGCGAGGCCCAGACCCATTCCGTCCGAGGCACGCCGCTGTGACTTGGCGTGCGCGAAACGGTTGAAGATGCGTTCCTGCTCTTCCTTCGAGATTCCGGGTCCCGTGTCTCTCACGCAAAAACGGGCCTCGCCGTTGGCGACCTTGGATCCGATCCAGATCCGGTCGCGATCGGTTCGTGTGCTGCACGGCGTTTCTGCGCGAGTTGAATCACGGCCTGGGTGAGCCGCTGTCGATCCGACTCGATGATGCCGACTCCCGAGCCGTCGAGGCCCCACTCACGGATGGCAAGACCGCGAACCTTGGTGTTAAGCCCGTCGGTCAGCTCCTTCACATCGACCGCGGGCAGGCCGGTTCGGGGGGCCGGCCGAGCCGCCTCCACCGCTTCCCCCGGATCGGTCGCGCGGCCGCTTCTTCTTCCTTGGCTTTTTCTTCTTCTCCTGATCCTCTGGCTCACCCTCGCTCTCCAACTCGATGACGGGCACGCTCGGAGGCGCGGGTTCCTGGAGCGCGCCCGCGAGGCCCGCTCCCACGGCCGCGCCCAAGAGCAGCTCCAAGAGGACCGCCAGGGTCCTTGGGAGGGTCATTCCCCTATGTCGTCATCTGGAAATGGGTGGCAGATGAGAGTTTCATGAGAACTCTCTCATGGAAAACTCACCTTCGTGCGAGCAACAGCGACTACCGTCTATCCATCGCCACGAAGAGGCTCATGGAGGGTAGGCCATCAGCGAGCGGGACCAGAACGGCAAACAGGAGTGGAACTTCGAGCCCAGCGAAGAGATCGTGCCGGGAAGGCACGCGCTCAAGAAGCTCGGAGGCGGCTATCGCTACGAGGCCTACCTCGTGTGGGACACGGCGCTGTACTCGATCGTCGTGGCCAAGGTCGTCCGGCCCAACCTCATCGATGATGAACGAGCCCTGAAAGGCCTCAAGGGCGAGTTCGAGATGCTGTGGAGGCTGAACCCCGGTGATCCTGCGCGCCTTCGATGCTGCGTTTGACGGCCCCCGTCCTCACCTCGTACTCGAGCATCTCGAGGGCCCGCGCTTGTCGACCCTCATCCGTAAGTACGGCTGGCTCCCGCCCGAACAACTGCTTCCCCTAGCCATGCAGCTGTGCTCCGCGATTCACTACCTCTCGCACGAGCGGGTGTGTGCCACCTCGACATCAAGCCCGCAACATCATCATGAGCGGCCCACCGCGCCTCATCGACCTCAGCATCGCGCGGAGCGTCGAGCACGCAGCTCGCAGCGGCAAGGGAGTTGGAACCGACGACTACATGTCACCAGAACAGTGCGACCCGGATCGATTCGGTCCGGTGGGGCCTGCCTCGGACATCTGGGGACTCGGCGTCTCGCTGTACCAGGCCGCAACGGGGGAACTGCCCTTCACCAAGGGCTCGCCGGACGAGCGCTGGCCGGTTCTGCACGAGGACGTCAAGCCCTTCGCACGCGAGGTTCCCGAGGCGATCGCTACACCGCTTCTCGCCTGCCTCGAGAAGAGCTCTCCGAACCGGCCCACCGCGGCCGACCTTCACGATGAGCTCGAGCCGCTCCTGACCCACCTCCCCCAGCCGAGGCTCGGGAAGCTGAAGCCCAGGATGCGCCCTCGCGCTCGGCACGCACCTGACGCGCCGGAGTCCGCCCCGGACAGGCCAACTTTGGAGGAATTCCTTCGCTCATCGGGGGCGGGGTTCGATCTCCCGAGATGTCCGGAGGGCCGATGCCTGCCGGGGCAGATTCAGCGACGCTGGCATTTCGGACAGTAGGTGGTCCCCCGGCCCCCCAGAGTGATCTTCCTCAACGGAGTACGACACCGGGGGCAGGGCGTGCCCGCTCGCCCGTAGGCAATCAGGAAATCGGCATTGCGGCCGCTCTCGCCGTCGAGCATGGCGTAGTCGCTGAAGGTCGTGCCCTCGCGTTCGATCGCCGCCCCCAGCACCTCGTTGATCGCGGCATGCAGAGCGTGGGCGCGCGCCTTGCCGACCGCGCGCGAAGTCGGATTGATCCAGGCCAGCCATAACGCCTCGTCTGCGTAGATATTGCCCACGCCGGCCACCGGGCGTTGTGACAACAGATAGGGCTTGATCGGGGCGCTCGTTCGTTTGAGCTTCGCAGCGAAGCGATCCGGATCGAAATCATCCGTCAGTGGCTCGGGACCGAGCATCTTGAGAGTCGGTATCCCTCCGTAATCGCCGGACTCGACCACGGCCATCCGGCCGAAACGACGGACGTCACGGAAGCTAAGGGTTCGGCCGTCGTCGAGCGAGAGCTTGGCTCGCACGTGCGGGTCCTCCAGATCGAATCGGAAGGATCCGGTCATGCCCAGGTGAAGGATGAGCTCGAGGTCTTCGTCCAGGGGGGCGATCATGAACTTCCCCCGGCGTCCCACTCCGAGGACGCGTCGCCCGGCCAACAGCTCGAGCCCCATGAACTGACGAGGGAGGGCGGGGTGGGGATCCCACCAGACGTCCTCGACTCGGCGACCCGTCAACTCTGGGTCGAGTTGTCGCCGTACGGACTCGACCTCGGGAAGCTCGGGCATAGCCCTAGGTTAGGGGTCATGACAAAACATGAGATCAACAGCGAGGACCTGCCGTACGCAGCGGACTCACTCGAGCGCAAACCGGACGTCGGCGCGAACGATTACTTTGCACTGGACATTCGCACCGGCCGCATCGTCGACGTCCAGGGCTTTCCCGAGGCCCGGAAACCGGCGTGGAAGATCCGCGTAGATTTCGGTCCAGTGATCGGCGAGCTTCAGAGCAGCGCACAGATCACGAACTACTCGAGAGACGAGCTGATGGGGCGACTCGTCGTCGGCGCGGTGAACCTCGGCAAGAAAAGGATCGCCGGATTCACGAGCGAGTTCTTGATACTCGGTGCGCTGGATCCGGATGGGACGGTGCGGTTGTTGCAGCTCGAGGACGGAGTCGGACCGGGAGCGCCGGTCGCGTAGGAACCTAGTTCCAGAGCTCCGTCACGGCCCGCAGCCTCTTGTACTCGCCGTCGAGGACGAGAACGTGGTCCAGGACCTCGATCCCTCGAGCGCGGGCTGCATCGATCAAGGCTTTGGTGAACACGATGTCGCTGTCGGCGATGCCCTCGAGTGGGCTGGCTGCCCGAGAGGTCACCATCACCGCGTCGATCTCCTGGCTCTGTGGAAGCGAGAAGAGGAGCTCCAACGGGAGCGAGCTCTTGGGCTGGTCCGTCGACGCGTAGGCCTCGGTGTCCCCCACATACCCTTCCTGGTCGACACAGGTGACGAGCACGAGCTCGCCCTCCGCCTTCGACACGAGGGTCGTCAGTGAGTCGATGATCTCCTCGGGGCGAGGACCGACCGTGGTGTTCGTGGGAGCCATGACTCCTCCTTGTCTCAGGGGCGGCGATCGGCTCCTATGACACCGCCGTAGCCGGGGCGCGTCTGTGACGTGCGTCACAGTTGGGGGAGAAAAGGCAAGGCACCTCGGCCTTCCGACGTTCAGCCACCGTTTCGGTGGGCTGAGGGTCGAACGTTCGCGGAACCCCCCCCGAAAGCACGTCCTCACCCAATTCGCCTCGTCGATGCCGCCCTTGGGTTTTGGTTTGGTTTTGCCGGCTGGGTTTCAGGAGTAGCGCGAGATGAAGCCCCGTGCCCTGAAGGTTCTCAGCATCTTCACCAGGAACATCAGGGCCGCCACCGTTAGAACGAGTGTGCTCGCAGTCGCAATTCCGATCGTGCCCCAGTCGAGCCCTTCGCCATCGAGGAGAGTCCGCATCGCATCGAAGGCGTAGGTCGTCGGCAGTACGAGCGCCAGCGGCCGGATCACGTCGGGCAGCGCGTCCACCGGATAGAAGACGCCGGACAGCGGCATGACGACGAACATGATGCCCCAGGCAAGAGCCTCGGCTCCGCTTCCGAAGCGAAGAACGAAACCGATCACGAAGAGGGCGATCAACCACCCGACCGTCAGCAGGATGGCTCCGATTGGGATGAGGCCCAGGCCGAGTTCGGTAACGTCGAAACTGAACAGCAACAACGCGGTTACCGCCACCAGCCCCGTTCCAAGAATCAGCTTCACCAACCCGAAGAGCGCGGTGCCGGCGACATACTCCCACTCCTTGACCGGCGTAATCATGATGTTGAGCAGGTTGCGCGACCAGGTCTCCTCGAGAAAGCCGGTCGACACCGCGATCTGCGCCTGGTAGATGATGTGCCACAAGACGACACCGCCGAGCAGGTAGCCAAAGGCCTGAGCACCCGCGCTCTCGTTTCCGGCGATGAACGCCCCGATCGAACCGAACAGAACAACGTCGACCAGCGGCCAGATCGTCACATCGAACAAGCGATGTGGGCTCCGAAGCATCACGTAGTAGTGACGGCGCGCTATCGAACGTATGCGCATCCACGACAGCTTCCTGGGGTTGTTTTCCTGCACCGCGTTCATGCCGAGTGGTCCGTTTCCTGAGCCCTGCGCTCGGCTCGCTCTGGTTGGTCCGCTCCAATCTGAGCGAGGTGAAGGAACACACCCTCGAGGTCATCGCTTTCGAACTGGGATGCAATCGCTCGCGGTGCATCGTTCGCGATTACCCGGCCTCGACTCAGGAAGATGACGCGCTCGCACAACCGCTCGATCTCGACCATGTTATGGCTCGTGATCAGCAGAGCGGTTCCCTCCGACTGGCAGAGGTCCCGCAACCCCGTTCGCACTCGGAGCGCGACGTCGGGATCAAGCGACGCGGTCGGCTCGTCCAGCACGAGCAGACGCGGGCGATGCAGCGTCGCCTTCACGATCCCGACCAGTGTCCGCTGGCCCGACGAGAGCTGAGTGCCCATCGCCTCTGACAGTTGCAGAATGCGGAAACGCTCGAGCCCCGTCTCGATGCGCGCTTCGACGTCGACCACGCCGTAAAGCTCACCATACATCCGGAGGAACTCGCTGACCTTGAGTCGCTCCGCGAGAGGCATGTAGCCGGCCGAGAATCCCACTCGCTGCATCGCTTCGCTCCGGCCCCCGGGAAGCCGGTGCCCACAAATCTCGATCGAGCCCTGCTCGGGCGAGATCGCTCCAAGCAGCATCATCAAGGTCGTCGTCTTGCCGGCCCCATTTGGTCCGAGAAGACCGACGCGCTCGCCTTTCAGGACGTCGATGTCGATGCCGTCGACCGCCCGGGTCCGCTTGTAGTCCTTCACCAGACCGCGCGCCATCAGTACGTGCTCCATCACGCCACTATCCCAGACGGAGGGAGTGAAGGCGGCAGGTCCGGCAGGGTGAAGAGTTAGTCCGCGCCGAGCAGGAACTCGGTCCACAGCGGAAAGTGATCCGAGATCCTCCACGACAGCTCCGTGTCGCTCAGCGCGGGCAGGACGAGCCCCCGAAAGTCGAAGCCTCCCGCCCTCTGCGAGTAGCGGAGCGAGAGCACCGGCACATTGGGGTTTCCGTCGCGCGTGAACCACGCGATCTGGTCGTAGAACGCGTTCTTCCCGCTCTTGAAGATCGTACGGGGAACGGAATCGAGCTCCGCTGGTGAACGAAGACCCGTCGACGTGAACGCCTGGTAAGCGTCGTCGTCCTTGCGATCGATGTTGAAATCGCCCAGTGCGATCAGGTTGTGGCCCCAGGACTGCTCTCGCTTCGCCCAGTCCTCGAGCCAGCGCGCGATCCCGTGCAGTTCCCCGAGACGATCGACCGCGGACTCACCGTAGAGCACGTGCAATGTGACGAGGATGAAGGTCTCGCCTCCCGAGGAGAAACTGACCGCATAGGGCGTACGAGCGAACTGACGGCGGAGGGAGTCCGGCGAGATGTGCTCCTCGTGCAGCCACTCGGGCGGCACAACGAGCTCGCCCGCCAGCCCCGACGTCTTGACCCGGCGGGAATCGAATACGAAGGCCATGCGCTCGTAGTTGCCCGCGTCGCCCGCGGTGACGTCCGTCATGATGAGACCCCAGTCGGGGCCGAGGTACTTCAGCATGTGGCGCAGCGCCTTGATGTTGTCCCTCGTCTCCTGGATTGCGATGACGTCGAAGCGGGAAACGATCTCCGCTATGCACCTGAGCGCATAAAGATTGCGCTTGGGACGATCGTTGGGTGAGGGGATCCACGATTCGCACAGGTCCCCAAAGGCCCGGATGTTCCACGTGGCAACGATCAAGTTGTGGTCGAGCCTCTTGGCCGGGATGTCGCTCGAAAGCCGCGATCGCAGTGCGCGTAGCTCTGGGACCAGGTCCGATGGAACGGCCGTCAGGTCGATAGGGCTCACGCTTCGCTCGGCTCCTCGGTCTCGTCGCTCTGTTAGCCCCCAGTAGACGAGCGTCGCGTCACCGCTCCGTCACCGATGCCCTCATTCGGCGTGACGGAGCGGTAACGATGGCGTGACGGATTGGATGAATGCTTCGGGGGGGAGGCTTCTTCGAATATCCAGCGAATGAATGACGACGTCACACTCAGCGCCCTGGTCGTGTTACGTCCCCACCGCATCGCGCCCGCCCCTCGCGGCGCCGGCGGTCGTACGGGGGCCAACCGCCTACCGGCCAGGGAGACCATCGAGGCCGCGATCGAGTTCTTCGCGCTAAAGGGATTCGCGGTGGGAGACGTCGCGGGCACGAGCTTTTGGATCAAGGGCCGCTCCTACCGGTTCGAGAGTCTCTTCGGCCAGACACTCGAGATCCAGAGGCTAAGGAATCGAGTTGCATACGTGCGGCTCCAAGACGGCTCCACCGAGTTCGACTTGACGCTCCTGCCGGATGAGATCGCGCGTCACCTGTTGGCCGTGACTTTTGCGGATCCCCTGATCTCGCAGTGAATGAAACAGTGAGCCAATAACCGTCGTCAAGCTGCCCCGATCCAACCGAGAGTTGAGGATCCTGGGATCCAAGATCTCGATGCCACCAGAGCTCGTGCATCGCAACGTCACCGCGGACCTCCACCTCAGAACGCAGCGCCTCCCTTCCACTACGCAAAGGGGAGCTCGGAAAGAGCGGGGACGGCGCGCTCGGGGCCGATTGCGCATACGCGCTGAATCGAGGCGCGCGAGGGCTCCCCGACGACGAGATCCTCGTAGGCGATCACCCGCAGATACCCGCGCACGGCGTCGAGCAGCTCGCCCGCCTGCAGCAAGTAGTGGGGATTCTTGGGCCGGCCGAAACGCTCGTTGCCGGCTGCGAAGGTTTCGTAGATAAGGACGCCGTCGGCTTCCACCGCCGCAATTAACGCAGGCAGTAGCGGGCGGTGGAGGAAGTTCGTCACCACCACTGCAGCGAAACGCCGGCCCGTCAGAGCAAAAGGTGCTTCGTCTTCGAGATCCGTCTTCACCATCTCGAGTCGGATGTGCCCGGCGAGATCGGCAAGGCCAGAGAGATCGCGGTCGACGGCCACGACGCGGTGGCCTCGAGCGAGAAACAGACGCGTGTGACGTCCTGAACCACATGCGACGTCGAGAACGTCGCCGCCACGTGAAACTAGGCTCGCGAATCGAATGACCCAGGATGACTGATCCACGCCCAAAGATTCTCACCGAAGAGGTCCCTCTTCGACCATCCGCGGTCTGCCCGTGCGCTCGAGGTTCGATGCCGTAAGGTGCTCGACAAGCGGGACGGTGATCACGGGCGAGACTGGCTCGTCGAGGCTCCGGGTGTGTCCGATCACTCAATCGAGTCGGCATTGAGGCCCGACCGAGTTGGGTCACGCACTCGTTCGGGCATCCCTCTAGTCAGATTCGGCCAGTTGGAAAACGCTCCCGCTGCACCATGTAATGGAGGCGCCGATTGGGATAGACCGACAACGTGAACGAGGTCATGGAGCACCGAGACATCCGACTCGACCTTCTGGGTGGTTTTAAGCTGATTTGCGACGACCGGGCGATCGAACTTCCGACCAGCGCGCAGCGTTTGCTTGCCTTTCTTGCACTGCGCGATCGACCCCTCCTCCGTATGAACGTCGCCGGAGTCCTGTGGAACGAGACCACGGACGAGAAATCGTGCGCGAGTCTCCGATCCAGCCTCTGGCGCATGCGACGGTCTGGATTCGATCTGGTCGAAGCGAGGCGCGCCGACCTTCGACTCTCTCCCCATGTCCGTGTCGACGTGCGGCAGGTGATCGACATGACGCACGAGCTTCTGAGCCAGCGCGGCGGCGCTCGTTTCCTCGATCTCGACGAAGACGAGTTGGGTGGTGATCTGCTTCCCGATTGGTACGACGACTGGGTACTGGTCGAGCGTGAGCGACTCCGTCAGTTGAGACTCCACGCACTCGAGGCTCTCGCGATGAGGCGCCTGGAGGCCGGACGTCACGGTGAGGCGGCCGGCGCGGCGTTGTCGGCCGTATCCATCGAACCCCTCCGCGAGAGCGCCCAGCGCGTTCTCATTCGCGTGCATCTTGCCGAGGGCAACGTAGGCGAGGCCGTGCGCCAGTACCGCTCCTACAAGGAATTGCTCCTTGAGGATTTGGGCCTTGCTCCATCCGAGCAACTCGAGTCCCTGATGCGGCCGATCATGGAGCGAATCGGCTCTGCACTCATCCGGCCTCGCCGCCTGATCCTCGATTCGGAGGACGTCACCGCGCGACTCTGACGTTCGGCCACCCGCTCACGAGTGTTGCCCGCCCGCAGGGCGG
>WHSV01000056.1 GCA_009379915.1 Actinomycetota bacterium | reverse complement strand
CGAAATAGGGATAGGCAGTCAGACACGCGCGAGGTTCCGAAAGGGTCGCCGCGGGCCTCTTCTCGGGGCCGAGCCACAGGCCGTCGCGATGAGCCGCTGCACCCGTCCCCTCTGGCCGGGATATGGAGCCAGAAGCTCCAGCATGCGATCGTCGGTCGCGCGCTCCTCGCGCGCAAGGGCGTAGGCGACGGTGTGCGGCAGGTTCCAATCTCCCAGAATCACGGCATCGGGGTCTCCCAGGGCAACCCGCGCGACGTGCCCCGAGGTCCACACGCCTACGCCCTGAACGGCCTCCAGCCGGCGGCGGGCGAGCGACGGTTCGCCGGTCACGATGCACTCCAGGCGAGGAGCTTCGACCGCGGCCCGCCTCAGGGTTGCGGCCCTCTGGCGCTCGATGCCCAGCGGGTGGAAGTCGTAGTAGCCGAGCCCGGCAATCGTCTCGGCCGCGGGCGGCAGCATGAGGTCGTGCGGACCGGGTGCGGGCTCTCCATAGCGACGGACAAGTGCTCGGTGGGTCACCCTCGCCTCGCGCCCCGTCACCCTTTGGCCGATGATCACGGGGACGAGGGCTTCGAAGACCGCCCGCGTGCGGCCCAGCCGCAGTCCGGCCAGACGTCGCTGCAGGTGCCGGACCAGGGAATGACCCCGGCGGAGGTGGCCACCATCGTCATGGAGGCCGACGAGCTCGCCCGCGTGGTCGAGGGCCCACCCGGCTCCCGGCCCCCAGGCTTGCACCTCCAGCTCGGCGCCGCTCACATGGAGCTCGAGGGTCGCCGGCCCGTCCGGCGTGCGCGTGGCGCGCACGGCATCCAGGCGCGCCAGGCGCATGCAGGGGTCGCCCGCTCCCTCCAGGAGCACCCCGAGGGTCAAACTCAGGTCGAGCGGGACGGGCAGGGGCAGGACGCGGGTCTTCACGCGCTCAACACTAAGCCGCCGCGCTGTCGCCGCGACGGACGGGCGCGCAAGTGAACGGCGCGATAGCTCTCCTTCCCCCTGCGTGCGACTAACCTGGAAGGCGATGCGAGTACTGCTGCTTTCGACCTACGAGCTCGGGCACCAACCCCTTCACGCCGCCTCGCCGGCTGGAGCCATGCGCGACGCCGGGCACGAGGTCCGCTGCCTCGATCTCTCGATTCAGAAGCTCGAACCGGCTCGTGTCGACTGGGCCGACGCGGTCGGCATCTCCGTCCCGATGCACACCGCCATGCGCCTCGGCATAAAGGCAGCGAAAATCGTCAAAACCCATAATCGGGAACTGCCCGTCTGCTTCTACGGTCTCTATGCGCCGGTCGGTCGCGACAGCACGGTTGGAGTGCTCGCCGACCGTGTCATCGCGGGCGAGTACGAGAGTGGGTTGGTGGCATGGGTGGACCGACTCGCGCAGGGAGACGCACCGGACGCCGGTTCGGACGAGCCCACGATTCAGCTCGGGCACGACCCCTTCGTGCTACCGGCGCGCGACCTATTGCCGGAGCTCGACGGCTACGCCCATCTCGCAATGGATGGAGGAGAACGCAAGGTCGGCTACGTCGAGGCAAGCCACGGGTGCGCTCACGAATGTCGGCACTGCCCCGTGCCGGTCGTCTACGGAGGAAGGATTCGGCTCGTGCCCGCGGACGTCGTGGTGGCCGATGTCGAACAGCTGGTCCGAATGGGGGCCGAGCACATCACCTTCGGCGACCCAGACTTCCTCAACGGATGGCGCCATTCACTGAGGGTAGTGCGCGCCATCCACGAGCGTTGGCCTCAACTTACGTTCGATGTCACGACCAAGGTCGAGCATGTTCTCGAGCGCCACGACATCTGGACCGAAATGGCGAACAGCGGTTGCCTGTTCGTGGTCTGCGCTCTCGAAACGACGAACGACCTCATTTTGGAGCGTCTCGACAAGGGCCACACGACGGCGCAAGCGGTCGAGGCAATCGACATCCTGCGCGCCCACGGCATCGAGGTGCGCCCGTCGTTCCTTCCGTTCACTCCCTGGACGACTCACGCCGACCTGGCCGACATGCTGAACTTCATAGTCACGAACGATCTCATCGCGAACGTCGACCCGGTTCAGTACTCGATACGGCTGTTGCTGCCCGAGGGATCGCTGCTCCTGGCGCATCCCGATATGAAGCCACACCTCGGCCCCTACGACTCCGAGCACCTGACGTACACGTGGCGAGCGGAGGATCCTTCGATCGACGTGCTGCAGCGCCGGCTCGGGAGCCTGGTCGAAGCCGCCACGGCGTCGGGAGAGCCTGCCGGAGCAACCTTCCTCGAGGTCTACAGAGTGGTCATGGAGGCCGCGGGTCATCGCACGAGTCCGCCCGCCGACCTCATCGAAGCGGGTTCCACCGAGGGGAGGCCACGCCTCACCGAGCCGTGGTTCTGTTGAGCTGAGCCCACCGAGGGCCAGTTCGGCGCTCTTTAGAAAATCCCTACGACTTGAGGAGCGACATGAAGCACGACTACGGAGCGGTTGCATCGGAGTTGGAGTCGTTGTTGGACCTCGATGTACCGCCGCTCGCGATCACTTTCTCCGACGGGGCCCCCGGAGGAGTACCGACGTTCGATGAGCCGATGTCGGAACCCGCCGAGGACGGCCGGCGCGGCCGCGTGCCGGCGTCCTGCGTCTTCTGGATGAGGGGGACCGAGCGAACGTTCACGACCGTTCCCGAGGATCACGGCAACTGCAGCGTCGGGCGAATGACGCATGGCTTCGCCAAGCTCTCCGACGTCGCCGGAAACTCCGACGTCGCGGCCTTCCTCGAGTCCGGGTGGGTTGGAATGGACGACGTCCCGAAGATTCCAGTCGTTTCCAGGGGCTACGGACACGTCACCTATGGGCCACTGCCCGAGACTCCGCTCGATCCGGACGTCGTGTTCCTACGACTAACCCCCAAGCAACTCATGATCCTGAACGACGCGATTCCCGAGATGTCTCTCGAAGGCAAGCCGCAATGCCACATCATTGCCATGGCGAAGGAACAGAAGGTGGTCGCTGCCAGCATCGGCTGCATGCTGAGCCGGGTACGGACCGAAATGGGCAGTCACGAGGTGACGTGCGCGATCCCGGGCCCCTCACTCGAGGATGTTCTCGGAAGACTGCGTCGCGCCGAGTCCATCGACAGCACGGTCGCTACGTATGCGGCTCGGGACAAGCGACGGTTCCGCTAGGCATTCGCCCGCACTAGGCTCGATCGTATGAGCGAGATCGGGCTCTTTCCCCTCGATGTGGTGCTGCTTCCCGGAGAACGGGTTCCCTTGCACATCTTCGAAGAACGCTACAAGCAGCTCATCGGTGAATGCCTCGAGAACTCGGAGGAGTTTGGACTCCTACTGGTAAAGGAGGCGGAGCTGCGTACCATCGGGACATCCGCCAGCGTCATCGAGGTGCTCAATCGCTATGAAGACGGACGCATGGATGTCGTCGTGGAAGGGCGAAACCGGTTCAGAGTCACGCGCGTCGCCGATACGCGTTCATATCTGACTGCGGAGATTCAACCCTTTGCCGACGACGAGGCGAGAGCGGATCCGGAGCTCGTGGCCGCGTGCGTGGCCGCTCTCGAGCGTGTCGCCCAGACGGCGGGAACGGACGCGACCGCCATCGAGCTGCGAGGGAACGACGTCGCATGGCAGGTTGCGGCGCAAGTCGACTTCGGAACCGAGTTCAAACAGCAGCTTCTCGAGATGCAAACGGAGAACGAACGTCTCGTACAACTGGCCGCGGCCCTGGATGAGGCTGCAACCGCGATAGCACGCCAGAGAGAGATCAAACAACGAGCCGCAGGTAACGGGAAGGTCGACCACCTGTAGCGAACGGGCCCGGCGGTCCCCATCAGGCACTACGATTCAAGACATGGCCGAGCTTCCGATCACCGAACCCACAGAGACGACCATCGAGGAACCGGACGGCTCCCTCGAAGCGGTCGCCAAGGTCGACTCGTTCGAGGGCCTCGCGGCCGTTGCGGGGAGGTATCCCGAGTGCCTGACTGCGTGGGCGGCGCTTGGCGAGGCTGCTCTCGACGAGGACCGAACCGTCGAGGCCTACGCGTACTTCAGGGTGGGCTATCACCGAGGACTCGACCGGATTAGGCGTGCGGGGTGGCGAGGCTCCGGCAGGGTCCCCTGGGCCCACGAACCGAACCGCGGGTTCCTTCGTGCGCTTCGAGGACTCGGCGCCGCAGCCGCGGCCATCGGCGAGGACGCGGAGGCGACTCGCTGCGCCGAGTTCTTCGCCCAACTCGCTCCCGACGCCTAGGCGGACCACTAGGTGGCGCGCCGGGAGGCCATCACGAGTCCGTCGAACCCGCTCCTCAAGAGAGCGCGCAAGCTCCGACAGCGCAAGCATCGCGACGCGGAGGGCGTCTTTCTGGTCGAGGGCATCGCGCCCGCGTGGCAGGCCCTCGAGCACGCCGATGTCGAGGTCGTCCTCTTCAGCCCCGAGTTGTTGACGAGCGAGCGAGCTCTCGATCTCGTCCGCAGGGCCGAGGATCGGGCCCCTGTCGTTGAGGTCGCGGCGGACGCCTTCGCAACGCTCTCGGAGCGCGAGCACCCCGTCGGCCTTGCCGTCATCGCCCGCGCCTCAACGGTCCGGCTCCGGGACCTTACGATCGAACCCGACTCCGTATTCGTCGCGCTGCACGAGGTCGGCAACCCCGGAAATCTCGGCACGATCGTGCGCTCGGTCGATGCGGCCGGAGCAGCCGGCGTCATTGCCATCGGAGAGGGAACCGATTTCTGGCATCCGAACGCGCTCAAGTCGTCCATGGGAACCATGTTCACGATTCCCCTCGTAACCGTGGCCGGCGTGCGCGACGCGATCACGTGGGCCAGAGACAACGGACTGACGGTCATCACGACGACGGCGCACACCGAAATCGAGCACTGGTCGACGACCTATTCGATGCCGGCCCTCGTGCTGTTCGGCAGCGAGGGCCACGGGCTGAGCCAGGACCTGCTGGACGAGGGGGATGTCGCGGTGCGGATTCCGATGCGGGGGACGGCGACCTCGCTGAACCTCGCGGTCTCCGTGGGCGTGCTCCTCTACGAGATCTCACGCCCTCGGGGGCCGGGTTAGACCTCGGCGTCGAGGAACTCGGCCACGGCCCTCGCGAGCTTGTCGTACTTGGCCCAGAAGAAGTGGTTCGCTCCGGGCATCGCGTAAAACTCGGTCTGCGCGGTCTCGGCCCATTTGCGGCAGTCTTCGAGATCGACCAACTCGTCGTTGACGGCGCACAGGACCAGGGCCGGGATCCTTAGATCGACTTCATCCGCGGGCGGAAGGCCGTCGGTGATCCCCGGTTTGGCCTTCACCGCGGGAGCAATGGCGACCAGGGCGGCGAGGCCGTTGTCGTCCAAAGCCACTCTCGCGGCGACGGCCGCACCGAAGGACCATCCCGCGATCGCGATCGGCAGGTCACCGAAGCGCTCCCGCATGAACTTCACCGCGCCCTCGGCGTCGGCGACCTCGGCGCGGCCCGTGGAGGCCTCGCCCTCGGACTCGCCGATCCCCCGAAAGTTGAAGCGGAGAACGATCCAGCCTCTCTTAACCAGTTCATCCGACACCGCGATCAGCAAAGGAGCGTTCATCGTTCCGCCCATCTTGGGATGGGGGTGACAGAGGACGAGACCGGCGCGCGGGTCGTCGGGAATCCACAGCTCGGCCTCCAGTCTCAGACCGTCCGTCGAATGAAGCTCGGGCCCTTCCTTGATCACGAACCGGCCTTTAGCAGGGCGATGCCCTCACGCAAACGGGTGGCGACCTCGACCATGGCCTCGTCGCTCGCGTACTTGGAGCGCGGCCAGAAGAACCCCCGCAGGCCGTCCTTCCTTCGGCGCGGCACCACGTGAATGTGGAGGTGGGGCACGCTCTGGCTGATCTTGTTGTTCATCGCCACGAACGAGCCCTCCGCTCCCATCACCTCCTCCATCGCCCGGCTGAGCAATTGTGCGGCGGCGAAGTAAGAGGCGAGCATCTCCTCCGGCAGGTCGGCGAGAGTCTCTACGTGAGCCCGGGGTATGAGCAACGTGTGACCGGGGAACAGAGGGCGAACGTCGAGGAAGGCCAAAGTCAGGTCGTCGGAGTGGACGACGTGAGCCGGCACGGCGCCCGTGACGATGTCGCAGAAGATGCACATGACAGCCGACGATAGTCGCGAGTGGTATCCAATGACGAGGTTTCCATTGACGACGAGCTGCTCGAACAAGCCGCCGGCCCGACGGGAGGAAGTCGTGGACGAGAACACCATCAAGGAGCACGCGGCCAGCCACGGCCAAGCTACGGTTGCAGGAGACTTCAAGACGGCGGGCCGAGACCTGACACCGGAGGCCGTCGAGCAGGCACCGGGAGTCATGAAGGCGATGCCGAAGGACCTCAGCGACTCGGACGTCACGAGCGTCGAGAAGGACGGAGACGCCTACGTCGCCGTGATCGTGTACTCGGCCGGCGACGAGTCAATCGAGGTGGCCTCTCGTTGGGAGGAGCGCGAGGGTCGGCCGAGAATCGTGGACCTGAAGGTTCTCTAGCCGTATGCCGATCGCCGATACCAAGGGACCGCAGCGAAGGGTCCTGGCAATCGAGGTAAGACCGGTCAAACCATCCCAGGGCGAAGCTGGGATTCCGCTGAGTCGTGGACGCACGCTCCCGTTCACCGTCCGGCGGCAGTGGATCGCCCCCGCCGGCCACTACGCCGAGCGCTTCTACATCGTCGACAAGGACAGCCGCGAGATCATCTGGGAGGGTCCCGAGCGCCGCCAGACAACATGGGGCCTGCAGGGAGCGACGGAGGAAAAGACAACGGTCGAGGATTCCATCCGCCTCAATCCGGGAAGCTACCTTCTCGTGTTCGCTCTTGGTGGGGTCAGCGGAGGAGAGTTCGACGTCGAGGCATTCGAAGTACCCGCGTAGTCGCTCGGTGCGTCCAAAAACGAGACGTCCGTATCCTGGAGGGCCATGAGACTTCGACTCCTCGTCCTGCTCGCAGCCTTCGCGTTGGCCCTGCCCGCTTGCTCGATGAGTCTGTCGCGCACCGACGGCAGTGGCGAGGAAGAGGGCGAGCCCGGCACCGAGCTCACTCTCGAGCAGAGCACCGATCCGGTCGAGAGCTCGGGCATCGCTGAGGTCGTACGAAAATCGCTTCCCTCGGTGGTCAACGTCAGGGTCGTTGGCCTCGGGGAGTCCTTCGGCGGCGAGGAGTCGCGCGCCCAGGGCTCGGGAGTGATCATCGACGGTGCCGGTTACATCGTTACCAACAATCACGTCATCGAGGGAGCCGCCGAGGTCGACGTGGTCTTCACGGACGAATCGCTGGACGACTCCAGAGCGCAGGGACGGGTCATCGGTACCGACCCGGCGAAAGACCTCGCGGTCATCAAGGTCGGTGTCGACGGACTCAGGCCGATCCAGCTAGGAAGCGAGGACAGCCTCCGGCTCGGAGACGAGGTCATCGCTCTCGGGTTCCCGCTCGGGCTCGGAGGAGCGACCGTAACCGCGGGGATCGTGTCGGCCAAGGAGCGTGATATCTCCGTCGGCGGGGGAGGCGGTTTGGGCCAGGAACGCCTCGAGGGTGTGCTTCAGACGGACGCAGCGATCAACCCGGGCAACTCGGGAGGCGCTCTGGTCGATTCCGCCGGGCGGCTCGTCGGAATCAACACGGCGGCCGCGGCCGCGAGCTCGGCGGAAAACGTCGGATTCGCGATCTCAATCGACACCGCGCTTCCGATCATCGAGGACATCATCGAGAACCCCGCCGAGAAGCGCGCGTGGTTGGGTGTGAACATCGCCGACCCGACCAACCCTGCCGTCGCAGAGGTGTTCGAGGACGTCGCCGACGGAACCGAGGGGGCTGGGCTTGTCGAGGTCTTCCCCGACGGGCCGGCCGACGACGCGGATCTCGAGGCCGGTGAGGTAATCGTGGCGATCGAAGACGACGAGATAGCGTCCCCCGAGGACCTCACGGACGTGCTGGCCGATTTAGACCCCGGCGACGAGGTCACGCTGACCCTCGTAGGGCCCGATGGCGAGAGAGAGGTCGAGGTCGAGCTCGAGGAGCGCCCGGTCACTCTCGGCGGTTGAACCGCGCTGGCCACCTCGGGAGCGCCACGGCTACTCTCAATGAATGGAGGTGAAGCTTCGCAACCCAAAACGCGCGGTCGAGGTGAAGGGACCGAAAACGGTTGGGGCCGTGCTCGAGGAACTCGAGGACGAAGGCTCTCGCATTGACCAGGAAGGCGGAGCAGGCACGAAGCCGTCCCACGCTCCGTGGGAAGAGCGGGGACTGACGTGATCGCCGGCAAGCCCTTCGAGCCGGGGGAGCGTGCCCTGCTGATCGACTCAAAGGAGCGGCGCTATCTGGTGACCCTTCAGAGTGGCAAGCAGTTCCACTCGCACATGGGAACGCTCGAACACGACGCGTTGATCGGCGAGCTCGAGGGTGTTCGGGTGCAGGCATCCAAGGGCGGACGTCTTCTCGCCGTGCGACCTACGCTGAGCGACTTCGTGCTGAAGATGAAGCGCGGCGCACAGGTCGTCTATCCGAAGGATGTCGGGCTCATCCTCGTCTATGCGGACATCTACCCGGGTGCTTCGGTGCTGGAGGCCGGAACGGGATCAGCGTCTCTGACCCTGGCGCTGGCACGTGCGGTGGGCGTGACCGGCAGCGTGGTCTCCTACGAGGTGAGACCGGATCATCACGATCAAGCGATGGCCAACGTAGACAGCTGGTTCGAGGGTATCGGTGGAGTACCCGAGAACCTCGAACTCAGAGTCGGCGACGTCTTCGACGATGTGGCGGGCGAGACGTTCGATCGAATGGTGCTCGATATGCCCGAGCCGTGGCGAGCCGTTGGCACGACGACGGCCTCTCTGACCGCGGGAGGGATCATCTGCTGCTATCTGCCTACCATCCCTCAGGTACAGCAGACGGTCGACGCGCTGCGCTCGTGGGGGTTCGGGATGATCGAGACTCTAGAGGGCCTGGTGAGGACCTGGAAGGTGGACGGGCTGTCCGTGCGCCCGGATCATCGCATGGTCGCCCACACGGGATTCTTGATCACCGCCAGAAAGCTGAGCAACTAAAAGCTCAATTCACTACGGGACAAGCCGATGCACTCCTTGAAGATCATCCCCCTTACGGGGGGTTCGGAGTAGGCTTTTTGGAGAGCCATGGGAGGTGGTTGCGGTCACCGAGGACGACGAGCGCAGAATCGTCCAATACGATCGAGAGGTGCAGGAGCTTCAAGGTCAGTTGAAACTGCTCGAGGACGAGCTTGGGCTGACCCGCAGAAAGCTCGAAGCGGCTCCCCGGCGTATTCATGCCCTCGAGAAGAGGCTGGCTGAGACCTCCACCGAGCTCGAGACGTCGCGCAACAGCAACGAGCGGCTGTCCTCGACGCTCCGCGAGGCCCGCGACCAGCTCGTGGCCCTCAAAGAGGAAGTCGAGAAACTCTCGCAACCACCCTGCACCTACGGCGTGTTCATCGCGGGGTTCGAGGAGGAATCGACCGCCGACGTCTTCAGCAACGGCCGCAAGATGCGCGTCCAGCTGTCACCCGAGGTCAAAATGGACGAGCTGCGACGTGGCCAAGAGGTCATGCTCAACGAGGCGCTCAACATCATCGGTGCGCACGCGTTCGAGGTTCAGGGCGAGGTCGTCACTCTCAAGGAGATTTTCGAGGACGGTAGGCGAGCCCTGGTGATTGCCCGCACCGACGAGGAGCGCGTTGTCGAGCTTGCCGACCCGTTGCTGCACGAAAGGATCCGAGCCGGCGACAGCTTGCTCATGGATCCAAAGTCGGGGCACGTGGTCGAGCGTCTGCCCAAGCCCGAGGTCGAGGAGCTCATCCTCGAAGAGGTACCGGACATCAGCTACGAGGACATCGGGGGCCTGGCGGAGCAGCTCGAAGAGATCCGCGACGCGGTCGAGCTTCCCTATCTGCACGCGGAGCTCTTCCGCGAGCACGACCTCGACCCGCCGAAGGGAATCCTGCTCTACGGCCCTCCGGGTTGTGGGAAGACCCTCGTCGCCAAGGCCGTGGCCAACTCGCTCGCCAAGAAGGTCGCCGAGCGAACCGGTACCGCCCACCGCAGCTACTTCCTGAACATCAAGGGTCCGGAACTCCTCAACAAGTACGTCGGTGAGACCGAGCGCCAGATCCGGCTGATCTTCCAGCGGGCCAAGGAGAAGTCTGACGAGGGCGTGCCCGTTATCGTCTTCTTCGACGAGATGGACTCGCTGTTCAGGACGCGTGGTTCGGGCATCTCGAGTGACATCGAATCGACTATTGTTCCCCAGCTACTCGCCGAGATCGACGGCGTCGAGAGCCTCAAGAACGTCATCGTGGTCGGCGCATCCAACCGCGAGGACCTCATCGACCCGGCCATCCTGCGTCCCGGCCGCCTCGACGTGAAGATCAAGATCGAACGTCCGGACGAGAGGGCCGCCCAGGACATTTTCCGGAAGTACCTGACGATAAAGCTCCCGATCTCGAGCGACGAGGTCGCCAAGCACGGCTCGGCGGACGAGGCCGTCGGGAACATCATCGAGGCCACCGTCGAGAGGATGTATTCGGTAACCGACGAGAACAAGTTTCTCGAGGTCACCTACGCGAACGGTGACAAAGAGGTCCTCTATTTCAAGGACTTCTCTTCGGGGGCGATGATCGAGAACATCGTCCGGCGCGCCAAGAAGATGGCGATCAAGCGTCACATCGCCGGCGGGCCGAAGGGCGTCGGGGGGGACGACCTGATCAACGCAATCCACCAGGAGTACCGCGAAAACGAGGACCTCCCGAATACGACCAATCCTGATGACTGGGCGAAGATCTCCGGCAAGAAGGGCGAACGCATCGTCTACATCCGCACTTTGGTCGGCGAGCACAATGAGGGCGAGGGCCAGCGTCAGGTCGAGAAAGTGCAGACAGGGCAGTATCTCTAGCTCTCGTCGTACCCTTCCCTAATGGCCATCGAGAAGATCTGCGGGATCGAGACCGAGTACGGCATCTCGGTCCAGGGCGCCGTCGACTTCAATCCGATTCTGACCTCGTCGCTGCTGATCAATGCGTACGCGAAGCCGGCTTTCAAGAGGGTGCGCTGGGATTACGAGGAAGAGAACCCGCTGCGCGACGCGCGCGGCTTCGACCGTGCACCCGCTGAGACCACTCCCGAGGATGACTCCGGGCTGGTCAACATCATTCTTCCGAATGGCTCGCGCTACTACGTCGATCACGCACATCCCGAGTACTCCAGTCCCGAGTGCTCCAACGCGCGCGACTGCGTCATCTGGGACAAGGCCGGGGAGCGCATCCTCGAGGACTCCATGCGGGCCGCCTATCACATCGTTCCCGAGCACGAACGCGTCTTCATCTACAAGAACAACTCCGACGGCAAGGGCAACTCCTACGGGTGCCACGAGAACTATCTCGTCGACCGCAAGGTTCCGTTTCCTATGCTCGTCAAACACCTGATTCCGTTCTTCGTCTCGCGCCAGGTGTTCACGGGGGCGGGAAAGGTGGGGGCCGAGAACGGGGCGGAGAACGTCGACTATCAGTTGTCTCAGCGCTCGGACTTCTTCGAGGTCGAGGTCGGCCTCGAAACCACCTTCAAGCGACCGATCATCAACACGCGCGACGAGCCGCATGCAGATCCGGACATTTACCGCCGGCTACACGTCATCATCGGCGACGCCAACATGTGCGAGGTCTCCACCTATCTCAAGGTGGGGACGACCGCGCTCGTTCTCAAGATGATCGAAGACGACTTCATCACGGACGATTTCACGCTGGCCGAACCAGTCCGCGCGATCAAGACCGTCAGCCACGATACGAACCTTCGGACGAGCATCGAGCTCGTGGGTGGCCGGCGTACCACCGCCATCGAACTCCAATGGGAGTACCTCAGACTGGCCAAGAAGTACGCCCAGGACAACGAGATAACCGAGGTCGAGGGCGATGTCCTCGAACGGTGGGAGAGCGTGCTGGACCGCCTCGATACCGACCCGATGTCGCTCGGTCGCGAGCTCGACTGGGTCGCGAAGCTGCAGTTGATGCAGGCGTATCGCGATCGCGACTCCCTCGAGTGGGACAGTCCCAAGCTCAAGATGATCGACCTCCAGTGGCACGACGTACGACGTGAGAAGGGCCTCTACTACAAGCTGCTCGGCTCCGGGAAGATCGAGCAACTGCTAAGCGAGCCGGAGATCGCTCACGCGGTCGATAACCCACCCACGGATACGCGTGCCTACTTCAGAGGGGAATGCCTGCGTCGCTTCAGCGAGGTCATCGTCGCGGCGTCGTGGGACGCGTTGATCTTCGACATCGGCGACGAGCCACTGCGAAAGGTCCCAACGCTCGAGCCGATGCGCGGGACGAAGGCACATGTCGACGCTCTCCTCGATGCCTCGCCCGAGGCCTCCACGCTGATACGCAACCTGGGCTCCTGAAGAGCGGTTCTTCGACACGGGCTCTCTGTACACTTAGTGCTCAGCCGACTGTGAGGTGATGGCTCAATGGCAGACCAAAAACGCAAACCGAAGCCGAAGCAGGAAGAAACCACCGAGGAGGCCGTCGAGGCCAAATCGACCGACGAAAAGACCGAGGAGGCCGACGATCTGCTGGACGAGATCGACTCGGTCCTGGAGTCAAACGCCGAGGAGTTCGTGAGGTCGTTTGTCCAGAAGGGCGGAGAATAGAGCAAAACACGTTTTGGTCCTTACACCTAGATCTGCGAAGCGAGGAGGAGGGAGAAAGGGAATTGACACATGCCAGAAGACTCCTCCGAACCCGCCGGCCTCCGGTGCATGAAATGCAAAGAGATCAAGCTCTCTACTGAGTTCTCTCGGAACAGGACCACCAAGACGGGTTTTCACACTTACTGCAAACCGTGTCACGCCAGACAGCGCCGCGAGTCTTTGGCACGCAACTACGGGGGGAGTTCCCGCCATTACCATCTGATGCAGAAGTACGGGATCGGCGCCGACGAGGTCGACGAGCTCATTCGGCAACAGGGCGATTTGTGCGCCGTCTGTCGCCAGAGGGAAGCCAAACAGGTCGATCACGACCACACAACAGGCGCCGTGCGTGGAATTCTCTGCCTTTTCTGCAACGCCGCCATGGGGGCTTTCCACGATGATCCCGATCTCATTCGGAAAGCGATCGCTTACGTGGAGACGCACCGTGAGCCCTAAGCGATGCCCAAGATGTGGCATGACGAAAGCCATCGAAGAATTCGCTTGTAACAGATCAACGAAGACCGGTTACGGCGGATACTGCAAGCCGTGTCACAACTCCGTCGTCGTCGAGAACAGACAGAAGAACCACGCGGCAACCGGAGCTTTTGGCTCAACCGGCGGTATCGGGTCGACGCTGCTCAGGTCGCCTGGATGGTCCTCCAGCAGGGCGGTGTCTGCGCCCTGTGTGGCTCGGGGAAGCCCGAGCACGTCGATCACGATCACCGGACGAAACGGGTTCGCGGGATACTCTGCTTCAATTGCAATCGTGGGCTCGGGAAGTTCTGCGACGATGTCGGGCTCATGGGACGAGCCGCCGAATACCTGGAGAGAGTCGTATCTCGATGAAAGAGCCTCACCTCAGCGATCTGATGCGGATTCCCGTCAACGGGCCCGGGTCGTCGTTCTCGGACCTGTTGCGGTCACATGCCCCGGAGGCGCTGCCCCAGGTCACCGACTCGGGGAACCTTCAAGTGCCCGAGGGAACCACGGTGCTGGCGATTCGCTACGACGAAGGCGTGATCGTAGCCGGCGACCGCCGGGCGACGGAGGGGTTCCAGATCGCACACCGATCGATCGAAAAGGTGTTCGCCGCGGACGACCACTCGGCGGTGGCGATTGCCGGAGCTGCCGGGCCCGCGGTCGAGATGGTGAGGCTTTTCCAAACCGAGCTCGAGCATTACGAGAAGGTCGAGGGCGAGCGTCTCACGCTCGAGGGCAAGGCCAACAAGCTGAGTCAGATGATCCGTGCGAACCTCCCCGCCGCCATGCAGGGCTTGGTCGTCGTTCCGGTCTTCGCCGGGTACGACCTTGCCCAGGAGCGCGGGCGCATCTTCAAGTACGACGTGACCGGGGGACGCTACGAGGAGGACGACTACCACGCCACCGGCTCCGGCGGCAAGGACGCCCGAGGCTCTCTGAAGAAGCGCTTTCGCGAGGACCTCGCCCGGCCCGACGCCGTCAGGTATGCAATCGAGGCCCTCTTCGATGCGGCGGACGAAGACGTGGGCACCGGGGGGCCCGACCTGATGCGAGGCCTGTTCCCCAACGTGGTCGCCATATCGGTGTCGGGGACGGCCGAGATTCCGGAGAGCGAGATCCGGTCGATCTTCGAGGAACTCATCGCCGACCGCTCGGAGCCGGCCCACGAGACCCACACGGTCGACGTCCGCCGTCTGGGAGAGGAGGGCTGAGGAATGCCGGTTCCGTACTACGTCTCGCCTGAGCAACTCATGAAGGACAAAGCCGACTACGCGCGCAAAGGCATCGGGCGCGGCAAGTCGGTCATCGTCATGGAATACGCCGACGGCATCCTGTTTCTCGCCGAGAACACCTCGGCCACGCTGCACAAGATCTCGGAGATCTACGACCGCATCGCGTTCGCGGGGGTGGGGAAGTTCAACGAATACGAGCAGTTGAGAATCGGTGGCATCAGACTGAGCGACCTCAAGGGCTACAGCTACTCGCGCCACGACGTTACGGCCAAGGCGTTGGCCAATGCTTACAGCCAGACGCTCGGAAACATCTTCACCTCCGAGGTCAAACCGTACGAATGCGAGATTCTCGTCGCAGCGGTTGGCGACGACACCGGGCAGAACGAGATCTTCCACATCCTCTACGACGGTTCCGTAACCGATCGCGAGCGGTGGGTCGCGATGGGGGGTCAGGCCGAGACCATCGAGGCCCATTTGAGAGAGAACTATCCTGCGAACTACCCCGCCGAGATGCCCGATTTCTCGGGCGCTCTCGATCTCGCGATGGCGGCGTTGCTCGCCGCCGGCGAGAGGGAGTTGACGGCAGAGACGGTCGAATCCGCGGTGCTCGATCGCACCCGAAGCCGTCGTAAATTTCGCCGCGTGACCGAAGAGGACCTGCGCGCCCAGTTCTAGCGGGGGTCCGGCTTCGCTGCGCCTCTCCGAGCGAGAGGCAGGGAAGCGATCGTTTCGACGATCGCGGGCATTGCCCGACGGCGGCGCCGTGCGCCGGCGTGAGCGGAGGCGCGCCCCTTGGGGTGCCGGAGCGGGAGGGGAGCACACCGGAACCCCGCCCTTCGGGCGGGCAAAGTCTCGGTTGCTCTGCCACTCGAAAGAGCCGAGGCGCGTATCCTGAGGCAATGGAGCGCCGCATTTTCGGGACGGAGAACGAATACGGGGTGACCTGCACCTTCCGGGGACAGCGGCGTCTGTCTCCCGACGAGGTCGCCCGCTATCTCTTCAGGCGGGTCGTTTCGTGGGGGCGCTCGAGCAACGTCTTCCTCGAGAACGGTGCCCGCCTCTATCTCGACGTCGGATCGCACCCCGAGTACGCGACGCCCGAATGCGACACCGTCTACGACCTCGTCGTCCACGACAAGGCGGGCGAGCGGATCCTCGAGGGGCTCTTGAAGGCTGCGGAGGCCCGGCTGCGGGAAGAGGGCATTTCGGGCGATATTTACCTGTTCAAGAACAACACCGACTCGGCGGGCAACTCCTACGGCAGCCACGAGAACTACCTCGTGAGCCGCTACGGGGAGTTCGGCCGGCTCGCCGAGGTCATGATCCCGTTTTTCGTGAGCCGGCAGATCTATGCGGGGGCCGGGAAGGTGCTTCAGACTGCGCGGGGAGCCCTCTACTGCATCTCACAGCGCGCAGAGCACATCTGGGAGGGTGTGTCGTCCGCGACAACTCGTTCCCGTCCGATCATCAACACGCGCGACGAACCTCATGCCGACGCCGAGAAGTTCCGACGCCTGCACGTCATCGTCGGTGACTCGAACATGAGTGAATGGACCTCGTACCTGAAGATCGGGACGACCGCACTGTTGCTCCGTATGGTCGAAGAGGGAGTGCAGATACGAGACCTCACACTCGAGAATCCCATCCGCGCTATCCGTGAGATCAGCCACGACACGACCTGCAAGCGCAAGGTGCGGCTCGCAAACGGTCGCGAGGCCTCCGCGCTCGACATGCAAAAGGAATACCTGAGCAAAGCTCTGCGGTGGGTCGACCATCGCGACGATCCTGTGCTCAAGGAGATCGCCGTGATGTGGGAGCACGCCATTCACTGCCTCGAGCACGACCAGGACGGCCTCGAGAATCAGGTCGACTGGATCATGAAGCGCCATCTCATCGAGCGCTATCGCGGCAAGCACAACCTCTCTCTCGCCCATCCTCGTGTCGCGCTGATGGACCTCGCTTACCACGACGTCAATCGCAGGCGCGGTCTCTACTATCTGCTCGAACGACGAGGAGTGGCCGAACGCATGTGCAACGAGAACGACATCGAGACGGCGACACAGGAACCACCCCAGACAACGCGTGCGCGATTACGCGGTGAGTTCATTCGAGCGGCCAAACGCAAGCGGCGCGACTTCACCGTCGACTGGGTCCACCTCAAGCTCAACGACCAGGCGCAGCGCACCGTGCTGTGCAAGGACCCCTTCCGCTCGACGGACGAGCGCGTCGCCAAGTTGATCGCCAGCCTGTAATGGCGGGTTGGAGTCGGGGAGTCGTCTCCGAGCTTCTCGAGCAGAGACCGGATCTGATCGTCGCCGACGTAGTGGTCGATGGCCAGGGCCTCAAGGCCGTCGCCTTCCCGGACATGGTCGCGGCGCTTCGGGTGGGTGACGAGGTCGTGCTCAACACCACTGGGGTCGACCTGAGTCTCGGCACCGGCGGCGATGCCTTCGTCCTCTGGAACCTCACCAACTCAGAGCTTCCGCAGCGTCGCGCGGGTCACATCGTCAAGCTGCGCTATACCCCGTGGCAGACCGAGGTGCTGGCGGCCGAGGCCCCCGAGAGCCCCTCCTACGCACAGGTGAAGGACGTGACGTCGATCGACGGCACGCCGGTCGTGGTGTGTGGAGTCCACTCGCACCTGGGACCCGTGGCTGCAGGAATCAAGGAGGCGAACCCGGCCGCGCGCGTCGGCTACCTCATGACCGATGGAGCCGCCCTGCCGCTGGCATGGAGCAACCTCGTGCGTGCCCTCAAGCAGTCAGGGCTGGTGGACGTAACGTGCACCTCGGGGCACGCCTTCGGTGGAGACCTCGAGGCCGTCAATCACTTCAGCGGCATGACCGCGCTGAAAACGATCGGCGAGGTAGACGCAATCGTGGTGTCGATGGGGCCCGGCGTCGTGGGAACCGGCACGTCTCTCGGCTTTACCGCGATGGAACAGGGACCTCTCCTCGACTCGGCCGGGGCTCTCGGCGGTCGGCCGATCGCGTGCCTGCGCGTCTCGTTCGTCGACGAGCGCGAGCGTCACTACGGCATCAGTCACCACTGCCTCACCGCTCTCACCATTGCGGCGCAGAGGAGATGCACCGTTGCGGTGCCCGAGCTCCAGGGTGACCAGGCGCAGGTGATCGCCTCCCAGCTCGACGAATCTGGAATAGCCGAACGACACCTGCTCGTGCTGGCCGACGGAGTAGAAGCCATCGCGCGAGCAGTCGACGCGGGCGTGAAGCTAAGGTCGATGGGCCGGACCCTCGAGGACAACCCCGAGTACTTTCTCGCCGCGGGTGCCGCGGGTGCTATCGGAGGGAGCGCTACGCTCGGGTCTGCGGGCATCGGGCCTCGGGCGGAGGAGCGGACGTGACGAGAATCGAGCGTCTCATCAACCTCATCATCGCCCTGCTCGAAACGACGCGGCCCCTCAGTGCCGAAGAGATCAACCGACGCGTCGCAGGCTACGGGCACGAGAACTACGAGTCCTTTCGGCGAGCCTTCGAGCGTGACAAGGACGAGTTGCGTGGCATGGGGATTCCCATCGAGGTACGCAAGATCGACGTTCTCGACGAACACTCCGACGGTTACATCATCGACAAGGACCGTTACTACCTGCCCGACCTGGATCTCGAGCCGGATGAACTGGCGGCGCTTCGGCTGGCGCGCGATGCCGTCACCGGCGGCCGCAACGAGGCCGACAGGGGTCTGCTGAAGATATCGGTGGACTCACGCGCCGCGCCCGTGGACGACCCCCAGGTCGCGTGGGGAGACGACATCCGCCAGCCGGCACTGAGCTCCATCTACGAGGCGCAACTCGAGCGCACGCCAATCTCGTTCGAATACCAGGGGGCCGCGGGCGAGCGCGCGCGACGGACTCTCGAGCCCTACGGCCTCGTCAACCGGCGCGGTCACTGGTACGTCGTGGGCAACGACATCGACCGCTCGGACATTCGCGCGTTCCGCATCTCGCGCATCCACGGCAAGGTCTCTGCTCTCGAGGGTGGCTACGACATTCCCGCCGGCTTCGATGCCCAGTCCCACCTCTCGGCCGAGGCGTACGCCATCGGGGACCAACCCGCGGATGCTGTGGTTCGCTTCGACGAGTCGCTCGCGTGGTGGGTCGAGCAGAACCTCGCGTCGGCTGCCCGCACCGGAAACGCCGACGGCGGTGTCGACGTCACGCTTCCAGTCGGAAACCTCGACGCACTGGTGTCGTGGGTCCTCGGCTTCGGCTCGTCCGTAGAGGTCATCGGGCCACCCGAAGCGCGTGCCGCGGTCTTGCGTCACCTTCGGCCGCTGCTGGACGGTCGGCGTGGCTGAGAACCGGGGACGGCTCAGCAGACGCCTGGAGCGCATCCTGACAATGCTCCCGTACGTCATCGCGCATCCCGGCGTCGAGGTGACCGAGCTTGCGGCCAAGTTCGAAGCCCCGACGAAGGAGCTCGTAAAGGATCTCGAGATGCTGTGGTTCTGTGGGCTTCCCGGCTATGGGCCGGGCGACCTGATCGAGGTGAGCCTCGACGGCGACCGTGTCTCCGTCGACATGGCCGACTACTTCAGCAAGACGCTGCGCATCACTCCGGCGGAGGCGCTCGCCCTCTACGCGGGCGGCGCCGCGGTCTCATCGCTGCCGGGTATGGAGAAGGCTGAGGCCCTGCGCAGGGCGTTGACGAAGCTGGACGGCGCGTTCAACGCCGGCGCGGGTGAGTCGCCGGGAATCTCCGTGACCCTCGAGCCGGGCTCGCCTGCTCATCTGGAGGGGCTCCAGGAAGCACTGACGAGCAAGACCGGAGTCGAGATCGAGTACCTGTCCGCGTCCAAGGGTGAGCTCACCGAGCGGGTCGTCGAGCCGTGGGGGCTCATCGCCGCTCACGGCCACTGGTATCTCGTCGGGCTCGACCACCTGAGCGGTGAGGAGAGAATGTTCCGCACCGACCGGGTCAAGAAAGTCGTCGTCACGGACGATCCGGTCGAGGTTCCGCCGGACTTCGACCCCGATGCCTATAGGGGCGCTTTCAGCGGGCACGGGTCGTCGACACTAACTATCGAGATCCCCCCGGCGGTCGCGAGTTGGTTCGAGGACTACTACCCGGTGACTGCGGCCGAGACCCTGGCTGACGGCTGGCGAAGGATCACTCTGATCGCGGGGGGAGAACGCTGGGCGGCGACGCTGATCGTCCGGCTGGGCGGCGACGTTCGCAACGTGGAGCCGCCCGAGATGCTCGCCGCCGCCCGTGCGCTGGCGGCCTCGATCGCGGCCCGCTACGAATAGAGACGTGTTTGCTTCGAACATAAGATCTCGGTCATGGAAATCGTCCTGGGCTTCTTCATCGGAGTGGGTACGTCGATCCTGACCTCGCTTTTCGTCAAGACGTTCAACGACCGGTTTCCAACCGCTTCCGACAGCCGTTTCTTTCTCACCGTCAAGAATCCGCTTCGGCACCTCCAAATCAGTCGAGCGCGCGGCCCCATCGCAACGGTCAAGAGGGTCTTCAACGCATGGGAGACCAAGGACGAGAACGCGTACCGGTCCTGTTGGCACGATGAGGCCCACAAGAACGTGGGCGATTACTTCTCCACCAAGCAAGATCTGGACGAGATCGTGGAGCGATTCCGAGCTAACTCCAGCACCTACGAGTCGATCGAGATCAAGTACCTGAACATCGAGGGCGTCTACTGGAACGTCGACCGCAAGACGGCCCGGGTGAAGACGAGATATGGACAGCGCTTGGTCCGGCAGGACGGGCTCCTCGTCGAGGAGCGCGGCCGGGAATGTACGCCCTGACGCAGGACCAGGGTGGAGCGTGGTGGATCAGGGCGAACTGGGACGAGAGCTCGGTCATGGGAGGGCTCGGCTAATGGCTTGGGTCAGACCCATGCATCTCGAAGTGGGTGATGCCGTCGGCCTTGTCTCACCGGGAGGCTGGCTGAGCGAGTCCGATATCGAGCGCGGTAACGATGTCCTCAAGAACATGGGCTTCGTCCCGGTCGTGCACCCGAACAACCATCGTCGCGATCACCACTTCGCTGGTTCGGTCGGCGAGCGTGCGGATGCCATTCAGGACATGTTCTTGGACGACCAAGTGGGAGCACTGATGTGCACGAAGGGTGGCTACGGCACGGAGATGCTGCTCGACCACCTCGACTTCGACGTCATGCGGCGCCGGCCCAAGTGCGTGGTGGGCTCGAGTGACGTGACCGCCCTGCTCCTTGCCCTCTCGACCAAGGCAGAGTTGGTGACGTTTTACGGACCCATGCTGCTGACCTTCAACCGAGCCAGAGACGAGCCGACCGTCGCCCATCTTCGGCGAGCCCTTACCCAGACCTCCCCCTGGAGCTTCGGTCTCGATTCAGAGGCCCAACTGCGCGTGCTGCGTCCCGGAGCGGGCCGAGGGGTGCTCATGGGAGGGAATCTCACCATCCTGACGGACCTCATAGGCACCGAGTACGAGCCCTCGACGGACGGCTCCATCCTGTTCTTCGAGGACATCGACGAGGAGCTGTACCGGCTCCACAGGATGCTTTTGCACCTGCAGCGCGCGGGAAAGCTGCGCAACCTGCGGGGGATCCTTGTCGGGGAGATGACCGACATCACCGAGAAGAAGGTTCGCATTGGTCGCGCGCTGGAAGAGCTCGTCCTCGATCTCTGTAAGGGCACGGATTTTCCCATCGTGTCGGGCTTTCCCTGTGGTCACGGCAGGCGCTTGCTCACCGTCCCCATCGGAACCCCGGCCCGCTTGACGGCAAGCGAGTCTGGAGATGTCGACCTCGCCCTCGAACAGGCTGCAGTTGGCTGAAGGGCGACGGCCAGCGACTGACTACCCGCTGGCGACGATCTCCTCGGCCCAGGTTCGCACCCGGCGGGTGAGTTCGAGTGCACGATCTCGATTGATCGGCGTTACGGCGTCCATGAATGGATAGCGATTCCGGACCGCGTACGGAGTGAAAGAGCGAACCTCGAGAACCGTCTCAGGAAT
>WHSV01000152.1 GCA_009379915.1 Actinomycetota bacterium | reverse complement strand
CTGCCGCTGCCGATCACGTTCACGTGATCGTTCGGGGGTTCGAACAGGCTGTAGACGAGGGGAACCCCGGACTCGTCGTGGGATCACGGAAATCATGCACTGAACGTGATCCTTTCAGTGCCTGGTCGTTCTGACCAGGGGCGATCCGGCGAAAGCCAGTCTGAGCTGCGGAAACACCTGTTCGTCGTTAGTCGTCGTTGAGCGGTGTTTTCCGTCCTCAGATGCCCCCAATCTGCCCCCACGCTCCCGTGGCCCTCGGCCGAGAGTCGAGCCAAGGGGGCGCGGTGTGCGCGTTCCATGGGCGGAAGGACGTCACGGGAGTTGGGTCTCGAACCGAGTCTCGAGGCCGGCCGGCAGCGGTTACGCTCTGTGCGCCGCTGGAACGAACGTGGTTCATGTGGGACGGTTTCCGGCTCATGTTGTATCGGCTGAGACGAAAGGATGGCGGCAGAGGCATGAGCACCAAGACCGTCACGGTGTTGACTTGCGACCTGCACGGCGATGACACACGAAGCATCGAGACCGTGCCGTTCGCCGTGGACGGCACCGAGTACGAACTCGACCTCTGCCGCAAGCATGCGCGTGAGGTCCGCTCGACGGTCAAGCCCTACACCGAGGCGGCGCGGCTGATGAAGCGCGCCCGCAACGGTCGTCGGCGTCCATACAAGAGCATGACCGTCGAGCCAAACGTGCCTACGGTGCGCGCGTGGGCGCAGTCCAACGGATATGAGGTCAACAGCCGCGGACGAATCCCAGCTTTCGTGATGGACGCTTACGCCGCGGCGTATTGACCCGGTCAGACGCGCTCGGCCCCCTCGGGCCAGACGACGACTGTTTCCCGACCGTGGTCCTTGGCGTATTCCACCGCGTCGCCAGTTCCGCTGGCGCGGCTGCCATCCCATACGGCCAGCAGGAGTTCGCATCGTTCCACGAGTTCCTTGCTGGCCGCCAGATAGGCGTCATGTCCGGCAGTCGCGGACGGCAACGTGTGAGTCGCCGTGGCTTGCGCCAAGTAACGGTCGCAGCGTGCACGGGCGGCAGGATCGGTGATCCGGTCGAAGTAGTCCGCGGCCGGCACCACGACCTCGATCGTGCCGCCGAGGGCGAGGACGGCGTCGGCGAAGACTTGGTCGGCACCTCGCGCCAAGCACGTGACACCGACGAGGTCCGCCCCGTCAAGGCGGGCGAGCTGGTCACGAATCTCGCGGTAGACCAGATCGACCGTGGCCTCACTGAGATTAGAATGACCGGTGACACCAACGATCGTCATGGGCCTCGTTCCGCCGCGTGTGTGAATGCTCTGGAATCGTATCGAAGCGGGGTGGCTACCCTGAGAGGCGGGAATGAAGTGCCCGCTTCCCGGTACGGGCATGTCCTGCGGTTCGCGGGCGGGGGTGGAACAGTTGTCGAAGGTCCCTGCGCTAACGACCGGCGAACGCATTCGGCTGCTCCGCGAAGCCAAGGGTCTGACCCGCCCAGTTCTATCCGGCCTGGTTGGGCGAAAGAGCGACTGGTTGAAGAACATCGAGAACGGCAGGCGAAGGCTGAACTCGCTGCCGATGCTCGTTCGCCTCGCCCGCGCGTTAGACGTCAAGGACCTGTCAGAGCTGACCGGCGACGACACCCCCGCTTCGATCTCCGCCTGGGACATCGAGGTCCACCACGCCGTGCCCGCCATCCGCGACGCGATGCGGGACGTGTCCTTCCTGTCGACGATCCCCACGATCGAGCCCCCGATACCTCCAGAGGACCTACAGCAGCGCGTGCACCGGCTGTGGCTGCTGTGGCACTCCTCGCCGCAGCAGCGCACTGACGTCGGCACGGCACTTCCCGCATTGATCCGGCAGGCACACGCGTCGATCCGCGCCCACCATGGTGTCGAGCGCCGCCGCGCTCAAGCCGCCACCGGAGACCTCTACCGATTGGTACAACGTCTCCTCGCACACATCTGCGAGCCAGAGCTCCACGCTCTCGCGGTCGAGCGCGGACGGGCGATGTCGGAGAACGCCGACACTCCGCTCTCACTCGCGCTGGCGGCGTGGTCGTCGTCGGTGAGTCTGTGCGCGTCGGGGCACTTCGACGACGCGGCGCGACTCGCGGATGCCGGTGCCGAACTGTTAGCCCCGCTGCTGGACCAGAAACCGGGCGTAGAGGTCGTCGGGACGCTCGGGTCGCTATACCTCGAGGCCGCGGCCGCCCACGGCCTCGCCGGCCGCGAGGGCGATGCGTTCCGGTACCTCGACGCGGCAGAACTGACCGCGAAGAGGCTCCCGCGGGGGACGTGGCACCGCCAATCGGGGTTCGAGCAGACGAACGTCGAAATCTTCGGGATCATCGTCAACGGGTGCCTGCACCGCACGGGCGAGGCGATCGCGCACGCCGGGAAGCTCGCTCCGTCGTCGGTCCCGTCGGTGGTGCGTCGATCCCGACTCCTGCTCGAGGTCGCCCAGGCGCATGCCAACAGGCGCGAACCAGCGGACGCGGTCCGATACCTCACCTCCGCCACCGACGTTTCGACCGAAGCCGTCGGCTTGATCCCTTGGGCGCGTGAACTCGCCGTCGAACTTGCCGACGCCGTGCCAGGGACGCAGCGGCAGGAGGCCACCAAGCTGGCCGCCCGGCTCAAGGCGGTCCACTGACCTGGTTTGCCACAGGGGGCCAAACTGTCCCCCTTGTGCGGGTCAACCTTCCATACCGTGTGGTGCATGCAACCGATGTTCAGCCCGTGCCACGACGTCGCCTGCACCGGGACGCCTGCTCGTGTGTGGTGCGCACGGTGCGGCCGTAGCTACCAGGCTGACGACCCACGACTCCGCCCCGTCATCCACGAGGGCGGCCGCGATGTGATCTGGGATCGTGTGCCGGAGGCCACTCGTGCCTGAACCGTACGGGAAACCTTGGCACGGGGTCGATGATCTCAACGCCGACCAGCTCCGCGCCCTGCAGACCATGGACACCGCCCGTCTGGAGGGAGTCCTCACCGACGCGGACGTACGGATGATCACGGCCATGATCCACCAGGGTAAGACCGCGGGCGCGCGTAAGCGCGTCACCGAGGCTCGCCGAGCAGCCCGTGAGGAAACGGGCTCATGAACTGGCGGGAGTGTCCACGGCGAGCCCCGTGCCCGTGGACCCTCTCGCCCTCCACGTCCGGCGGCGGCGTTGCGCCTACCGGAAACAGGATGACGTCGCCGCCGGACTCTGACGCGGTGTCGCGGAGACCCCGACTCCGCACACCGCGTCGGTATCCACCTCCAGCGCTGGGCTCCGCCCCGAGGTCCACACACAGGCTGGACTGCGGGAGCGACGACCGGTTCCCTTGCCAGCCCCCGAGGGAGACCCGCCCCTACCGGTCGTCGTTCCCGCTCTCGTTCCTCGGCGTGAGGGAGACACGCTCAACACACCCGGTGGTCCTGCCAGTGGCTCCCGCCAACAGCAACCACCGGTCCCTCACGCCGAGCCCTACACGGTTCCGTCCATCACCGGGGAGTACCTATGCATGATCTGATCGCTAGCCCGTTCCTGGACGACCA
>WHSV01000151.1 GCA_009379915.1 Actinomycetota bacterium | reverse complement strand
GCGATGAGTCGATCGATTGGGTGGCCGAGCTGGCTCGGATCGCGGGTCCGGAGAACTCATTGGAGACGCGCGCTCAACTCGACCGGCTGCCCGGCTTCCGACCCTTCGAGCACCGAACCTGGCGCACGACCCAGGTGATGGACGAGGCCACGTTGCTCGCACACGTCCATTCCCGGAGCAACGTCGCGGCGATGACTGAGCGAGACCGCCGGCGGGCACTGAACCAGGTCGCCGAGCTCTGCAACACGCACTCGGCCTTGGCGGGGCGAGTCTCCTTCGACCTGCCCTACGAAACCCACGCCTTCCGCGCGCGGGCCCAGTAGCACTGCCTGTCCGAGGATCGTGGCGACAGGGCCCGTTCACTGCGCACCGACTCCACGGTGCAAGAAACCCTGGATCGTCATCTCGCGATTGCACCATTCACACACGGCCAACGCTTAGCTCACCTCCGCCGCCCGCAGGCAGAGTTCCATCGCGCTCGGCACGCCACTACGAGCGGCCGGTTGTCTCGGCCCCAGGATGCGCTCCCTGATCTCGTCTCTGAGGCGCGGCCTGACGGGATCGTAGGCTCGTCCGTCGGGACGGAGGAACACCAGGTTTTCGTCGGGAGCGCCGCGGATGCTCCAACCGCCTTCGTGTACCAACCGATGGTGATGCGTACACAGCATCAATAGATTGTCGAGCTGAGTCGGCCCTTCGTGGGGGGTCCAATGTCGAATGTGGTGCGTGTGTAAGAAGCGTCCGCGTTCGCAGCCGGGGAAGCGACAGCACCCGTCTCGCTTCTTCACCAACCTCCGCAACCAGGGCGGTGGCGTCCTCGTTTTTCTCCCCACTCCCAGCGACCGGCCCTCGTGGTCATTGGCCACCACCTGCATGGAGCAGTCGCAGGCGAGCCGGCGGACCGTCTCGGGGGCGAGTTCGCAACCGCCCTCGATGGCCGCGGCACCATCGTCGCCCAGGAGCGCGTCGGCTTCGACGTGGACCACGATGGTGGCCCGGTCGGGATCGGCGTCCTCCGCAACCTGGGTCGAGGCGAGCTCGACCAGGGCATCGGCCCCGCGCCGCTCGAGTGAGTCATAGGTTCCGTCGGGCAGCTTGGGGCGGCCCTCGCTCAGGCGGTTGAGCGCTTTGTCCACGACCGCGCCCTGCTCGGCAGGGAGCGCCCCCTTGATCCTGAGAAAGCGCTTGTCCCGGTCCCACCACCAGATCAGCGAGCGGCGCTTGTGATCCTCGTTGGCATCCTCGGTGGTAACCCTCTTCACGGAGCGGCGCCAGGCCCTGAGCTGCTCGACGTGCATGCCCCGGGCCCGCTCGGCCCACTCGGCGTCGCCGTCCGGCTCAACGAAGTCGATCAGGACACAGACCTGGCTGAGGGAAAGCGAGCCCTCGTCGAGCCCCGCCGCGATTTGGGGCAGGGCTGCGAGCTTGAGCGCCACCTCGACGTGCCCCCGGGCCTCGGCCCGGGTCAACCGGCAACGCCACGAGACCCACTCGACCAGTGACGGCGAGCCGTCGACCTGCCAGACCCCCGATTCGTCGGCCGCTCGGACGAGTTTAAGGATCTGGGAGTCGGTCGTCGCCCTGAGCGCCGAGAGCTGCTCGATGGCGTCGGTCTGCTGGTCGTGAAGGCGGTTGTCGGGGGCCTCGTCCATGTCCACAATGTATTGAGGCGGTGTGACAGTTTTCGGCCTGTTTCGGCTGCTTCGCGGAACTTTTCGAGAAGTTTTTCTGTCGCACCCCATCGCTAGTCTCAGCGTTCATCGAAGAGGGGGCCGGGGAATTTGGCAGTTGCCGCACAGGAAGTCATCAAGAACCACGCCGCGGAGTGAACACTCCGCCGCCTTTCCGCCTACTCGAGTTTCACGGCTTGTTTGCGTTTCGATCCCTGTCAGTTAGCAGTCGACCGCGACTCGAAGGGCTCTGCACGCTTCGACAAGGCGCGATGACTCGAGGATGCACTGACGGCTGACCAGATACGTCTTGGGAACCACTCGAAGGTTGTCGAAGCTGGCTGCACATTCCTCCGGGAGGCCGTCGCCGTGTCCGAGTGGCGTCGATACCCTCGAGGATCGAGCGATCAATTGAGTGGCGCTCGTCGATCCGGGCGATAGCTTCGAGCCCCGCTCGCACCGCGGCGGCGCGGCTCTCAAAGTCACCGCTTCGTACCAACTCGTCCAGCTTGACCGCGAGATCTTCGGAGATCCGAACGGTGATCTGAGGACTCATGTACAGACCCATACCGATCGGTAGGGGCCCGGTTTGGAAGGATGAGACACCCGACCGAAAGGGCGGGTCCGCGAAGACTGGGCTCGGGAAATCCTTAGTCGCATGGTGGGACTGCGCGATGATCGACCCGCAGCGGTCGTCGGCGTGAAGGGGGACTTCGAAGTGTCTGCGGTGGGTCGTAACGAGCCCTGCCCGTGCGGGAGTGGGCGCAAGACCAAGAGGTGCTGTGGGGTGAAGACGGGACCGTCCGAGCCCCAGCTCGCCAGGTCGTTCCTGGCCCTCGAAGCCCGCCGCGCGGCGTCTGTGGTCGCATCTCGAGACGAGTTCGAGCTCCAGGCCCTGTGGGATGAGATCTTCGACCTTCCCGGAAGGGACCTGTCGCTGCTCGTCCCCCTTCCCGAATTGCTCACCCCGGACATCGAGCGCCTGTGCTCGGCGTTCTCAGACGACGACCCCGACGAGGCGGAGGCGGCGCTGCCGGCGGTGCTCGCGCACTACGACACTCCGATCGTGCGCGCGGAGCTGGCCCGAAGCGTCATCGCCCTGCGCGAACGAGGCACCATCCCTCCAGAGCTCGCGGCGTTAGCCCTGGTCGATCTGGGAGTCGATTCGACCGCGTTCCTGCAGGCGAGCCTGATCAGGAGTGTGGCGATACTGGCAGGCGTCAGCAGGACTCCGGCAGGGCTTGTCCTAGCTGCTCGCTGACGGTCACGGCTACGACCCTGACGGATACGGGCGCGCGTGACTGGAGCCCGGAGTTCACGTCCGAACTCAGTCTTCCGAGAAGAGCGATAGATAGGGAATGAGGAGACGGCCGACCCTTCCGTTCCCGTCGAGGAAAGGGTGGATGGTCTCGAACTGCGCATGAGCAACGCCGACCTTGATAAGGGTCGGCATCGGCTCGTCATCGTGGAGGAATCGTTCCCACTGGCCCAGGGATCCCCGCATTTCCTCAACTGGGGGCGGCACGAACGTAGCGTTCGCCAAGGTGCTGCCCGGGGGACCGATCCAGTTCTGTGACCGGCGGAAATCGCCGGGCGTTCGCTCCGAGCCGCGCACGTCGCGCAGGAGCCGTCCATGGATCTCCCTAACGAGCCGGAGGGACACGGGCAGCTCCTCCAACCTCCTCAGGCCCAGATTCATAGCCGCCACGTAGTTGGCGATCTCCTCGACGTCCAGAGGTCGCTCGGGTTGGGCCGCTTCGGCTTCGTACTCGAGCAAGTCCATCAGTGAGGCTTGCATCCCCTCGATCTGGCTCGAAAGCGTGGCCTCGCGTCGCACGTACATGAAGACGAACAGGTCGGGATTGGGGAGG
>WHSV01000055.1 GCA_009379915.1 Actinomycetota bacterium | reverse complement strand
CGGGCCCCTACTCGGCCCCCCGGAACTCGGCGACGGCGGCGGCGAGCAGGAGCGCCCCCATCGAAAAGACCAGCAGCAGTTCGAGGGCGACCGGCACCGTCCACGACCCCCTCAGTGGTTCTCGTCGTGTGCCGATTACAGGCGAGCAGGGTTGGCCGATGGCCCCAAGGATTGATCGATGAAGGGAGGCAGGCATGCGCGCTGAGCAACGCCCGGGAGAAAACCTGTTGAAATCGGTGCGGGCCTTCGTTGAAGAGGAGGTCAAGCCCTCGGTGAGCAGGCTCGACCTCGAAGACGAATACCCCCAGGCTCACGTCGATCGGATGAAGGAGCTTGGTCTTTTTGGGACCCTCATACCGCAGGAGTACGGCGGTATGGGGCTGCCGTTACAGGATTACGCCCGCATCATCATCGAGCTGTCCCGAGGATGGATGTCCCTAGCGGGAATTCTCAACTCACATTTCGTGGCAGCGTGGATGATCGAGACTTTCGGTACAGACCATCAGAGGGTCGGACATCTCCCGCGCATGGCCACGGGCGAGGTTCGTGCAGCCATCTCGATGACCGAGCCGCACGGGGGCTCGGACCTGCAGGCGATCAAGACCGTCGCCATGCGCGAGGGCGAAGCGTTCGCTATCGAGGGCGAGAAGATGTGGTGTACGAACGGACTCCACGCCTCGCTCATCATGCTGCTGACCAAGACCGATCCGAAGGCTGTGCCCCGCCACAAGGGAATGACGACATTCGTGGTCGAAAAGCGGCCGGGCGTGCATCAGCAACCGGGGCTGGAGATCCCCTCTCTGCTCGAAAAGCTGGGATACAGAGGGCTCGAGGGAACCCGGATGAACTGGAAGGGATTCAGGACGCCCGTGTCGAGCGCGCTTGGCGGCGAAGAGGGGATCGGGCTCGGCTTCAAGCAGTTCATGGCCGGCATCGAGATTGGGCGGATAAACGTGGCCGCCCGCGCCGTGGGAATAGCGCTTGCCTCGTACGAGGCGGCGATGGATTGGGCACGCACCAGGACGACGTTCGGCAAACCCATAGCAGAGCACCAGCTCATAGGCGCAAAGCTGGCGGATATGGCCACAAGGATCCGAGCCGCCTACCTGTTGACCATCGAAGCGGCGCGCAAGAAGGACGCGGGCGAACGGGCCGATCTCGATGCAGGAGCCGCCAAGCTCTTTGCGACCGAGCTCGCCGAGGAGGCTGCCTTTGAATCGATGCGGATTCACGGAGGCGCCGGATACCTCCAGGACGCCGACGTGGCTCGCTACTATCGCGACGCTCCCGTCCTCATAATCGGAGAAGGATCGAGCGAGATCCAGCGCATCGTCATTGCGCGCCGGCTCGTGGAGCTGGCGGAGTCGGGCGGATCCCTGATCTGACTTGAGCAAGCGTCTTCTTCGTCGGAAAGGGACGGGAGCTGGAACATGTGGCTGAGATCATGGTCCATCGAGGAAGGAGGATGGAATGAGCGTCAAGGACGGATGGGTGGGGCGCTATTACGAGGACTTCGAAGTCGGGGACATCTACCGATTCGCCCTCGGGCGAACGATCACACAAGCAGACAACGTCTGGTTCACCCTCCTTACGATGAACACGAACCAGCTCCATTTCAACAGCCACTATGCGGCAAAGACCGAGTTCGGTAAGCCTCTAGTCAATTCTGGGTTCACGCTGGCCTTGGTGTTGGGCATGAGTGTCGGCGACGTGAGCCAGAACGCCATGGCAAACCTTGGATGGGATCACATACGACTGGATCATCCGGTTTTCGTCGGGGATACGTTGCACGTCGAAAGCCTCGTACTAGAAAAGCGCGAGTCGGAGTCTCGCCCCAACATCGGCATCGTTAAGGTGAAGACGCGCGGACTGAACCAGCATGGAAAAGAGTGTGTGTCCTTTACGAGATCGATCATGGTGTACAAGCGCTCTAGGGCCGAGGAGTTGAGCAGCTTCCCGCACCCTGAGACTGCGATTGAGGAAGACGAGGATGAGCCGAGCTGAACGGTTGGTCGAGCGGATGAGCATTGTAGGGACAAGATGAAGCCGCTTGAAGACGTGCGCATCATCGCTCTCGAACAGTATGGGGCTGGGCCCTTTGGGTCGGTTCAGCTTGCGGACATGGGTGCCGAGGTCATAAAGATCGAGGACCCGCGCTCGGGCGGGGACGTGGGCAGGCACGTGCCTCCCTACCAGGAGGGCGACAGCAGCCTCTTCTTCGAGACCTTCAATCGGAACAAGAGGAGCATCAACCTCGACGTCACCTCGAGTGCAGGGCGCCAGGTCTTCGAGGACCTGGTGCGTTGTTCGGATGCCGTCTACTCGAACCTGCGAGGCGATGTGCCCGCACGACTACGGATCCGTTACGGCGACCTCAGCCATCTGAACCCACGCGTCGTCTGCTGCAGCTTGTCGGGGTTCGGCATGACTGGCCCCCGCCATGGTCAGCCGGGCTATGACTACATTCTGCAAGGTATCGCCGGTTGGATGAGCCTGACCGGGGAACCGGGCGAGCCACCTGCGAAGTCGGGCCTATCTCTGGTCGATTATTGCGGAGGTCTGGTGGCCGCGCTTTCTATGGTGATAGGCGTGCATGCGGCGCGTCGTGATGGGACTGGAATGGACTGCGACGTCAGTCTCTTCGATACCGCCATGAGCTTGCTCACCTATCTCGGGACGTGGCATCTGACGAGTGGTTTTGAACCCCAGCGGACGGCGCGGTCAGCCCATCCTTCGATTGTGCCCTTTCAGAACTTCCGGACCAGGGACGGTTGGATCGTTATCGCGTGCGCCAAGCAGAAGTTCTTCGAGGCTCTCGCTCCAGCCATTCTCAAGCCGGAGCTGGTCGATGATCCGCGTTTCAAAGACTTCGAAGCCCGCAGAGCCCATATGGAGGAACTGACTGCGATTTTGGACGAGGTGCTTGAAACGGATACAACCGAGAGTTGGGTGAGCCGGCTGGTCCGGGCGGGCGTACCCTGCGGACCCGTCAATTCCGTGCAAGACGCGGTTCGCGATCCTCAGGTAGCGGCCAGAGAGCTCGTGGTCGAAACCGAGCATCCGGTCCTAGGCATGGTCCGTCAGATCCCGACGGCAGTGCGCGTGGGGAATCCCCGTGAGGACCACCGGCGCGCGCCTATGCCCCGCGAGGACACTGACTACGTCCTCTCGGCTCTGCTCGGTTACGAGAAAGACAAGTTCGACGAACTGTCCAGCGCCGGGGCCTTTGGCGATCCCACCGACGTTGATCGTCGGGAACAGTCTTCTGAGCGAGGGTAGGTGGAAATGGCGACGGAGGAGCGAAAGCAGCAGTACATCGACGACATGGTGGCCAAGCGAGGTTATGTGCTCGACTATCACAAGGTACTCACCAAGAACGATTTCGATTTCATGAGGGCCGCCAACGACTTGATCGAGGTCGCCTACCTCAACGAACGAGTGCTCGATCGCAAGACCAAGGAGCTCATCTTCGTCGCAACATTGACCGCGATGCGCGCCAGCAAGAACCATATCGAGAGCCACGTCAGAGTTGCGCTCGAGGCGGGGGCGACTGCGGAGGAGGTCCTCCAGGCGATAGAGATCGTCCTGCCCGAGGCCGGCGTGGTGGCCTTCCAGGCTGGGCTGGAGGCATGGCAGACGGTCGTGGGCGCGGAGGGCATCGAGCCCACGTCCAAAACCTCGGGCGAAAGCTAGCCGGAGTCAGGCCCGTCGAGATCACGACCCGACCGCCGCGCGACGAACGGCACCATCATCGTGTGGTCATCGTCGGCGTGGCCCTGCGCAACCGCGGCCGTCCACAGAACATGCACGGCCGATAGCAATTCGACGGCAACCCCCTCGTTCGAGCAGAGGTCAAGGGCGATTCGCATGTCCTTGAGGTAGTTGGCAATCGTGAAGCCGGCGTCGAAGCGCTTCGTCAACACGAAGTTGGGGATTTTGACCTCCGTCGCGTTGGAGGCACCCGTGCTGCAGTTCAGCACCTCGACCAGACGCTGGAAGTCGAGTCCCCCCGCGCGCGCCATCGCCATACCCTCGGCGGCCGCAGTTAGATTGATTGCCGACAGCATGTTGTTGATGGTCTTGGCAAGATCTCCATCACCCGGACGGTCACCGACGTGGATGATTTGCCCGCCCAGCAACCCCAAGAGCGGTCGAGCCCGTTGCAGGAGTTCTTCCTGCCCCCCGACGATGATAGTGAGCCGTCCCTCCTGAGCACCCTTGACGCCACCGCTGACGGGCGCGTCGAGGAGCCCCGCTCCTCGTTGTGCGGCACTTTCGGAAAGCTCCATTGTGATGCTTGGATGGGAGCTGCTCATCTCGAGCCACAAGGCACCCGGTTGCAGGCCCGCAAGCACGCCGTCTTCGCCGCGGGCCACCTCATCGACCGCGCCAGGGGTCGGCAGCATGGTGATGACCACCGAGCAGCTCCTGACTGCCGCGGCTGCGTTCGGAGCAAGCTGTGCACCGACTGATCGTGCCGCTCGTCGGGCGTTTTCGCTCGTGTCATAGGCGACCACGTTGTGTCCGCCTTCGATTAGGCGGGTTCCCATCGGGCCACCCATGCGGCCCCACCCAAGGAGGGCCACTCCCACCGGAGCCGCAGCAGTGGACTTCATCACGTGGTTACTCGCTCGTTGTCGGTCGGGTGATGCTCGATGTGTGCTGCCACTCGGGTCCTCAGGTCTCGTCCGAAATACCGCTCGACCAGCCAGAGCGCGAGGTCCAGCCCTGAGGTCACACCTCCGGAAGTGATCACGTCACCGTCGTCTACGACGCGGCGGTCGCTCCATTTCGCCCCCGAGGCGACGAGATCATTTCGTGCCGAGTGGTGCGTCACCGCCGGTCGTCCCTCCAGCAGGCCCGCGGTCGCAAGCAGCATCCCTCCCGTGCACACGGCGGCGACCGGCGTACCTGATTCGTGAAGCTTGGCAAGTCTCGTTGGCAGCGTGCCCCTCCGGGCCTCACCCCAGGCGCCCCGTTCGGCGCGCCCGGCCCAGCCACCGCCAGCCACGATCACGAGGTCGGCGCTCGCGTCCAGAACGCCGTGCGGCTTGACCTCGAGTCCATGGGACGCGCTCACCAACTCGGCGGGGTCCAGCGTGACTAGCCGCGTAGAGAGGTCGGCTCCCATCTGGGCCGCCTGAGTGAGCACCTCGAACGGACCAATGGCATCGAGTTCGTCGAAACCTTCATAGATGATGATGTCTATCCGCATTCGACCCCCGTGGCAGCCCGGTGCCATCCTAAGCATGCCTGAGGACCTCGACGGAAGGAGGCTCAAGCTAGCCGCCAGCCAAGGTTGCAGAGATTCGTGAGGCCACCGTGCCGATCCGATCCAACTCCGGAAAGGCCGCCACTAGAAGCGAGACCCGCATGGCTTCTACCCTGTCTTTCGATTCAACTCCGGAAGAACGACATCACCAAGCAGCCGGATGGATCGTAGTGCGAAGTGTTGAGGAAGGCCAGGCCACTGGACGCGAAACACCAAGAGGTCCGTGTCGAGGCGACGAGCGTAGTCCGCGATCATGTCTGCGCACGTCTCCGGGCTCCCCACGACGAACCTATCCCGGGCCAAGTTCGCGAACTCAAGATCAAGCGGATCATCCTTCGGCAGGGCCCGATGCTGTCCCCATGACAGATAGGTGGCGTACTTGGGTCCAAGAAACTCTTGTGCGATGGCGATAGCCTCGGCGTCGTCGTCCGCCACGCAGGCTTCTCGCACGATCGGTAACTCCCTGCAGACCTTCCCGCGGTCGGCTAACTCTTTTCGATAGAAGCGCGCCTGGTGTTCGAGCGTGTCGAGACGCGCGTGGGGGTTGACCAACCAGGAATCCGCTACGCGGGCAGCTCGCGCGATCGCCCGTTCATTGTTCGCCGCGAGCCAGATAGGGGGCCGGGGTTCCTGCACCGGAAGGAGCGACAGCTTGGCGCCGTCGAGCAAGGCGCTGTGGGTGCTGAGCGTAGCGGACCTGCCCGAGAGCAGCTCGGTTACAGCGTGCACGTGAGCCTCAAAGGTCTTTGCCCTTCGTTGGCGAGGGACCCGAAAGGCGGCGAACTCTTCATCTCGGTAGCCGAGTCCCATGCCCAGCACGAATCGGCCTCCGGTGAGGATGTCGAGGGTGACAGCCTCCTCCGCGAGCGCGACGGGATGGGCGAGCGTCGCCAGCACGATTCCGGCTGCTATCCGCATCGAGCCCCCAAGAGGAGCGATCCGAGACAGAAGCGGCAGGGGAGCGAGCATCCCGTAGGGGTGGGCCAGAAAATGTTGGCCGCACATGACGACGTCGAAGCCAAGATCTTCAGCCTCTTGAACCTGCTCCAGCAACTCCTCCAGGGATCCCAGCGGGTCCCGTTTCGGCAGGCACTGGGTATTCAGAAACAGCCCGAAGCGCATCGTCTGTTGCCCCGCCGGCGGCCGAATTGACATCATGCCGGGTGATAGGGGGGTGTCGCCTGCCCCTTGAGCATGGTTTGGGCCTTAGTGTGGCCCCGTCCCACGTAGCTCGCCGGCTCCACGCCCAACAGCTCGCCGACCCGGCGGGCTGCGTCGCCGATGGAGGGCAGATCGATGCCCGTGTACACTCCCATCTCTGAAAACATGTGGACGAGGTCTTCGGTAGGCACGTTTCCAACGGCCATCCCGTGAGGCATGACGACCCCGCCCCCGAGCCCACAGATCGATCCCTCGAAAGTGCGTACCCCGGCGTCCATCGCGGCGAGGGCATTGGCGAGGGCCATGCCGTTGGTGTTGTGCAGGTGAATGCCCAACTCGATCTGGGGCCAGCGCGACAGAAGACGCTCGCAGAGACGGTGAACGTGGGCCGGATCGGCCATTCCCGATGTCGTGGCAACGTAGAACCGCTCGCCTCCGAGATCGATCAACTGGGAGAAGAGGGCCTCGACTCGGTCCTCTGCAATCGGGCCTTCGTAGGGGCAGAAGAAGGCCATGCCGACCGCAATGTCGACGCGCGTGCCCGATGCGTGTCCTACGCGCAGGATTTCGGCCACATTGTGTACGAGATCCTGCACGCCTCGGTTCTGGTTCTTGCGGCTGTACGCCTCGGACACGGTGATGAGCGCGACCAGGACGTTCGTGCGCACGGCGACCGCCCGCTCCGCTCCCCTCCGGTTCGGCACCAGCGCCTTGTAGGTGACTCCCGGACGGCGGTCGATGCCGGACATCACTTCCTCCGCGTCGGCCATCTGAGGGACTACCTTGGGGTGGACGAAGGACGTCGCCTCGACAGATGCGATGCCGGCATCCACGAGAGCGTCGATCATCGCGATCTTGTCTTCTGTCGGGATCCACCTGTCGAGGTTCTGAAGGCCGTCGCGCGGCCCCACTTCGGTGATCGTGACGCGGTCGGCGATTCTCAACTAACCACCCAGATATAGGCGGCGGACGCGCTCATCGTTGAGCAACTCTTCCCCAGTCCCTTCGAAGCGATTGCGCCCGAACTCGAGGACGTACGCGCGATCGGCCATCTCGAGCGCGCGTGCGGCATTCTGCTCGACGACGACCATCGTTATCCCTTCCTGCCCCATTCGGAGCAAGCCTTCGAAGACGATGTCAACGAACCGAGGTGCCAGGCCAAGTGAAGGTTCATCGAGAAGGATGGTCTCTGGGCCGCTCATCAACGCCCGACCGATGGCAAGCATCTGTTGCTGGCCCCCGCTCATCGTTCCCGCCATCTGTTTACGCCGCTCGTCCAGTACGGGAAAGAGATCGAAGACCCGCTCGAGATTGCCGGTCAGTCGTGCCTTGTCCCGGACGGTGAACCCCCCCATCTCGAGGTTTTCGAGTACGGACATGTCCGGAAAAACGATCCGACCCTGTGGGACGTACCCTATCCCCGAGGCGATGATTTTGTGAGGCGCGTTTGCGGTGATGTTCTCTCCCTTGAACAGCACCCGCCCCTTGGTCGGCTTTATAAGGCCCAGGATGCACTTAAGTACCGTAGATTTGCCTGCGCCGTTGGGTCCGATGATGGAGACCAGCTCGCCCCTGTCGACGCGCGCGGAGACGGCGTGCAGGATCTTCATCTCGCCGTACCCTGCATCGACGGACTCGACCTCAAGGACGGTCCCATCCGTCCCACGTGTTTGCGTCGCCCGTTGCTCTTCGCTCGTGCTCTTCATTTGTCCCCGAAGTAGCTCGACAGTACCTGGGAGTTCGTTTGCACCTCTTCTGGTGAGCCTTCGGTTAGTAGTTTGCCCTGATCGAGGACGAGGATTCGGTCGCAGATCCGCATGATCAGCTTCATCTCGTGGTCGATGATGAGATAGGTGGTTCCTTCGCCACGCAACTTCTCGATGTAGGCCACCAGTTTTTCGGTCAGTGTGGGGTTTACACCGGCGAACGGCTCGTCGAGCAGGACCAGCTTCTGCGGGCGCATGTGGATGCGGGCCATTTCGACTAACTTCTGCTGACCGAACGAAAGCCGGGAACAGAACTCGTCGCGAAGGTCGCTCAGCCCGACCAGATCCAACAGGTGCAACGCTCGAGCTGCCGCCGACCGAAGCTCCGTGCCCGTGGCTCCGACAAGGAGATTTTCCAGAACGGTCATCTGTGGGAAGACTCGGGTGATTTGAAAGGTACGACCGAGACCATTGCGCGCGATCCGGTACGGTCGATCACCGTCTATGCGGTTGTCCTCGAAGTAGATCGTGCCCTTATCGGGCCTCTGGAACCCGGTGATGAGATCGAACGTCGTCGTTTTCCCCGAGCCGTTGGGGCCGATCAGCCCCGTCATAGAATCTCGCATCACCTCGAAGCCGCATCCGTCGACGGCCGTGACGCCCCCGAACCGTTTCAGCAGGCCGTCGGTTCGAAGAACCGGCTCAGATCCCTCAGACACGCTCTGGCACCTCGGCTTTTTTCTGAGGGGTCGTCTCGACGGAACGAATGAGTCGAGTCAATATCCGGCGGCGATGGGTGAGCCAGCCGCGCTTCTTCAAGACATCGATGATCCCGTTGGGGATGAACATCACGATCACGATCACCGCAAGCCCCGTCGACATCAAGTGATACTCGGGGAAGCGCACCCACAGCGATTCGACGACAAAGGTAAAGGCGATGCCCCCAATAAGTGGTCCGAGGAACGTTCCCGCGCCGCCGAGAAGCGTCATCAGAATCATGTTCACTGAGAAGAACAGAGAGAATACCGATCGGGGGTCGATGTATCCGATGTACCACGCGTACAAGCCTCCGATGAGACCCGGAAACAATGCGCTCAGGGCGAAGGCCAAGATCTTGTCGCGCGTAGTGTCTACGCCCATTGCCTCCGCGGCGCTCTCGTCTTCCCTGATCGACAGCAGCCTCAGTCCGAAGCGCGAGTTGTCGACCCAGTAGGTCACTCCCATGACGACGGCCAGGACGATCAAGAGCCCGTAGTAGACGCCGACTACGTTGTAGCTGCTGCTGACGAAGATGCCCAGGCCACCGCGGGTAAGACCGTCCCAGAGGCTCGCTACCAGGGCCGTAGCCTGTGCCACGGCGAGCATGCCGATGGCGAAATAGGGGCCCTTGAGGCGAAGCATGAGCCAGCCCAGCGGAAGCGAAATGACCAGCACGAGGGCTCCCGCGAGAGGGACCGCGATGAGCCAGTTCCAGTGGTGGATGCCGGAGAGAATGCCGACTACGTAGGCGCCGATGCCGAAGAAGGCCACGTGGCCAAAGGAGATGTAGCCAGTGAAGCCGGAGACGAGATTCCAACTGTAGGCGAGGCCCACGTGCAGGAACATGAGAAGGAAGAAGACGAGCCTGTAGCCGGCGAGAAACAGGGGCGCAAGTGCCGCGGCCACACCGATCACGGGGAGCGCCCCGAGCCTCAGTTTGGAGCGCATAGTCATGTTCCCGCTCTGAAGCCCACCAGGCCTCCGGGTCTGATCAAGAGAATGACGAGCAGGATCAGATATGCGGACGCCTGACCGACCGCGCTGGACGCGTAGAAGCCCCCGAAGACCTCTACGAGGCCGAGGATCACCCCGCCCAGAAGCGCCCCGACGTAACTACCCAGGCCTCCCAGTACGACGGTGGCGAACGCCCGCAAGATGTAGGCCTGACCGGCCTGAGGATGCATGGCCGTGATCATGACGAGGAGGCTACCGGCGAATGCGGCCGTGGCAACGCCGATGGCGAAGGTATCGCGCCGCACTTTGGCGATGTCGATTCCGCAGGCCATGGCGACCATGGGGTGCTGAGCCGTGGCCCTGATGGCCTTGCCGTGGCGGGATTTCCTCAGGAAGAAGAACACGGCGGTGATGAGCAGCGCGGCGCCGAGGAAAGCTATAACTCGGACTCTGGGAATTTGGAGGGAGCCGACTATGAAAGAGCCACCCAGGTAGGGGACCGAGCGGAACTCGTTGCCCCACAGCGCCTGGGACAGACCGATGATGAAGAAGCTCAGACCGAATGTCAGAAGCAACGCCATCATCGGCGGCGCATCGGTCACCCTTTCGATGAGCGTTTGTTGCACAGCTCCGCCCAGGAGCAGGAACAGGGGTAGCACCACGATCACGGATAACAGGGGGCTGATGCCAAACAGCGCGAACAGCCAGTACGTAGTCATGCCACCGAGCATGAGGAACTCGCCGTGGGCGAAATTGATCACTCGCATGACGCCGAAGATGAGGCTCAACCCGGCAGCGACCAGCGCGTAGATTCCCCCCAGAAGGAGGCCGTTCAGCGATGTCTGAAGGAGCTGTTCGGAACCGCCCACGTCACGCGGCTATCGCTCTGACCATGGGGTGAATTCGACCCAGTCTGCGGTCGCCTGATCATCCGGCCAGACGATCTCCTTCTTGCCGTCGAACCACTGCACCATCACGCCGATCTTTCCGACCTGCGCTCCGTTCTCGTCGACGTCGAACTCGCCGAACACTGTCTCGGTCTCCATGTCGATCAGCTCTTCACGGATTTGCTGATGATCGAAGCACTCGCAAGCCTCGACCGCCTCCCCGAGGATCTGCATCCCGGCGTAGGAGCCCGCCGCGTGATACCCGGGATCTTTTTCATACTCGTCCGTGTAGGCCTCGACGAACTCCTCGTTGCCGGGTGTGTCAAGCCCAGGCTCCCAGTGGCTGGCGCCCATGATGTGTTGCCCGGCGTCTCCAACTGACTCCCAGTACTCGTTCTCGGCGGCGCCCACAGTCAACGCGATGATTGGGGCATCTACCCCCTGCTCCTTCAACTGTTGGGTAAATGCAACCGCATCCTCAGCGTAGGTTCCGCCCATGATCGCGTCGGGTTGGGCCTCTTCGATCTTCCCGATGATGGCGGAGAAGTCCCTGGTGCCGACCGGGTAGAGCTCCGAGTAGAGAAGCTCGAATCCGCGCTCATCTGCAACGTCCTCTAGCCCCGCCAGAAGCGCGGCCGGAAAGGCCGAGTCCTCTCCGACCACTACGAACGACTTGAGCCCTGCTTCCTCCATAAAGTCGAGCGCGCCGTCGAGGTAGTGGGACGCAGGCGTGATGACCTGGAACGAGTACTGAGCTCCCTGCTGAAACAGCTCGTCCGCGGAGCCCATCGGGGCGATATTCACCATTTCGTACCGCTCGGCGATGTTCATCATGCCTCCGGTCACGGCGCTCGAGTAAGGACCCATGATCAGGTCGACGTCTTCCTCGGTGATGAGTCTCTCGTATAGTCGGGCCCCGGTCTCTGGACTGCTGCGGTCGTCGAGGACCGTGAGCTCTACCTGTCGACCGAGAAGACCTCCGGATTCGTTGATCTGTTTCACCCAGAGCTTGTAGGCGTTGTGCTGGTCGACCGCGATCCGTGCATATTCGCCGCTCAACGACAAGGAAGCGCCGATCGTAATCGGGCCCTCTTCGCTGACTTCCTCGGTGTCCCCCGTCTCCCGGGGATTGCTGCAGGCCACCGTGATCACCGCAACCACTAAAAGGAGGGCTATCGACGCGAAGGCCGGTGTCCTACGAGTCATCTCGGGTTCCTTTCACTCGAGCGTTGGGGCAACACTCCCTGTGGCCGAGCTACCCGAGCTGCACGCGGATCCACATCGGGCCGAGACCGCGTTTAAGTACGGGAGGAAAGCTCTCCTCACGAGTTGATCAGGTGGGACGGCGACGTCCATTCCCAAGTGGCCCCCGCTTGCTCGGGCTGCCCTAGCAACCTCGGTAGATCGCCCATCTGCCGATTTGCACCATTCTTGCACACAATTACCCAATCCGACCAAGCAAAAACCTCGGTCGGATTCGCGTTTTGTCAGGATGCTTGAGGGTGCACCCGGGTTTTCGAACCATTTAAAGGAAGCGTCGGACCAGCGGGCTCGCTGTGGGTTGCATACAATTGCCCCATGAGCGAACGCATGCGGACAGCACCTGCCTCTCTGGCTGAGGCTAGGCGACTCACCAAGGAAGACATCTACGAGCGGCTGCGGCGCGAGATCGTGGAGGGGGAGCTTCGCCCCGGTCAGAGGCTCGGCGAAGAGTGGGTGGCGGGCCGCCTGGGGGCGAGCCGCACTCCGGTTCGAGAGGCATTGCACAAGCTGGAAGCCGACGGGCTGGTCGTTCTGAGGCCTCACCGAGGTGCACTCGTACGGCCCTTCGACTTGGACGAACTGATCGGGATCTTCGACTTGCGCGTGCGGATCGAAGGTTACGCAGCGCGCCGCGCCGCAACGCGGCTCCTCCCCGAGCAAATCGACGAGCTCGCCTCGATACAGCAGCGTCAGGTGAAGCTGCTCAACACGCCCGTAACAGACAAACATGAAGAACCGGGCTCGGATGCGATCAGGAGCCTCGTCGAGCTCAATCAGCGATTTCATCGGTTGATCCACATCGGAAGCGGGAACCGGCATGTGGAAGTGATGCTCTCCCGACTCGCCTATCTGCCGCTCGTGTACCAGGCGATCTATGCTCACGGGCGGCAGGGCAGGTGGGTATCCCTTTACCACCACGAGCAGCTCGTGCACAGCTTCCGAACGGAAGATCCGGAGCTTGCAGAGGCGACCATGCGAACCCACATCTATCACGGTCGTCAGGCCGCGCTTGCCCGCTTTGCCGAGGGCGACCACCAGGAAGGGCCGGGGTCGGACTAGGGACGCTCAAGCGTGCAAGACGACCATGCCGTGTTCGATCGTGACCCGGTACGTCTTTACCCGAGTGCCATCGTCGTCGAACAGCAATTGACCGTTGCTGAGATCGAACTCCCACCCGTGCCAGGGGCAGCGGAGAACGCTTGCTTCGAGGCCGTAGACGTATTCATGCGGACTGGATGGAAGAAAGGTCCCCCCGACCGTGCCTTCACACAGAGGTGCTCCCTTGTGAGGACACTGGTTGCGTAGCGCGTAATAGTTGCCCTGGACGTTGAAGACACCGATAGAGCGGCCGCGAATCTCGACGATCTTGCGCGTGCCGCTAGCGAGCTCATCCACGCGGCAAACCTCATGCCGCCGAGCACCAGTGCTGCGACCCTCCGATTCGGGGGCGGTTTGGCGCCCGGCAAGGCGCGCTTCTCCTGCAGGCATGATCCCGTGGAGTGTATACGACATGGTCGGTGAGGTCCTCGACAGGATCGTTCCGGAGGGGGCCTGAAGGCCCAAGTAGGGCGGAATTAGTCGGTCGGTCAGGCAGAGTTGTATACTAATTCCGCTTCGTTCCGGACCCAGCCGGTCACGAGCTACGAGGGGAGTTCAGGAATGGCTCACAAGCTTGACTCACAGAGCACGACGGCCCTGAATGACCGACCGAAGCATGGCCTGATCGACTGCGACGTCCACCCTCATCTTGCGCACGGCTTGGGGGACCTCACTCCTTATCTGCCCGCAACTTGGCAACGACGGATTGGGATAGGGGAGGAGCACGCGTGGTCGAAGGAGGTGTACGCGGCCCACGTATCGGTCCCCAAGAATGTCTTCTACATCAACACCGCCGGAGTCTTGCGTCGTGACGCCGTGCCTCCCGACGATTCGATACCCGGGTCGGATCCCGGTTTCGTGGGCCGCCATCTCCTCGACAAGCACGACATCGCGCGTGCGGTTCTGATCGGTGGAGACATGCTCGGGCTCGGAGCCCTGCCGGATCCCGATCTTGCCGCCGTCCTGGCCTCTGCTTACAACGACTGGTTGAGCGACGCCTGGCTCGACGCCGACGAACGCTATCGCGCTGCGATGGTCGTGGCTCCCAGAGATCCGGTCAAGGGCGCCGAGGAGATTCGCCGCGTCGCCGGAAGAAGGGGTTTCGTAAGCGTCCTGCTTCCATTGACCGATCTCCTGATGGGTGAGCGTCACTACTACCCCATCTACGAAGCAGCGGCCGAGCACGAGCTACCGATTGCGATCCATCCCAACTCGGTCGATGGCATCTTCGTCACTGCTCCCCGGATGGCCGGCGGGACGCCCACTTATTACGTCGAATGGCACACCGGATTGACCCAGGTTTTCCAGGCGAACGTAATCAGTCTGATCTGCCACGGCGTGTTCGAGCGATTCCCAAAGCTGAAGGTCGTGGTGACGGAGGGGGGTTTTGGGTGGCTACCGGACGTCATCTGGCGACTCGACAAGAACGTCAAGGGGTTGCGCGATGAAACCCCCTGGGTCAAGCGAGCGCCCAGCGACTACGTCTTCGATCACGTGCGCTTTACCACGCAGCCATTCGTCGAGCCCAAGCGACCGGAGCAGCTCCATGCCCTGTGCGAGGTCATCTGTGCGGAGCGAACTCTGATGTTCAGCTCCGATTACCCGCACTGGGACTTCGACGACCCGGTCCGGGCGCTTGCATGGCTTCCCGAGGAGACGCGTCGACGCGTCCGGTCCGAGACCGCAATCGAGCTCTATGGCGGGCGCCTGTAGCAGCCCATGGCGGCTGGGGCCGAGGTGCCGGCCGAAGGGGAAGTGATACATGGTGAAGGGCATTACGAGACGACTTTCTGAGTACGTGACCGCTCTCCGGTTTGAAGATATTCCCGCCGAGGCCGTCGACAGGACCGGCCGCTTCGTTCTCGATGCAGTCGGCATCGCGTTTCGAGCGAGTGTGGATTCCGACTCAACCGGATCCATCAGAGATGGCTTTGTCGCGCTGGCACGCGATGGGAAGGCTTCGGTGTTCGGAACCGAACTGAGTCTATCACCCGCCCACGCGGCGGCGATTAACGCCTCTCTTTGTCACAGCCTGGATTTCGACGACACTCACCGCGAAGGCTCCGTGCATCCGGGTGCCTCGGTCGTTCCCACGGTTCTTGCGCTCGCGGAAGAGCACGGTGCCGACGGGCCACAAGTGATAACCGCGATCGTCGCCGGCTACGACGTTACGTGCAAGCTGGCGATGGCACTCGATCCTCAGTCGCACTACGACCGTGGGTTTCATCCCACCGGGACCGCCGGCGTGTTCGGGGCCACGGCGGCGGGGGCGAGCCTGTTGGGCCTTTCGGCCGAGGAGCTCGAGAACGCCTTCGGAGTCAATTGCAGTCAAGCGGCCGGCAGCATGCAGTTTTTCGACAACGGCGCCTGGAACAAGCGCATTCACCCCGGGTTGGCCGCACACAACGCGATTCTCGCTCTCGAGTTCGCCAAGCGAGGGTTTGTGGGCTCGTCGCGCGCCATCGAGGGTGACCACGGAGTGCTTCATGCGTACTCGGATACGGCGCGAGCGGAGGTCGCCGTATCCGGACTCGGTGAGCGCTTCGAGATCCTTCATACGGCCATAAAGCCCTATCCTGCGTGTCGCTACGCGCACGCCCCGCTGGACGCGATCATCGACTTGGTTGAAGAGCACGGCCTCGTGCCCGACGACGTTGAGTCGGTCGTGATTGGCCTTCCGGAGGCCGGGGTAGGACTGATCGGACGCCCGGTAGAGCGAAAGCGCGCCCCCAAGAACATCGTCGATGGACAGTTCAGCATGCACTTCCTTGCGGCTGTTGCCCTCACGAGCCGGCGGATGACCTGGGACGAATACGATCTCATAGGCGATCCGGGCGTCGACAACCTGATGCAGCGCACAGAGGTGGTCCCCGACGACGAGGCGAGCCGCGCTTATCCCGAGCAGTGGTTGTCTTCGGTCGAGATAAACACTCGAGGCAAGAGGTTCGCCGAACGACGAACCGGTGCCAGAGGTGAGCCGGAGCTCTTCCTCGAGTGGGATGAGATCGAGCGCAAGTTTGATGACCTTGCGGAGAAGGTCTTGACGGCCGACCAGCGACTCGGCGTCAAGGAAGCCTCACGGGGACTATCCAGAGGCGAGGGACCCCGTCTATTGTGCGAGTCGCTGCGACGACCCCTTCGCCACGAGGTGGACCAAGAGTTTGTTTCGACCGCGGCGATAACAGGTGTCTGAACGACCGGCGCCGTTAGAGGGCGTTCGCGTCCTCGACCTTTCCAATCTCATTGCCGGGCCCATGCTGGGTATGTTCCTCGCCGACTTCGGAGCCGAGGTGATCAAGGTCGAGCATCCCAGCAGGGGCGACGAGCTGCGCAATTGGGGACACAGCAAGGACGGCGTCGGTCTGATGTTCAAGATGCTAAACCGGAACAAGAAAACGATCACCCTGGATCTAAGTGCTCCGAGCGGCCGGGGGCCCGCTCATCGCTTGATCGAGTGGTGCGATGTAGTGATTGAGAGCTTCCGGCCGGGAACCTTGGAGCGGTGGGAGCTCGATTACGACTCTCTGTCGCGCGACAAGCGTGAGCTGATCATGGTGAGGGTTAGCGGCTACGGACAGAACGGCCCCTATTCGAACCGGGCGGGGTTCGGAACCGTGGCCGAGGCGATGAGCGGATACGCGCATATCACCGGGTATCCGGGTGACGCGCCGCTGCTTCCGGCTTTCGGTCTTGCAGATGCCTCCACGGCGATCTTCGGCGCCTTCGGTGTGATGCTCGCCCTTTACGACCGCGCCGCCGGTTCGGGTGAGGGTCGGCTGATTGACCTGGCTCTGTACGAAGGGCTGCTCACGATGTTGGGACCTCAGATAATCGACTTCGACCAGCTCGGCCTCGTCCAGGACCGCTTGGGCAGCAGGCTGCCGTTCGTGGCTCCGCGAAACACATACCGAACCGCCGACGATAAGTGGATCGCGATTGCTGGGAGCACTCAGTCGACTTTCGAGCGGATCGCTCATGCTCTCGAGATCGACGGTCTTCTCAACGACCCTCGTTTCAGCGATAACCGGAGCCGGATCGACAATGCCGGCGAGCTGGACGACAGGATCCAGGAGGCGCTGGTTCGCTGGCCTCGCGAAGAGGTCCTCCAACGGTTGGCTTCCGCGGGGGCTGCAGCAGGGCCAGTCTACGACGTCAGAGACATCCTCCAAGACCCGCACTTCTGCTCTAGAGGAAACATCGACGTGGTCGAAGACGACGAGTTGGGGTCTGTGAAGATGCAGAACGTGACGCCGCGACTTGGCGATTCCCCCGGTCACATCCGCTGGGCCGGACCGCCGAAGGGTAGGCACAACCGTGAAGTCTTCGTCGACGTCATAGGGCTCAACGAACTCGAGCTGCGGGAGCTTATGGATCGGGGAGTCGTCTAGATGAACCGGCTGCGCAGATCCGAACTGGCCGTCCCGGGCAACAACCCGAAGATGATCGCAAAGGCGGCCACAAGCGCGGCCGACCTCGTTTTTTGTGATCTCGAAGACGCCGTGGCGGAAAATGAAAAGTCCGACGCCCGGGAAGAAGTCGTCCGAGCCCTCGAGAACTTGGACTGGGGTACCAAGACGCGGGCGGTCCGGGTGAACGGGCTAGACGACGCTCGCAGCTACGAAGATTTCGTCGTGCTCGTCGAAGGGGCCGGGCGTTTTCTCGACGTCGTCATCTTGCCCAAGGTCAGTTCGGCCGAGGAAGTTAGATGGGTGGACCGGCTGCTCGGATACCTCGAGACCAAGGCCGGACTGCAACGGAGAATCGGTCTGGAGCTTCTCATCGAGGGGGTCGAAGGACTGATCCACGTCGAGGAGATCGCCAAGTCCAGCCCTCGGGTCGAAGCCCTGGTCTTCGGCGCGGGGGACATGAGCGCTTCCCAGGGAGTCAGAGTCACGGAGACGCTGCTGCCCGGCGACAGCTACCCAGGAGACTTCTGGCACTACGCCCGTTGCAAGATCGTAGTCGCAGCTCGAGCGGCCAAGGTCGCGGCGGTAGACAGCCCGTACACGAACTTCAACGACCCGGAGGGATACCGGGCAGAATGCCTTCGTAGTTACTCCTTAGGTTACGCCGGGAAGTGGGCCATCCATCCCAAGCAGATCGTGGTCGCCAACGACGTGTTCTCGCCCTCCGAAGCAGAGGTCAAGAACGCGCGCGCGGTATTGGATGCCTACGAAGAGGCCACGGCTCGGGGCGTCGGAGCGATACAGATCGACGGTGTCCTCATCGACGAGGGCATCGCTCGGATCATGCGTGGCGTGCTGGAGGTGGCCGGGCATGACTGAGCGGGCCCTGTCCGGCGTCCGCGTGCTCGATGCCGGCTCCCTGGTGGCCGCGCCTCTCGCCTGCACGTTCCTGGCGGAGTTCGGCGCCGAGGTGATCAAGCTCGAGCCCCCCGACGGTGGTGATCCTCTTCGACGCTGGGGCATGGAACGAGCCGGCGTCGGTCTGATGTGGAAAAGCGTCGGCCGGAACAAGAAATGCATCACGCTCAACCTGCGCGTCCCGGAGGGCAGAGAATTGCTCAAAGGGCTGGTCGCCAAGTCCGATGTACTCGTCGTCAATTTCCGGCCACCTACCCTGAAGCGCTGGGGGCTGACCTACGAGGAGCTCGCCGAGCTGAACCCGGGACTCGTGATGCTTCACATGACGGCGTTCGGCGATGGCGGCCCCTATGCCGACCGCCCCGGTTTCGGCACGCTCATCGAAGCCATGAGCGGGTTCGCCCACATCACTGGAGAGCCCGGAGGTCCGCCCACACTGCCCCCTTTCATGCTGGCGGATGGAGTGGCCGCGCTTGCCGGCGCGTACTCGGTGATGTTTGCGCTCTATCACCGAGACGCGAGAGGTGGGTCGGGGCAGCTCATAGACCTAGCTATCTTGGAACCGCTGGTTCGCCTGCTCGAGCACATGGTCGTGGAGTACGACCATTCTGGCTCGGTGCCGACCAGGCCCGGAAACAGGTGGGGGGTGACGGTCCCTCGCAATGCATACCGCACAAAAGACGGCCACTGGATTGCCATGTCGGGTAGCGCCCCTACGATCGCACTGCGAGCCCTGCGTGCGATCGGGCGATCGGATCTGGCCGAAGACCCCGACTACTCAGATCCACAGAAGCGGCTCGAGCGCGCAGACCAGATCGATGCGTTGTTCGCCGAGTGGATCGCGGCCCGCACGGGTGACGAAGTGCTCGACATTCTTGAGCGAGAAGGTGTCGCGGCCGCTCCCGTCTACGACGTCGCGGGATTGATGTCGGACCTGCACGTGAAGGCTCGAGGCATCTTTCAGAGGATCCAGGATCCCGAGATCGGAGCGCTGACGGTTCAAGCGCCTGCCCCACGGCTCTCCGGCACCCCGGGAGGAGTCGTCCACCTGGGTCGGCCCTTGGGGGCCGACAACGAAGAGATCTTTGGGAATCTATTGCAGCTACGCGAACACACCGTCGAGGACCTCAGGGCCCAAGGGGTGCTGTAGCGATCCCATGGTGTTGCAAACGTGCTCGGGAGAAACCGGCCACCACGACGGCGCGTGGTGACGCGCTCGAACGGAGAGGAAGAAGTCGCGGCGCCACGGGAAGAAGGCGACGCCAACCGACCGCTTTACCGCTGGGTGGTCGTGCTTGTCGCGACCGCTGTTCAGGCGGCCACCGGCTACGTCGTCCTCGGCATTGGTGCGCTGACGGGTTTCTTTAGGGACGCATTCGACTTGACCGGCTATCAGACGGGGATGGTGGTCACGGCCGTGGCTCTGGCCCCGCTCTTCGTATTGGTCCCCGTTGGCCGCATGCTCGACCGCTTCGGGCAGCGGGCAATCGTGACGGCCGGAGGGCTGTGGTTGGGGATCGGGGCTGCAATCGCGGCAACGGCATCTTCGTTTCCGATATTGCTCGCGTTTCTGTTCATCGGTGGAGCCGGTTACGCGACGTCGCAGCCGGGAGGCAGCAAGGCAGTGGCCGGGTGGTTCCGGTCCGAGCGGCGAGGCTTGGCCATGGGCATACGTCAGACGGGACTTCCCTTGGGTGGTGCACTGGCGGCGGCAACCTTGCCGGCGATCGCGGAAGCTCGTGGATGGCAGACCGCGCTGATGACCACTGGAGGTGTAGCAACAGTGGGCGCCATTGTGTTCGGCCTCGTATACAGGGACCCGGCAGCCGTTGAGAGAGATGATTACCCCTTCTCGGAAACGCTCAAGCGGTTGCTATCCGAGCGCTTCATGCGTCCCATCTTGGGATCCGGACTCGTGCTCGTCTCTGCGCAGCTATGCGTCGTGGCCTACTTGCTGCTGTTCCTTCGAGACGTTCACACCATTCCCCTGACTACCGGCGCATGGGTGCTGTCGGTGTCACAGATACTCGGGATGGGAGGGCGCGTCCTGCTCGGAGCCTGGAGTGACAAGCGCTGGCACTCCAGGCGACTGCATCTAGTAATCCTTAGCCTCATGATGACCGCTTCACTGCTGTGCGTTCTTGCGTGGCTTCCGGAAGGAGTCTCAGTGGGAGCAATTGGAGTGGTCGCCGCCCTATTGGGATTCTTCGCCTTCGGGTGGTACGGGCCGTGGGTAGTTCACATCTCGGATATCGCTCCAAGAGGCTACGTTGGGCTGACGCTCGCGCTTTCGATGTCCGCCACTCAGCTTGGGATAGTGGCTGCACCGCCGCTGTTTGGACTGCTTGTCGACATCAGCGGCAGCTACCGGTTCGCGTGGCTGGTGCTGGCGTTCGGCCAGGTGATCTGCGCATTGGGAGTCGCCTTTCATTTGTCCCGGGTGAGTCGCGAGGACTCTGAGGTCGAGTGGCATCGCTCTTATCAAGGAGTTTGAGTGATGCCCCAGACGGGATGCGAGGCTGCTCGACCGCAATCTCAGCAACTCGATCTGAGGGGCTGAACTTGGAATCCCTCGAGCGGCGGAGAAGTTCGAGGCTAGACGCGTCCAGAGTGATCTCTTTGCTCTTCGTCTTCGAACCGAACGGGTGCGAACGCGTTGAGGGGTGCGGAAAAGAGAATCACGGGTCCGATCTGGTCAATCGCCGTCCGGTCACCTACCCGAAACGTGGGTATCGTCTCCTTTTCATTCGCTCCTGCCCAGGAGGTTGATCAACTGATATCGGTTGCCTACCTGATTTGCCGCGTGCTTCTCAGAGTGGTCGTCTCAGGGGTCCGCCCCATCGACGCCAAGGATGTCGAGATCCTCGTGTTACGTCACCAGCTTGACGTCCATCGAAGAGCGCGACTCGTGGTCTGCCTCGGCGGCCGACCGCTTCGGCGGTGGGGTGCTTGAGGGTGTCGGCGACGACGAACAGCGTTGGTTGACTGCTGCGTCCAGATTGAGTCGATCGGAGCCTTGTCACCGGGTATCTTGGGGGTTCATCAGCACTCACCAATGACGCGCTGCCCCTCGGGTTGCGGGCCGGTGTTGCACGAGGACAACGCCGCCACGGCCAAGTCGGTCGCCGGACAGGTCGGCATCGATGAGGTCATCGCCGAGGTTCTGCCCGCCCAGAAGGTCGACGTCGTTCGCCGTCTGCAGGAGGAGGGCCGCGTCGTGGCGATGGTGGGTAACGGGGTCAACGACGCGCCGGCGCTCGCACAGGGCGACCTCGGCCTGGCCCTCGGTACGGGCACCGACGTGGCCATCGAGGCCTCCGACCTGACCCTGATCTCGGGCGACCTGCGCGCTGCGGCGGACGCGATCCGTCTCTCCTGCAAGACCCTGGGAACGATCAAGGGCAACCTCTTCTGGGCCTTCGCCTACAACGTCATCC
>WHSV01000054.1 GCA_009379915.1 Actinomycetota bacterium | reverse complement strand
AGACTTGCCCGCCCGGAGGGCGGGATTCCGACTTTGTTCCCCTCCCGGGCAATGCCCGCGATCGTCGAGACGATCGCTTCCGAGCCTTTTGCTCGGCGAGGCGCAGCGGAGCTCCGCCGAAGCCTAGAATTGGACCACCGGGCAGGTGAGCGTCCGGGAGATTCCCTCGACGGCCTGGATCCTGTTCACCACGGACTTGCCGAGCTCGTCCATGTTTTCGGCGGCGATCTGCACGATGACGTCGTAGGGACCTGAGACGTCGTCCGCCGTCAGGACGCCGTCGAGATCTCGAATCTCGCGCGCGACATGGGCAGCGTTGGTCACCGTCTGAATCAGTATGTAGGCCTTGACTCCGTTCGCCACCGCTCCTCCTTTGATAGCCGCCGTCTCGCCGGCAGCGAGGCCCGTACCCGACGTCTGTGTATCCGGCTCGGATGCGGATTGTAGACGGCAAAGCAGCGATCGTCTCGACGATCGTGTGAGGGAAAGGAAACAGGCGGGCTCGCATCGCTGTGTCGCTCGATCGGCGATCTCCTGGGATGAGCAAACCAGCGGATAGGGTTGTCCACGATGACCCATGCCGGTAGGTCGTGGATGTTTGCAGGCGCAACGGCTCTTGCACTGACGCTCCAATTCTCCGGTGGATCGAGCGCGCAGGAGAGCAACCCACTCGAGGTATCGAAGACCGCGACCATGACTCAAGTGGACGCGCCGGTTGACGGACAGAGGTTGTTCGAAGCGTCGTGCTCCACATGTCACGGTGTCGATGGGCAGGGCACCGAAAACGGGCCTTCTCTGGAGGGAGTCGGGGAGGCGTCGGCCGACTTTCAACTCCGTACCGGCAGGATGCCGCTGTCGAACAGCACCGATCAGGCCGTTCGAAAGGATCCAGCGTTCGGCGACGAACATATCCAGGCCCTCGTCGATTACGTCGGCACCTTCGGTGACGGCCCCCCGATACCAGAGGTCGATCTCGAGTCGGCGAGCCTCGTGTCCGGTCAGGTGCTGTTCATCGAGAACTGTGCCGCGTGCCATGGGGCCACGGGTGCCGGCGGGGCCGTCGGAAACGAGGCACTTGCCCCCGGTCTCTCCACTGCGTCGGAGGTCGAGATAGCCGAGGCGATGATCGTCGGGCCCGGCCAGATGCCCCCGTTCGACTTCACCGAGGCCCAGCGGAACGACCTCGTCAACTTCATCATCTACCTCAGAGACGAGCCCCGCCCCGGCGGCGCCGATATCGGGGGCATCGGCCCGGTCCCCGAGGGTTTCGTTGCCTGGCTCGTCGGTCTGGGCTCGCTGATCGTGATCTGCGTTTTCATCGGGTCGCACCGCAAGGCCGATGACGACGGGCAGGACGCGGCGTGAAATCGGTTCGCTGGATCTTCGCCTCGTTTTTCGTCTCGATGGTGGGCTCGCTCGGGCTCGTGGTGTACTACCTCATCGGCGAGTCGGCTCAGGTGGAGGGGATCCTTCTCGGACTTGCTCTCGGAGGCATGGGGTTCGGGGTGGTCGGGTGGGCTACCAGGCTGATGGACGTTCCCACCGTCGTCGAGGAACGTGAGCCGCTCGAGTCGAGCGACGCTGCGATGTCGCAGATGGAGGGCATGGTCGGCCAGGATGCGGTAACTCGGAGGAAGATGCTTCTGCGCCTTGCGGGAGGCGCGAGCGCAACCCTCGGCGCAGCGCTCGCGATCCCGGCTTTGTCTCTTGGCCCCAGGCCCGGCCAGAGCCTCGAGGAAACGAAATGGACACCCGGGGCTCGCATCGTCGACCGGCTCGGCAACCCGCAACGCCCCGGGGACATTCCTCTCAACGGAATCAAGACGGTGTTTCCCTCGGGCTTCGAGGGTGAGGCGGACTCGCAGACCGTCGTCATCAAGATCGAGCCCGAGCTGCTCGATCTTCCCGAGGGCAGAGAGGACTGGGCGCCCGATGGTTGCGTTGCGTTCTCGAAGATCTGTACGCACGCGGGTTGTCCGGTGGGGCTCTATCGCGCCGAGGCCAGGCAACTTCTCTGCCCCTGTCACCAGTCCACCTTCGACGTGACAACCGGATGCACGCCCGTGTTCGGCCCCGCGGCCCGGCCCCTTCCACAACTGCCGATGGAGGTCGACGAGGTCGGCTTCCTCGTCGCCATGGGCGACTTCCCCGAGCCCGTCGGGCCGAGCTTCTGGAACATGGAAACCGAATGAGGGCGAGCGCGCGATGTTGAAGTGGATCGACGAACGCCTCGGCGCCGCTCACTGGGCGCGCAAGGGACTGAAGAAGGTCTTCCCCGACCACTGGTCGTTCCTGCTCGGTGAGATCGCCCTGTTCTCCTTCATCATCCTGCTTCTCACAGGGACCTACCTGACGTTGTTCTATCGACCCGATGCTGCGCCCGTGATCTACGACGGTCCCTACCAGCCGCTGCACGGCAGAGAGATGTCCGCCGCGTACGAGTCGGTGCTGCGACTCAGTTACGAGGTGCGCGCAGGACTCGTAATGCGTCAGATCCACCACTGGGCCGCGCTCGTGTTCGTCGCGTCAATCGTTGCGCACATGGTGCGCGTGTTCTTCACGGGAGCGTTCCGCAAGCCGCGAGAGATCAACTGGATGGTCGGAGTGACGTTGCTCGTGCTCGCGATCGGAATGGGATTCACCGGCTACTCGCTGCCGGACGATCTGCTGTCGGGAACCGGTCTCCGAATCGCGTACTCGGCCGTGATCTCGATTCCGTTCGTGGGACCGTACCTCGGTTTTCTCGTCTTCGGCGGCGAGTTTCCGACGGAGGGCATCATCTCCAGGTTGTTCGTACTGCACGTGATGTTGCTGCCGGCCATAATCATCGGCCTGATCGTGGCTCATCTCGCGGTTCTCTGGCGGCAAAAGCACACGCAGTTCGCGGGCAAGGGGAGAGCCGAGAGCAACGTCGTGGGCAAGGCGTTCTGGCCGCAGCAGTTCTTCAAGTCGTTCGGCCTCATGCTCCTAACGGGGGCCGCTCTGGCTCTTCTCGGCGGGCTCGTGCAGATCAATGCAGTGTGGAGCTACGGTCCCTTCGACGCGTCGGCCGTCAGCGCGCCGAGCCAGCCTGACTGGTACGTCGGCTGGCTCGAGGGAGCGATTCGGCTGTTCCCCGCGTTCGAGCCGACGATATTGGGCGTCACCATTCCTTCGATGTTGATTCCGGCTGTGGTCATCCCGGGGATCGGATTCACCGTCATGGCGCTGTGGCCGTTCATCGAGCAACGGGTCACCAAGGACCGGGACGCCCACCACATTCTCGACAGACCGCGCGACAGGCCGGCGCGCTCCGCGATCGGGATGGGCGGGATCCTCTACGTGACACTGCTGACGATCGCGGGAGGCAACGACGTCCTCGCGCTGACCTTCAACGTTCCGATCGAGGCGATGGTCTGGTTCCTGCGCATCGGACTCTTCGTCATCCCCGTAATCGGGGGGTTCATCACGTACAGGCTGTGTACGGAGATGCAGGAATCAGGAGCCCAGCCCGCGCGTCGCAGGAGGGGAGTGAGGCTGCGACGCAATGCAGAGGGTGGCTTCGAAGAGGTGTCTCGAGACTAGATCTCAGTCGTAGAGCTGCGTCACCCAGCCCCACAGAGCTACGACCGCGAGAACGACACCCGGCCCCCACATCCAGCCGCCGTAGATGAGGCCGAGCCCCAAGAGCAGAGCCGCCACCGCGGTGACGAGCGGCCAGACGCTGGAAGAGGGAATCATGTCGTCCTCGAGGGCCAGGGGCGGAGTGACCGTATCCCCCTCAGGCTCGTCGAATCCGAGTGTGCGCTGGATCGCGTTCGCGGGTCGGGTGTCGTCGGGAACGACGTCGCGGCTCGCGTGGTGAATCATCACGTACCCCACCGCGACGAAGAAGACCGCCGCCAGACCGAGGGACAGCAACAGCGTCGAACCGACGATCTCGTAGCTCAGGAACCAGTAGATGGTGGTGATTCCCAGCGTGTAGATGGCGGTGCGCAGAAAGAAGCGGACCTCCTCAGCCACGGCGGTCCTCCGTGTTCCTTCTGGCGTCCGTATCGTCCTTGGATTCCTCGCGGTCGGAACGCGCCTCGAGCTCGGCCCCGTGCTTCTCGTCGAACGCGGGCCGCTCGGACCGGATGCGAGGCATCCTGGTGAAGTTGTGATGCGGCGGCGGTGACGAGGTCGCCCACTCGAGCGTGTATCCGTCCCACGGATCGTCGCCGGCGGGGGGGCCGGATCGCATCGTCTTGAAGAAGTTGATCAGGAAAACCAGAATCGACAGGGCCATGATGAAAGACCCCACCGTGGCCAGGACGTTGAGCGGTTGCCAGCCGGAGTCGGCCGCGTAGTCCGCGTAACGGCGCGGCATTCCGTCGAGGCCCAACTGGTGCATCGGAAAGAACGTCATATTGAAGCCGATCAACATGAGCCAGAAATGGAGTTTCGCAAGACGCTCGTCGAACATGCGACCCCATATCTTCGGCCCCCAGTAGTAGAGCCCGGCGAACACGGCGAAGACGCTTCCGCCGAACAGCACGTAGTGGAAGTGCGCCACGACGTAGTAGGTGTCGTGGGTCGCGAAATCGATCGGAGGGGATGCAAGGAAGACGCCGGTCACTCCACCCATCAGGAACATGAAGAGGAAGCCGACCGCGAACAACATGGGGGAGGCGAGGCGGATCTTGCCGCGCCACATCGTTGAGATCCAGTTGAAGAACTTGATCCCCGTCGGCACGGCGATGAGCATCGATGTCGCCGAGAAGAAGGGTCCGTCCACCGCTCCCGTCGTGAACATGTGATGCGCCCAGACCGAAAAACTGTAGGCGCCGATGAGCAGAGTGGCAAGAACAAATCCCCGGTAGCCGAACAGGGGCTTGCGCGAGAACACGGGAAGGATCTCGGTGATGACTCCGAAGAACGGGAGTATCGCGATGTAGACCTCGGGGTGACCGAAGAACCAAAAGAGATGCTGCCAGAGGATCGGGTCGCCGCCCTGCGCGGGATCGAAGAAACCGCCGCCGAAGTTCCGATCGATGAAGAGCATCGCGAGCGCGGCGGTCAACACAGGGAACGTGAACAGGATCAGTGCGCTGACCACGAGCATGTTCCAGACGAAGATCGGGAGGCGGAACATCGTCATGCCGGGCGCTCGCATTCCGAACACGGTGGCGACGAAGTTGACGGCACCGAGCGTGCCGGAGACGCCGGACAACGCGAGTCCGATGATCCAGAGGTCTCCTCCCGCGCCCGGTGAGTAGGTGCCGTCGGCGAGGGGCACGTATCCCGTCCAACCAAAGCTGGCCGCCCCTCCGGAGGTGAGGAAACCGGAGAAAGCCGTCAGACCGCCGAGCACGAACAACCAGTAGGTAAAGGCATTGACCCGCGGGTAAGCGACGTCCGGCGCGCCGATGAGGAGTGGGATGAAGTAGTTGGCGAAGCCCAGGGCAAGCGGGACGATGAAGAAGAGCATCATCGCCGTTCCGTGCATCGTGAAGAACTCGTTGTATGTCTGGGTGTCCAGGATCTGCAGACCCGGCTCCGCGAGCTCGGCACGCATGAAAAGGGCCAGCACCCCGGCCAGCAGGAAGAAGAACATCGACGTGAAGATGTAGAGGACCCCGATCTTCTTGTGATCGGTGGTGGTCGTGTAGTCGAGAAGCCCCCGGCGCCTCAGCTCGTGACCCTCTTTCGGCATCGTCGTATCAACCGTTGCCATATCCGGTCTCTCTATTCATCTGTCTGCCCCAGAGCACTCTGTTCGTCCAGCCACGTTTCGTACTCGTCTACGGGCACCGCGTCGATGGTGAACGGCATGTCGTAATGCAGAAGGCCGCAGAACTCTGCGCACCGGCCCCCGTAGGTACCCTCCTTGTCGATCGTGATGGGTAGTCGGTTCTCTCTGCCGGGAATCGCGTCTCGCTTTATCAGGAAGTCCGTGATGTAAAAGGAGTGCACCACATCGCTGGCGGTGATGACGAACGTCACCGGTTCGCCGACGGGCACCGAGATGGCGGCCGGGTCACCGGGACTGCTGATCACCGACACGTCCTCGTCCTCGTAGGTGAATCTCCAGCCCCACTGAAAAGCCTCGACGTCGATGATCGTCTGCCCGCCGGACTCGTCGTTGACTCTGTCTAGGACCACTGCCGACGAGACAAAGAGACCAATGACGATCACCGTCGGGATGGCGAACCAGAGGATCTCGAGCTTCACGTTCGAGTGGAACTGATCGGGCAGATCATTGTCACCTGGCCTGGCGCGGTAGCGAAGGATGCTCCAGGCAATGAGCCCCGCGACTAGGACGAAGATAACGGCCGCCGCGATCGAGAACAGATCGTAAAGGCCTTTTACTTGTTCGCCTTGAGAGTTCACGGGTTGGGGCGCGCAGCCGGCCACGACGACGAGCGAGCATGTGCCCAGGAGTGCGATCGGCCGGCGTGACCACATTCTTGTGAGGGTACAAGCACACCGGCTCTCTCAGGAGATCAAGTAGCGTTGTGAATCGTCTCAGAGGAGCAACCCGATGATCGATTTCGAATTGCCGGCCGAGATCGCAGACGTGCAGAAAAAGGTGGCCGCGTTCGTCCGCGACGCCGCGATTCCCGCCGAGCTTGAGCTTGGTGCCGACGTCGAGGTCGAGGGCGAGCGCTTCAACGAAGTGATCGAACGGCTGCGAGCAGAGGCCAAGCAACGCAACCTCTTCAACCCTCATCTTCCGCCGGAGTGGGGAGGCGTGGGCCTCGGGCCACTCGGCATGGCCATCGTCTCCCAGGAGTGCGGAGCCTCGAGCCTTGCGTCGCTCGGACTAAACGCCATGGCCCCCGACGAGGGAAACATGCACCTTCTATTGCATGCCGGGGCGCCCGAGCAACTCGAGCGCTACCTGAGGCCACTCTCGGAGGGGCGAGTGCGTTCTTGCTTCGCCATGACGGAGCGGGCGGCCGGATCCGATCCGTTGGGCCTGGCGACGACCGCCGAGCCCGACGACGACGGCTGGGTCATCAACGGCGACAAGTGGTTCATCTCGGGGGCCGCGAGAGCGGCATTCGCCATCGTCGTCGCCCGCACGGGCGAGGCGGGGGACAGAGACGCCTTCTCGCTCTTTCTCGTGGACGCGGACAACCCGGGGTGGAGCGTGGTCCGTGAGATTCCGGTGATGGGGACGGCCTCACCGGGCGGGCACTGCGAGGTCGTCCTGAAGGACTGCCGGGTAGGCGCCGACGCGCTGCTGGGCCAGTTGGGAAGCGGCTACGCGCTTGCCCAGGTAAGGCTCGGTCCGGCGCGCCTGGCTCACTGCATGCGCTGGATCGGAGTGGCGCAACGAGCGCTCGACCTCGCCGCCGAGCGGGCTCTGACCCGTGAGACCTTCGGCGAACCACTTGCCGGGCGTCAGACGGTGCAGAACTGGCTGGCGGACTCTGCGATCGAGTTGTACGCGAGCCGGTTGATGGTTCTACACGCGGCGTACTTGATCGAGCGGGGCGACGAGTATCGTCAGGAGGTCTCGATGGCCAAGGTCTACGTCAGTGAGATTCTCAACAAGATCGTCGACCGAGCGTTGCAGCTTCATGGCTCCCTGGGTTACTCGGGCGACCTGCCCCTCGAGCGTTTCTACCGCGATGCGCGCGCCGCCCGTATCTACGACGGTCCCAGCGAGGTCCATCGCATGGTCATCGCGCGCAACGTTTTGAAGGCGGCGACGAGCGGCGATTCGACGAAGAGCGCCACCGGAGGGCTCGCTTGACGCAACCGGCGGAGAGGTTGCCGCCGCTCGTGGACGAGGCGGCCTTGAAGGCGTACCTCGACTCGCACTTCGGGGCGCCGGCCGAGCTGTCGGTGCAACGCCACCGAGCGGGTCATTCGAACGAGACCTTCTTCGTGCGCTACCGAAGCGACGAGCTCGTTCTGCGACGACCACCAAGCGGCGCGTTCCTGCCGACCGCGCACGACGTATCTCGTGAGTACCGCGTCCTTCACGCGCTCGATTCGACCGCAGTGCGCTCGCCCAGAACCGTGCTCATGTGCGACGACGAGTCCGTGATCGGCGCTCCCTTCTACGTGATGGAGCGAGTGGATGGAGTCGTCATTCGTTCCCAACTCCCCGAGCAGTTCGACGAGCAGGCGAGACCCCGGCTCGGCGAGGAGATGATCGATGCGCTCGCCGAGCTGCACGACGTCGACATCGATGCTTGTGGGCTAGGCGATTTTGGAAGGAGGGAGGGCTACCTCGAGCGACAATTAAGACGCTGGAGTGGTCAGCTCGAGTTGACCCTCCCGATGACCAGACCCGTCCCGGACCTGGAGAGGCTCGGCGACTGGCTCGGGGACAGCCGTCCTCACTCCCCGAAGTCGACGCTCGTCCACGGCGACTACAAGCTCGACAACGTGATGTTCGCCCAGGTTGGGCCAGTCCGGCTCGTTACGATCCTCGACTGGGAGATGTCGACGCTCGGCGATCCGCTTGCGGACCTCGGCTGGATGGCTTCGTTCTGGCTCGAGTCCGGCGAGGAGGACGACGACGTCCTCCCCGACCTCAACCGTGTGACGAGACTCGAGGGGTTCGGCACACGCTCCGAGCTGGTTCGTCGCTACGAGGAAAAAACCGGCAGGGACGCCGCGGCGCTCGAGTGGTACAGAGTCCTTGCAACCTGGAAGCTGGCGATCCTTCTCGAGGGGTCCTACGCGCGCCACCTTGCGGGGATGACCGACGATCCCTTCTTTGCTCGCATGGAGAGAGACGTTCCGGCTCTCGCTCGCCGAGGGTTGGCCATCGCGTCGGGGATCACGCTGTGAGCAGGTACGAAGCGCTCGTGATCGATTTCGGTGGGGTGATGACCACGTCGCTCGAGAACGCAATGGCGGCGTTCGCCACGGCCCATGGGATCGAGATGCAGCACCTGGTGAGAGCCGCGCTCAGCGCGTATATGGGGGCCGAGGACGATCTGGTCACCGGTTTCGAGACGGGGCGAATCTCCGAGAGCGACTTCTCCGTTGCTTTCGCAGCCCGGCTCAAGGAGTACTCGGGTGTGGACATAGGGCACGACGGTCTCGTGCCGAGCCTCTTCGAGACGCTCGATCTCGAAGAGGACATGTTCGAGCTCGTGGAGCGCGCCAAATCGGGTGGCTACAAGGCGGCCCTGCTGTCGAACTCATGGGGTATGGGGCTCTATCCGATCGATCGTATCCGGGCGCTGTTCGACGTCGTGGTGATCTCCGGAGAAGTCGGGCTCCGCAAGCCGGACCCCGACATCTTCAAGCTGACGGTCGGCGAACTGGGACTCGAAGCGGAGAAATGCGTCTTCGTCGACGACCACCCCGGGCACCTGAAGGCGGCGCAGGAGGCCGGGATGACGACCCTGCTGCACAAGTCCCCGGCCCAATCAATCCCGGAAGTAGAGGCCCTATTAGGCCTGACCTAACCCTCGCTCGCCCGGGCCGCCGGACTTTTTCCGCGCTGAGGTCTCTCAGAGAGCCCAGGTTGCGGAAAAAGGGGCCGACCCACTCGTCGCGAAGACGCGTCGGGCGGTTAGCGGTAGTTCGTGAATTGCAGCGGGATGCCGAAGTCTTTCTCTTTCAGGGCCGCGATGATGTCCTGTAGCGCGTCCCTCGACTTCGCCGATACCCGGACCTGGTCACCCTGGACGGAGCCCTGGGCCTTGACCTTCATGTCCTTCACGAACTTCACGATCTCTTTGGCTTTGTCGGTCGCGATGCCCTGGTTCAGAGTGAGCGTCTGACGAGCGGTTCCTCCTGCGGCCTGTTCGATCTTTCCGTGCGATACCGCCTTCAGGGCCACCTTGCGCCTGACGAGCTTCTCTTCGAGCACCTTCACGGTGTCCTTGACCTTCTGGTCGGTGTTCGAGTGAACGCGGATCACCTGTGCCCCGCCGTCCTCGCCGAGCTCGACGCTCGAATCGGTCCCCTTGAAGTCATAGCGCTGAGAGATCTCACGGCTCGCCTGATCGACGGCGTTCCGAACCTCCTGCATATCCACCTCGGACACGACATCAAATGATGATTCCTTAGCCATGCATCAAGGCTACCGGATGAAGGTTCGCAGCAGAGGCATGAGCTCGGCGATGCGGTCCTTGTTCAGGTACGCGTCCGCCCAGTCCGGTTGCTGTTCGAGCATTGCCGAGAACGCGACGATCTTGGTCTCGGGGATGACGGCTCGGAGGATTTCGGCGGCGCCCTCCCCATCGAGACGGGGGAGCAAGTAGTCGAGGATGACGAAGTCCGGCTGCTTGCTCAGCGCAATCGGAACGGCCTCGACTCCATTGGCGGCTTCACCCACGACCTCCAAATCTTCCGATTCGCAGAGAAGGCGTAGTGCGTGCCGAATTTCCTCGTCATCGTCCACGATCAGGACCGTTCGCGATGAGTTGCTTTCCCCCAGAGCCATGGTTGAACACACTGTATGAGTCGACCCCCATTGTCCATACTCCTTTTCGTTTCCCTCACGCTCCGACGCCCCTTTGGGGCGTCTCCACTCACGCCGGCGCCGAAGCGCCGCCGTCGGGTAATGCCCGCGATCGTCGAGACGATCGCTTCTCTTTTCGTTTCCCTCACGCTCCGACGCCCCTTTGGGGCGTCTCCACTCACGCCGGCGCCGAAGCGCCGCCGTCGGGTAATGCCCGCGATCGTCGAGACGATCGCTTCTCTTTCCGTTTCCGAAGTTTTTCTCCGGCCCTTGACCAGCCACCTCTCACGAGAAGTCTCCGCCCGGCTACGTACGGTTGTCGTTTCTAAGACTCAAGTTCATCGAAACGTGATAATCCTCACCCCTGACTTCGTCGCGGGAGTCGGTAGTTAACGGACTGGAAGGAGTCATCATGCGCTTTTTTCGTGGTGCACCCGTCCCGAGAGTTCATCTCGCCGCGGTCTTGGCTGGGGTGACGATCGTGACATTGAGCATTTTGCCGTCGACACCGAGGGCCTCGCTCGGGGAGTCCGAGCCGGTGAATAACTACACGTTCTCCAAGGGCGAACGCTGCTTTCTCAAGAAGATCAACGGTCTGCGTCACCGCAAAGGAAAGAGACGTCTAGACGCGGACAAGCAACTAGGTTACGTCGCCCGGCGACACGCTCGCGGGATGGCGAGGAACGGGTCCATCTACCACGACGGCGATCTCGGCAGCACGGTCACGCGCTGGCGGCGACTGGGGCAGAACGTGGGCAGGGGCGGCGGCTGCAAGAGCCTCTTCAGAGCGTTCAAGAGATCGAGTGGCCACCGCGCGAACATCTTGGGGACGTGGAAGCATGTCGGAGTCGGGTTGGACCGTCGCGGCGGAAATATCTTCGTTATGCACATCTTCCAATCGAAACGGAATCCGGGGAACATCTACAGCTACCCGTAACGGCGGGCGACTACATCAGGTCGTTCGGCCAGAGCGTGGCGGCCTCCTCGAGCGTGAGGTCGGGGGCGTTGACGTCCTCGCGTCTCGCCACGGGTGCGAGCCACTCCTCGTAGTACTCAAGCCACCTGCCCTCCGACTTGAGGTCGGAGAACACGGTGTTGACGAAGGTCCGCATGTCCGTGGCGCCTTCGGGCAGAGCGACTCCGTAGCCGGAGCTGCTGAGCTGCTCGCCGCGGATCTCGTGAGTGCCGAGCGCATTCGCAAGGGCCATCAGGTAGACGTCGGGCGCGGTGGCGACTTCGCTCCCGCTCTGGAGTGCCCGAGCGCACTCGGCGAAGTCCGAAACGTCGGTGACGTCGGCGTCGGGGACCAGGTCGGCGATGTCTGTCCGTGTGCGCTCCTCCTCGTACTGGCACACCTGCCGGCCCCCGAGATCCGCGTCGGTTCGCAGGTCGGAGCTGCTCGGAACCAGGAGGCGCTTGTGGGCGATCCAGTAGGGGGCCGAAAGGTTGTTCTGCCGGGCCAGGCTCTCGGTGATTCCGACGGTCGGGAAGGCGAGGTCGACCTCGCCTTCTTCCACCAGCTCCAGAGCCTCCTCTCCGGACGCCGCCACATATTCGGCGTCCACCCTCAGAGCAGCGGCGATCTCGGCGGCGAGCTCGGCAACGAACCCCACGGGTTCGCCGTTCCCATCGATCGAACCGAAGGGCCCGAGGTCGGGGGGCATTGCGATCGTGATGTCTCCGTCGCGCTGGAGCCGTCCCATCGTCGTGTCGCGGTCGTACGAGACCACGTCCTCGACGTCCGCCTCTGATGGAACGCATGCCGCGGTCAGGAGCGCGACCGACGCGCAGAGGCCGATGACGAGCCGTTTACCGGGCATGACGGTTCAGGGTAGATGAGGTCGAGGCAGACGGTTGCACCCGTGCGATCGTCAGACGGGCTTGATCGTGATCTGATCCTCCAGCCCCGTGACCGTCTCGACGTCCCCGGCTCGTTTGCGCTCGCGCACCTCGAGGCGGCGAGAGAGAAGCGACAGCGCGAGGTTGAACACGACGAACATCCCGCCCACCACGACGTAGACCTGGAGGATGGGGGCCGGAACGCCGACGCCACCGAAGGGGCTTCCGCTCGTGTTGTTGACGATCGATCCCGCAGCGACGAGCTCCTGGATGGCGAGGATGCTCACAAGGCTGGTGTCCTTGGTCAGCGTGATGAGCTGTGACACGGTTGCCGGAACCATGCGCCTGAGCCCCTGCGGCAGGATCACGATCCGCATCGCCTTCCAGTAAGGGAGACCGAGAGCAGCCGCCGCCTCGCCCTGCCCCCGCTCCAGCGATTGGATGCCCGCGCGGAAGATCTCGGCGATGACGGCGGAGTTGTAGATGGTCAGTGCGACGATGCTGGCGATGACCTGTCCGCTGCTCCTGATCTGAGGAGGGAGAAAGCCGGGCGCGATGTCGACCCAGAACTCCTTGGCCTCTTGAGGCAGGGCCAAGCCGAAGTAGAGGAGAATCAGCAACACCGGCAGGTTGCGCCAGACATCGATCCAGATCCCCGTCACCACCGACGTGACCTTGTTCTTCGAGATGCGCAGAAGCGCGATGACGAGACCGAGGATCAGCGAGAGAGCCATCGTGATCAGCGCAAGGATGATGTTGTTCAGGAATCGCTCGACCAGGAACATGAAGTTCCGCCCCGCGAAGACCCATTCCCAATTGGCCGGATCGAGGAGGTAACCCATGCGTTACCTCCTGATTGCGAAGCGCTTTTCGAGCCTTCGCACGATGATGGTCGCCGGGATGGTGAGCAACAGATAGCCGATGCCGGCCCAGAAGAACGCTTCGTTCGTCGCGAAGGTGCGACTGTTGACGACGCGCGCGACCTTGAGGATGTCATCGAGGGCGATCAGGGATCCGGCGACGATGGCCGAGTTTTTGATCATTGCGATGATCAGGTTCCCAATGGGAGGGATGACCGTCCTGAACGCTTGCGGAAGGATTACCTGCCGCATCGTCTGGCCGTAGGTGAAGCCGAGGCTGAGGGACGCTTCGATCTGCCCCTTGCTCACCGCGCTGACGCCCGACCGTATCGACTCCGCGATGTAGGACGCGGTGTAGAGGCCTAGAGCCGCGCTCGCGGCGGACATCTTCCCGAGAGGCAGCCCGGCTCTGCTGAGCCCTGCCGAGAAGATGATGGCAAGCACCAGCAGCGGGACGTTGCGAAAGGTCTCGACGTAGAAGGCTCCGATCCAGTTGAGCGGCCTGGCGGGTGTGATGCGCAGGGATGCAACGAGCGTCCCCACGACCATCGCCACCCCGAAGGAGATGCCGACGAGCCGCAGAGTCACCAACAACCCCGACGCGTACTCGTCGAGGTTGTTGATGATGATCGGTATTACACGATCCAACTAGGCTCCGGTCCTCAGCCGGCCAGTCCTCTCAAATCGTCAGCAGGTCTCGTCGCAGGGGAAGAGCTCGTAGGCGTCCTCGAGCGTGAGCTCGCTGGGGTGCTGAGGATCTTCACCCGTGTGCTGGCCGACCCACTCTTCGTACATCTCGTCCCAGGTGCCGTCGTCGAAAGACATCTCGACCGTCTCACTCAGGAAATCGGCGGCCTCGGTCTCACCCTCCGCCACGCCGACGCCATACGGCTCCGTGGTCAGGGGGTCACCGACGAGCTGCAAGGACTCGTCCTGAATGACCATCCCCGTGAGGATGACGTCGTCGGTCGAAACCGCGTCGACGGAACCGTTCTGAAGCAGCTCGAAACACTCCGAGTACGAGTCGACGAGATCGAGCTGCGCGTCTGGGGCCTGATCAGAAAGTGTCGCCTCGTAGGTCGAGCCGATTGCGGTGCATACCGACGTGCCCTGACCGAGATCGTCGATCCCGGCGATGTCCGAGCCCTCCGGCACCAGGATGCGTCCCTGGGCGACGTAGTAGGGTCGGCTGAAGTCGATCTCTGCGTCGCGGTCGGTCGTGATGGTCATCGTCGACAGGATCAGATCCGCGGTCCCGTCCTCCAGGAACGGGATCCGGTTGTCCGAGATGGCCTCGATGAACTCGGGCTCTACACCCAGCCTGTCGGCGATGTAGTTGCCCATGTCGATGTCGAAGCCCTCGACTTCACCGCTCTGCGGGTTCTCGAATCCGAAGGGAGGAACGTCGAACTTGACGCCGATCGTGACCGAGCCCTCTTCCTGCCATTCGGCCATCGGCGTGCCCTCTGGGGCCTCATAGGTCTCTTCGGTCTCGCCACCGGTGTCGTCACCGGTGTCGCCGTCCTCCTCATCGTCGCCGCATGCAGCGGCGACCAGAGCCAGAACCATCATCAAGGCGATGATCCACAGCCGTTTGTTACCTCGCATCTACCTCCCCCTTCCTGAACCGCTTTCAGACGGCTCTCTACCGACATTTCCAGTGTGTCCCGTCCCAACAAGCAACTTGGGGCAAACGTCATAGGACGGAACACTAGTGGTGAATGATTTTGTCGACGAAGTCTTTGGCGCGTTCGCTCTTGGTGTGGTTGAAGAACTCGTCGGGCGGTGCCTGTTCGACGATCTTGCCGTCATCGATGAAGACGACCTGATCGCAGACCTCGCGCGCGAAGCCCATCTCGTGGGTCACGACGAGCATCGTCATGCCCCCCTTCGCGAGATCCCGCATCACGTCGAGAACCTCACGGATCATCTCGGGGTCGAGCGCAGACGTGGGTTCGTCGAAGAGCATGAGCTTGGGCTCCATGGCCAGTGCGCGCGCGATGGCGACGCGTTGCTGCTGACCTCCCGACAGGTCGTTCGGAAGGGCGTTCGCCTTTTCCGGAATCCCGACCCGTTCGAGCAACTTCTCGGCCCGTTTTCTGGCCTCTCCCTTGGAGACATCCTTGATCTCCACCGGTCCCAGGGTGATGTTGTCGAGCACGGTCTTGTGCGGAAAAAGGTTGAACGACTGGAACACCATGCCGATCTCGGCCCGCAGCTTGTAGATGCTCTTGCCCGCCGTCGAGACCGAGCGGCCGTCGAAGGTGATCTCACCGGAGTCGATGGTCTCGAGGGCGTTCACGCAGCGGAGCATGGTGGACTTGCCCGAGCCGGACGGACCCGCGATGACGATCGCTTCGCCGCGCATAACCGTTAGGTCGATGCCGTCGAGAACCAGGTTCGTGCCGAAGCTCTTGCGGACATCCTTGAGCTCAACCAGGTGCCCGTCCCGTGTCTCTTGTGCCCCCATGCCCTCTTTCCTCACGCTTCGCCGAGACCTGCGGTCAGGTTCGCCGATGCGACTCCATCTAGCCATGCCTCTACACCGCATTCGGTACTGCCACCAGCGGAGTAACGCTCGCCGGTTCGGCGCAGTGTACTCGTTCTGCCTGTGGTAGCCGGGGGTTGCCTAGAGATAGCCCAACGATTGAAGTCTTTGTCGAATGGCTTCTATCTCGTCGGGGTTCAGCGGCTCGACGTCGTCATGAGCGGCCTTCACCGCGGCCGTGGCGCCACCCTCGCTGGGTTCCGGGAGGGGCTCTCCGCGCCGGTGGTGGGACACAAGGTCCCGGAGCACGTAGGTCGCGAACTCGGTCACGGAATGGAAGCCGGAGTCCTCGATCACCTGCTGGAGTTGTTCGTACAGCGGCCTCGGAATCTTCAATGTCACCTGGCGAGGATGACCCTCTCGGTTGGCCATGCCTAACCGGCCAGTCCGGAGGCCGCGATGATGGCGATCGGGGTGACGAACAGGGCGGCCGTGAAGCCCGCAAGTCGCGTGCGACTCTTGATCATCTGACGTTGGAAGCGCCAGATCCCGCTGCGGACCTGCGGATAGAAGAAGGTCAGGATGAGAACGCTGACAATCGTCGTGGCAACAACCTGAGCGAGAACGATGCGCACCGTGGCAGGGGAGTCCAGGGCAAAGGCCGCAAGCATGGTGTCTCCGAGCGTAGCGATATTTGCCCCCATGATGTACGGCAGGATGTGCTCGCGCTTCACGTAGCCCTTTGCGACGAGAGGCATCAGAAGTGTCAGGGCAACCGAGACCGACATGGTCACCAGCGCTACGAGGCACCCCAGCCCGAACATCGGCCACTTGCGCTTGAGCCAGTCCCTCCTGGGACCCTCCACGGTGGCGGCGTCCATGGGGGGCAACACCGAATCGATCGCCTTGAACGAGACCAGGAGAACGCCGAGGCCCCCGAGGAAGAGGAGGGGCGACGGCCACCCGTCGATGCGGTCGATTAGCGGTCCGTAGACCACGTCGATCAGGTCTGCGAACTGCGCAGGAAACTGAAGCTCCAAGGCGGCGAACGGCCCCCAGCCGAGGAGCAGCGCGCCGATCATCGCCGAGGGCACGTAGATGAGAGCCGTCGTGCAGAGCGCCATGACGGCGGTCGAAAGAGGCTTCTTACGCCCTCCGTTCTTGCTTCTGAAGGCGTAGATCACGGCCGTCAACAGAACGACGAAGGCAGCGCCCAGACGCGATCCGGTCAGCATCGAGAAGCCCTGCATCTCGGTGAACCGCTGGGCCCCGTCGGCGACCTGCTCGCCCGCAGCCACCAGGGTGAGGGAGGTCGCGGCGATCGGAGACCCGGACAGGACGAGCAATGCCCCGAGCCACCCCAGTCCCAGCGTGGAGCCGGCGTTTCTGACCAGGAAGCCGCCCGTCTGCAGGATGTCCACGCTGGCCGCCCCCACTCGCATCAGTTGGAGGGCGCCGACGAAGAGGAACAGGGCGAACAACAGACGAACGGTCCAGCCCAGAGTCCGGCGGACCCCGAGGGAGCGCGTCTCCGTGGTCGTGGAGGGAATCAGCGAGTCCGCGGAGCTCTCGGACCTCGAGCGATCTGCCGTGGTCGGCTCGATTAGATTCATGGGCTGTAACTCTTATAGCACTCCTATAAGAGTGTCAAACCTCTATTCGACGTAGATACGTGCCAGGTGGGCGGGATCAGGATTGGCGCCGGGGCCAAAATTCGCGACCAGGGCTGGCGCGCTCCCCAGGTCGCCGCTATCGTTTGGCCCTTCTCGCGCGGGGAGGGTTTCACTTTGGATGAATCATCGCAGGCGCGTCGCGTCGCGCGCCTGAGGATCGTGCTGATCGTGTGCCTGGTGGCGTCCTCGCTGGCCAATGCGACCATCGCGCCGGCAAAGACGATCCGGGTGCCCGAGACGCTCATGAGGAGCGTGACCTTCGACGGAGCACGCGGGCGAGTGGCACTGACGTCCCGGCCTACCCACATCGGATTCACATGGGAGGGCAGCCACGACTCGGGCGTCTCCTATCGAACCATCGACGAAACGGGGCACGTGTCGAAATGGCGAGTCGCACCCCTGAGCCACGACATGGAGGTGGGGAGCAGTCGGTTCACCGGCCTGATGGCGGTCGATCGACCGGTGAACGTCGAGTACCGCAAGGAGCTGGGCAAAAAATCCGAGGACGAGTGGATGGGCCCGATCACGATGGAGTCCATCAACACCCTCGACGGGCCCAAGCGTGAGGTTGCTCTGACGAGCACCACCCAGTCCGATCCCGCCGCGCCCGCCATCGTCACGCGCTCTGAATGGGGAGCGGACGAGAGGCTGAAGTCCTCGACCGGGGGCTGTAAGAGGACCTTTCATCCCCTGCGTCAGATCTTCGTTCATCACACGGCGGGGTCGAACCACGACCGAAATGGCGCCGCAACGATGCGCGCCATCTACGCCTACCACACGCAAAGTCGCGGCTGGTGCGATATCGGCTACAACTTCATCATCGACTGGAGTGGCACAATCTACGAGGGCCGCTGGGCGCGTAACTACGGGCCTTGGGAGACGCACGACTCCGAGGACTACCGCAACAATGTCGTCACCGGCGCGCACGTGGGCGGATTCAACTCCGGCAGCGTCGGGATCAGCCTGATGGGCAACTTCACGAACATCGGACCTCCCCTGGCGATGAAGACCTCGCTGAAGGGGATGCTGGCGTGGGAGGCCGACCGGCACGACTTGAACCCGACCGGTACGCACACTTTCAACGGACGCAGGATGCGGGTGATCGCTGGCCATCGCGATGCAGGTCAAACGGCCTGCCCGGGTAACAAGGTGTACGCCCAGCTTCCGAAGTTCAGGCGCAAGACCAAGGCGCTGATCGGCACGGGACGCAGAACCACGAGGCTCAATCTCGAAACGTCCGCAGCGCTCGTACCGTACGGACGCTCGGTGGGGGTGTCTGGAACACTCGTCCATTCGTCGGGGCAGCCGCTCGCGAATCGGCCGGTGACTCTATACATCAAGTACAGGGGTGGCCGGTGGAAGCAACAGTCCACGCTCATGACGGGGTCGAAGGGTCGGTTCGCAGCGACGTTGACTCCACACAAGAAGGTCTCCATCGCCGCGACTTTCTCCACGCGTCCGAGCTACTGGGGGTCAGACAGCCGTGTCGCTCGAGTGAGAGTGAAGCACGTCGTAACCATTGCGCCGAACGATCGAAACCCAGACTCAACCGGTCTCTATCACTACGCGACTACCGAGAGACGAGCCGTCATCGGAGGAAGGGTTCGTCCTTCGCACGCGGGCAAATCCGTGCGCGTCCGCCTGTTCAGGCGGCCACCCAAGGGCAGTTACAAGGAGGTTGCCGAGAAATGGCCGACCCTCGACAACAACGGCCGTTTCGCGCACTCCTTCTTCTTGCCCAACCGAAAGAGCGGCACGCGCTACAGGGTTGCGGCCAGGATGCCCAGGGATGGCGCCCACGAGGGGGGCTTCAGCGGGTCGAAGTACCTAGTCGTCGACTAGAGAGACTTGCCCGCCCGGAGGGCGGGATTCCGACCCTTTAGCTCGGCGAGGCGCAGCAGAGCTCAGCCGAAGCCAGCCCAGAACCATCTACCACTTCAGCATTTGGGCATGCGCAATGTCGTACCGGGGTTCCTCGTGGCCTGGAACACGACCGTGACCCAGAGGTAGCCATGAGCTTTCTTCGTACCCACTCCGACGTACTTGAACTGCCGGGTGAGAATGTTTCTCTTGTGTGGAGCGGAGCGCATGAAAGCGGTGTGTAGAGAGCCGACCGTACCCCCGTAGCCGACGTTCTCGCCGAGCATCGTCCAGTTCGTAACGCGCCGACCCAGATTCGATGTGTGGTGCAGAAGACGCTTCCTGATCATGGCCTTCGTCTGCTTCGTCGCCACCTTGGAGAGTTCCGGGTCGAGCCTTAGTCGCCCTATGTCGTGTCGCCCGCGAGCGGAGTTGATCTTCTTGGCGAAGGCTCGTTCCTTGGCGGAGTAGGACCAACAGGTCGCGCCGGTTGCAGGAGAAACGGGAATCAATGCGGCGAGAACGACGCTCGCGATAGAAACAGACAACAACTTCCGCACTCGGGCTCACATCCCTTGCTGGGTCCTGGCGTTCACCTCCGAAATCGGCAGCGAACCCGGCCGCCTTTAGGTACGTGGCTCAAGTGCGTGTTAAGTCCGGTTTTCTGAGCTGGGTTAGCCGCTTGCCCCTTTGTGAGCGTCTTGGGACCTCAGGGCGTGCAGGACCTCAACGCCGTTCTTGCTGATCCGGTAGTACCCGAAGCGCCGGATGATTAGTAGCCTGATTTCGAGATACCCGAGGAGACCGGCGGTTCCTTCGACTTCCGCCTTCGTCGCGATCGCATCGGGTACCCATTCCTCGCCGTCGGACACCGCTTCCAGGATTCTGCGGTGAGAGTCGCTCAGCTCGAGCCCTTCAAGGACCTCGAGAGCCACTTCATCGTCCGTCCCAACTTCTGCCTCATTTGGCTCGTCACTCCGACCGAGCTCGATCTCGGCTACGGAGCGGCGAGGACGCCACGCAGGGTCCGGGATCGAGGAGATGACCGCAGTTGGAAGCCCGTGTCGCACGATCAGCAGCGAGTGCTCGGATTCCTTCAACTCCGTCAGCAGGTTCGATGTGTTGCGCGCCAAGTCCCTACTACTGACCACGCCGCTAGGTCGGGGAACCTTCCAATCGGACGTAGCCATCTGCGACTCCTTTCGCCTTGGCCCCAGCCGTTCCAGGGGCGGGCTTTCTCGAGCGCGGGTGTCTGCTCCAAGAGGTGTCTGACCTGAGTCCGACGATTGTCAGACCGATGTCTGACACCTTGGGAGAAGGCTATATGGATGGAGTGACAGGTTCCGCTTACGACTCTTCAGCTGGGGCCGAAGGTAGCGGTGAAGTTCTCCCAGAGCGGTTGCGACTCGTCCCAGTTGTCTTCGTCGGTCACGAAGTTGAGGGCGAAGCCGTATTCACCGTCGTCCGTTACGAAACCGAGGTTGTAGGCGTGCAGCTGGGTGTCTCCTTCGGACCACGTGTACTCCCATAGCGCCGCCGTCGGGGAGTCCTGGAAATCGACGGCCTTGAGCTGGATGCGCTCGTAGTTCTCGTGGGACGGAGCGAATGAACTCTCCTGCTGCTCCCAGGCGGCTACGGCGTCCTCGCCCGGCTGATCGGTCCACTCCACGCGCAAGTAGTCACCCGTTTTCGGATCCACGAGGTCGATCCGGGTATCGGCCTGCGGACGCTCCTGCCAATTCTCGGGAACCTCAACTCCGTAGCCGGTATCACCCGCCGTGAACGTATCCGTGGGGCCGATGCCGGGTTCCTCTTCGCCTCCGCCTCCTCCCCGGCCACGATCTCGGCCCCCGTTCTCTTCGGCCTGAGGGGCATCGCCCTGCGGATCGTCGTCCTGAAGACCCCAGAAGATCATCCCTCCGACCACCAGTAGAGCCGCCACTCCGAGCGCGATCAGCGCGCCTCGGCCGCGCCTGTCGGGCACCTCGCGCGGTGCGGCGGTATCGGGGGCGGGGCGACGCGTGGCCTCCTCTCCTCCGCCCTCCCACTCGGCCGGTGGTGGTTCGTAGACCTCCGTGGACACATCGGCGCGACGTCCTTCGGCGACGTCGACGAGCATGGGGCGAAGCGTCGCCGGGCCGGGTCGGTCCTCGGACCCCTTGCTCATCAGCACTGCGATGACGGGGCCGAGTGCACCCGCCCCCTGAGGACTCGGGGCGTCGTCGTGCACCACCGCCGTGAGCGTCGGAATGGGTTGACCTTTGTCGAACGGCGGCACCCCCTCCGTCGCGAAATAGAGGGTCGCGCCGAGAGACCACAGGTCGGTGGCGGGCCCCGTCGCCCGACCGATCGCCTGCTCCGGCGCCATGAAGGAAGGAGAGCCCATGATCATGCCTGTGGTCGTGATCTTGGGATCGCCCTTGAGCGACGCGATGCCGAAATCCGCGAGCTTCGCCCGCCCGCCGGGGGGCCACATCACGTTTCCCGGCTTCACATCCCGGTGAATGATGCCCTTGGCGTGGGCCGCTTCGAGTGCGTCCAGGACGTCGAGCCCGATCCGTGCGGCTTGGCGGTAGGTGAGCGGCCCGCTTTCACGCACGGTCTCGGCCAGAGACGGCGCCCCGACGAGCTCCATGACGATGTAGGTCCCGTCGTCCTCGACCACGTCGAAGATCGTGACGACGTTCGGATGACTGAGCTGCGCCGCGGCTCGCGCTTCCCGCGTCGCCCGCGCCTTGATCGCCTCTCGTTCGGACAGGGGGATCGAGGGGGGCAGCTTCACTTCCTTGACCGCCACCCGGCGCTTCAGCAGCGTGTCCTCGGCCGCCCACACGGTCCCCATTCCGCCCCTTCCGAGCGGCTTCGTAAGGGTGTAGCGACCGGCGATCTGACGAGCGCTCACATCTTCTTGAGACATCCGACCCTCGTTACCCAGCAATTGGAGGCGTTACTCCACCGCCTGCG